>JBDTYI010000075.1:0-11336 GCA_040005775.1 Solirubrobacteraceae bacterium
CGCCCGTGCCCGCGCATTCAATCTACGCGGCCGGCGGCGACCACGCCCACTCGGTCTGGGACAACGCGATCGAGCCGGTTCTCGAGGTCGAGCCCGGCGCCGAGGTGACGCTCGAGGCGCTCGACGCCTCCGGCGGCCAGCTCGACGCCGGTTCGCAGGCGGCCGACGTCGCCGGACTGGACTTCGCGCGCGCGAACCCGGTCACCGGACCGGTGTTCGTCAAGGGCGCCCAGCCCGGCGACGTCCTGGCCGTCGAGATCCTCGAGCTGCGCCCCCGCGACTGGGGATGGACGGCGATCATCCCCGGCTTCGGGCTGCTCGCCGACGACTTCCCCGACCCTTGGCTGCGGATCTCCGAGGTCGACGCGAGCGCGCGCTCGGTGCGCTTCGGCGACGTCGCGCTGCCCTTCGAGCCGTTCCCGGGCACGATCGGCGTCGCCCCGGCTGAGCCTGGCGAGCATTCGGTGATCCCGCCGCGGCGCTGGGGCGGCAACCTCGACATCAAGCACCTGCGCGCCGGCACGACGCTGCTGCTGCCGATCGGCGTCGACGGGGCGCTCTTCAGCGTCGGCGACACGCACGCTGCGATGGGTGACGGCGAGGTGTGCGGGACCGCGGTGGAGGCCGCGATGGACGTAACCGTGCGCCTCGACGTGCGCCGCGACGGCGAGCTGCCCGCGCCGCAGTACGGCGTGGCGCCCGGCGAGCTCGCGCGCACGGAGGCCGGCGGCTACCACGTCACCACGGGCGTGCGCGACGACCTGATGGAGGCTGCGCGTGACGCCACCCGGGCCGCCGTGGACCACATCGCCCGCCGCCGCGGCGGCGACCCCGAGGAAGCATATGCGCTGGTGTCGGTCGCCTGTGACCTGCGCATCCACGAGGTCGTCGACGCGCCCAACTGGGTCGTCGGCTGCTTCATCCCCGACCTGATCTTCTAGGCCTGATCAGCAGAAGGACGCAGGTCAGAACGCTTGTCGGGTCAGTGTGCGCCCTGAGCAGTCGGGTATTGCCCAACCGATGGCCCGTTACCCGACACTCGCTCTCTCTGCCCCGGCAGAAGCCGCCAGTGTCCCGATGCTGCGCGGCGAGGTCGTCGGCTACCTCACCGGGATGGACGCCTGCACCGGGCGCACCGAGGACGTCCGCCTCGCGGTCTCCGAGGCGCTCTCGAACGTCGTGATCCACGCCTACCGCGACCGCGACGAGCCCGGCGATCTCGAGGTCAGCGCCGCTTTGCGCGATCACACGTTCGAGGTCGTCGTCCGCGACTGCGGCATCGGCATGGCGCCATGCGACGACAGCCCGGGCCTCGGCCTGGGGATCCCGGTCATCGAGCACACGACCGACTGCTACGAGATCCAGTGCGCCGACGGCAGCACGGGCACCGAGATCCGCATGCTCTTCGACTGCTAGCGCTCCTGTGCGCCGTGCGGGCTGCCGTAGTCCGCTGGCAGCTCGAGGAACGGCGCCGCGTCGAAGGCCTCCGGCCCGAGCACGCCGGCGCCTGACCAGACGCCCTCCGCCAGCAGCTCCATCGCGATGACGGCGTTGACCGCCGTCTGCCACACGACCGCCTGGCAGCCGTCGCGGCCTATCGTCTCCTCGTTGTCGGCCACGTGGTAGAGGTAGGTCGCGCGCGGGCGCCCATCCTTGCCGGTGCCCGTCACGTCGGTGCCCGCGCACGTCAGCCCGTGCATCCGGTCGCCGAGCTCGGCCGGGTTCGGCAGCGCGGCGGCCACGACGTCGCGCGGAGCCACCGACGTGCCCCGCACGTCGAGCGGCGCGGTGGAGTCCAACCCGAGCATGCGCAACGTGCGGAGCACGCCGATGAACTCCTCGCCGAGGCCGTACTCGAACGTTGCGCGGCGGCAGTCGACCCATTTCGGGATCAGGATGACCTCCTCGTGCTCGACGTTGACGCATTCGACCGGGCCGATGCCCTCGGGGAAGTCGAAGACCTCAGGCTCGCTGAACGGCGCGGTGACGAAGTGGCCGCGGTCGCGCTCCCAGATCAGCGGCGGGTTCAGGCACTCCTCGATCGTCGTCCAGATCGAGAACGTGGGAGCAAACGCGTAGCCGTCGACCGTGAGGTTCGCGCCGTCGCGGACGGCGACCTCGTCGATCTCGCTGAAGAGGTGGTCGGCCGCGTACCGCGCGAAGACGTCGGACAGCCCCGGCTCGACGCCCATGCCCACGAGCGCGAGCAGGCCCGCGCGCTCCCAGTCGTCCGCCTGGGCGAACTGCAGGTCCCCGAGCAGCACGTTGGTCTCCTCGTAGGGCCGCTCGGGATGCGGCTCTGACAGCGTCATCGCCATGTCGAGGTACGTCGTGCCCGCCGCGCGTGCGGCGGCGAAGATCGGCGGGTTCAGACGCGGGTCGCAGGCGTTGAGGATCGCGTCGGCGCGTTTGGCGGCCGCCAGCGCGGCGATGGCCTCGGCCTCGGAGGCATCGAGCTGCGCCGAGGTCACGCGATCGTCGCCGGTCGCCGCTGCGGCGCGCGCGGCCCGGTCGCCGTCGACGTCGGCCAGCACGAGGTGCTCGAAGAACCCGCGATGGCGGGCGATGGCAGCGGCGGCGGCACCCACGCCGCCCGCTCCGACAACGAGGGTGCGCACGTGCGCGAGCGTACAGCCCGATAGCGTGGCGCCCGTGGCCGAGACGGCATTCAGCACACCAGCCGATCTGACGAGCGTGCGCGACAAGGTCGCGCTCGTCACGGGCGGTGCGAGCGGGCTGGGGCGCGCGACCGTCCTCGCGCTGGCCGAGGCCGGTGCCGAGGTCGTCGTCTGCGACCTGAGCGTTGAGGCTGGGGAGGCGGTCGCCGAGCAGGTCGGCGGGCACTTCGTGGCCGCGGACGTCTCGGACCTCCAGGCGAACCTCGACGCCGTGGCCTTCGCCGTCGACCGCTGCGGCGGCCTGGACTACGCCTACCTCAACGCCGGCATCGGGACGGGCTGCGGCGTGGGGGAGGACTTCGACCTCGCGCTCTACCGGCGCGCGATGGGCGTCAACCTCGACGGCGTGGTGTTCGGCACCCACGCCGCGCTGGCGGCGCTGCGCGCCCGCGGGGGCGGGTCGATCGTCGCCACCGCGTCGCTCGCCGGCCTCACCGGCATGCCGATGGACCCCTTCTATACCGCCAACAAGCACGGGGTCGTGGGCTGGGCGCGGGCCATGGGCCCGGCCCTCGAGAGCGAGGGCATCCGCTTCAACGCGGTCTGCCCGGGCTTCGCGGAGTCCGCGCTGGTGGAGCCGATGCGCGCCGAGCTCGTCGCTCAGGGCTTCGACATCATCCCCGCGGAGTCCGTCGCCGAGACCGTCGTGCGGATCCTCGCCGGCGACGGCACCGGTGAGTGCTGGTTCGTCCAGCCCCACCGTGAGCCCGCGCCGTTCGCCTTCCGCGGGGTGCCCGGCCCGGGCGCCCGCTGACTCGACCTAGGAGAACCCGATGGACTTCGAGCTGACCGACCGCGCCCGTGACTTCCAGGAGCGCCTGCGCGCGTTCATGGACGAGCGTGTGCATCCCGCCGAGGAGACCTACGAGCGCCAGATCGCCGACGCCGGGGACCCGCACTTCCACCCGCCGGTCATGGAGGAGCTCAAGGAGGAGGCGCGCTCGCGCGGGCTGTGGAACCTCTTCCACCCCGACACCGATCACGGCCCCGGGCTGACCAACGTCGAGTACGCGACCCTCGCCGAGATCACCGGCCGCAGCCACATCGGGCCCGAGGCGGTCAATTGCGCCGCGCCGGACACCGGGAACATGGGGGTGCTGACGCAGTTCGGCACCGAGGAGCAGAAGGAGCGCTGGCTGCTACCGCTGCTCGACGGCGAGATCCGCTCGGCCTTCGCGATGACCGAGCCCGACGTGGCCAGCTCCGACGCGCGCAACATCCAGCTGCGCATCGAGCGCGACGGCGACGAGTACGTGCTCAACGGCCGCAAGTGGTGGGCGTCGGGGGCCATGCGCGCGCGGTGCGCGATCTTCATCGTCATGGGGAAGACGGATGGAGAGGCGTCCAGTTACAAGCAGCAGTCGATGATCCTCGTGCCCCGCGACACGCCGGGGCTGACCGTCGTACGCAACCTGCAGGTCTTCGGCTACCACGACCCTGAGGGCCACGCCGAGGTGCGCTTCGAGGACGTGCGCGTGCCGGCGTCGCACCTGATCGCCGGCGAGGGCGACGGCTTCATGATCGCCCAGGCGCGCCTGGGCCCCGGACGCATCCACCACTGCATGCGCGCGATCGGCTCCGCGGAGGTCGCGCTGGAGGCGATGT
The DNA here is from genome assembly GCA_040005775.1 of Solirubrobacteraceae bacterium. Taxonomy (GTDB): domain Bacteria; phylum Actinomycetota; class Thermoleophilia; order Solirubrobacterales; family Solirubrobacteraceae; genus JAOPZW01. The sequence goes on from JBDTYI010000075.1 coordinate 4,284, forward strand.
GCCGCCGTGCGCTGTCGCGCGAGACCTTCGGTGCCCCCGTCGCCACGCGCGGCAACGTCCTGGACTGGATCGCCGAGTCGCGCATCGACATCGAGATGGTGCGCCTGCTGACGCTCAAGACGGCGTGGCTGATGGACACCGTCGGCAACAAGCATGCGCGCACCGAGATCGCCGCCATCAAGGTCGCGGCCCCCAACGTGGCGCTGAAGGTGATCGACCGCGCCATCCAGGTCTTCGGCGGTGCGGGCGTGTCGCAGGACTTCGGCCTGGCCTCCGCCTACGCGCACATGCGCACGCTGCGCCTGGCCGACGGGCCCGACGAGGTGCACAAGCTGTCGATCGCCCGCCGCGAGCTGCAGCAGTACATGACCAAGGATTGACGGCGACCCGCCGAGGCGGCTCCGGGTGTCCGGTCCGAGAACCGCCCCGAGCGGATCGCCGGGCACCCGAAGGCGCCAATGGAGATCTGTACCGAAACTTGTGCAAAAGCTCTCTCGGACACTTGTCCAGACGCCTACGCGCCCGCTCAGGGAGTTCTGAGGCCCTGCTTAGACACGAATTAGCGGAACGTCCTACCTTCTGGTTGCATGCGGCGGCCGAACCACCTGTGGACCGGGGACTGGCGCGACGAGGCGCAGCGAGCCCGCGACGAGGCGGCCGATCGCGCCGAGCGCGCGCGCCAGCTGCGATCAGAGCGCCTCGCCGAGGCCGAGATCGCGGGCACCTCGCGAGCACGCGCGAACCTGAGCAGGCGGGCCGTCGCCGGCCTCGTCGCCGCGGCCACCGCGGTGGCCGCCATTTCGGCGGGCGCCTTCGCGGCCGGGGCGCTCCTCGGCGGCGACGCCGGCAGCGTTTCCGCGCTGCCCGCGGTCTCCGGCTCGCCCGTCAAGCCGCGCAAGGGCCAGTCGCAGGCCGGCGTGATCTACGCGAAGGTCAGCCCCGCGGTCGTCTCGATCCGGACCAGCGACGGCTCGGGCACCGGGTTCCTCGTCGACAACAACGGCACGGTCGTGACCAACGCACACGTCGTCGGCACCTCGGACCGCGTCGTCGTTCGCTTCGGCGCCGACGGGCGCAGCATCGACGCCGCCGTGCGCGGCGTCGACGCATCGAGCGACCTCGCCGTGCTGAACATCGACAGCGGCTCGATCCCCAAGAACGTCACGCCGCTGAAGTTCGCCGACTCCCGCCAGGTCGCGGTCGGCGACATCGCCATCGCGATCGGCAACCCGCTCGGCCTCGACCGCACCGCCACCGAGGGCATCGTCTCCGGGCTCGGCCGCACGATCCAGGCGCCCAACCACTTCCAGATCGACGACGTCATCCAGACCGACGCGCCGATCAACCCGGGCAACTCGGGCGGCCCGCTGCTCGACGACACCGGCCGCGTCATCGGGATCAACTCGCAGATCGCGACCGCCGGATCCAGCGGCAACATCGGCATCGGCTTCGCGGTGCCCTCCAACACGATCCGCCAGGTCACGCCCAAGCTGATCAAGGGCGAGAAAATCGCCCGTCCCTACCTCGGGGTGGAGACCCGGCCCGCGTCCGGGGCGATCCCCGACGGCGCCGAGGTCAGCTCGGTCGTCTCGGGCGGCCCGGCCGACGGGGTCCTCAACCCCGGCGACGTGATCGTCCGCATCGACGACAAGCCTGTCCGCGATCCCGAGGGCGTCGCCAAGGCCGTCGAGAGCCACAAGCCCAACGAGGAGGTAGACATCGAGCTGCGCTCGAGCGCCGGTTCCTCGCAGTCGGTCAAGGTCCGCCTCGGCACCCGCCCCGCCCGTACCCCGTGAGCTTCGCCAGCCCGCTCGTCCTCGTCGCGCTGCTGGTCCTGCCGGCACTGCTCGCGCTCTACCTCGTCGACGGGCGCGGCCGTGCGCGCGCGGGCGCGGCGTTCGCCAACCCCGCGCTCTCGGCAGCCGTGACGCCGAGGCGGCCGGGATTCCGCCGCCACATCCCGTTCGCGATCATCGCGCTGGCGATCGTCGCGCTCGTCGTGTCCGCCGCCCGCCCCCAGCGCACCGTCGCGGTGCCGGTCGAGCGCGCCTCGATCATGCTCGCCACCGACACCTCCGGGTCGATGCAGGCGACCGACGTCGCCCCGACGCGCCTGGTCGCCGTGCAACGCGCCGCGGTCGCGTTCAGCGAGCGCGTGCCCAAGCGCGTCAACATCGGCGTCATGCAGTTCGGCGGGCGCGCCGCCGTGCTGCAGAGCCCGACGAAGGACCGCGACGCCGTGAAGGCCGCGGTCGGGCGCCTCACGCCCCGCGGCGGCACGGCGATGGGCGACGCCATCACGACCGCCGTGCGCGCCCTCAAGCGGCCCGCGGGCATCGACGGCCGCCGGCCGCCCGCGGCGCTGCTGCTGATCAGCGACGGCGCGTCCACCCGCGGCGTCGACCCGGTCACCGCCGCCCAGCAGGCACGCCGCCAGAAGATCCCCGTCTACACCGTCGCGCTGGGCACCGCGAACGGCACCATCACCGTCAGGCACAAGGACGGCAGCACGGAGACGCGCCGCGTGCCGCCCGATCCCGGCACGCTGCGCCAGGTCGCCCGCGCCTCGGGCGGTCGCTTCTTCACCGCCGCCGACGCCAAGGGCCTCGATGCGATCTACGAGCAGCTCGGCTCCCAGCTCGGGCGCAAGCAGAAGAAGCACGAGATCAGCTCGTCCTTCGCCGGCGGCGCCCTGTTGTTGCTGCTGCTCGGCGCCGTCACTTCCCTGCGCCTTTTCGGCCGCCTCATCTGACGTTCCACAAGGAGACCACCAGCCACATGTCAGACATCTCGCCCCAGCCGCAGCAGCCCCGCGACGACGCCCGCGCGGCGCTCGAAGAGGCGCTCTATGAGATCAAGCGCGTGATCGTCGGCCAGGACGCGATGCTCGAGCGCCTGCTCGTCGCGCTGCTCACCGGTGGCCACGTGCTGCTCGAGGGCGTCCCGGGCCTGGCCAAGACGCTGACCGTGCGCACGCTCGCGCAGGTGCTCGGCGGCACGTTCAGCCGCGTGCAGTTCACGCCCGACCTCGTGCCGGCCGATCTCGTCGGCACACGCATCTACCGCCCCGACACCGGGCGCTTCGACATCGAGCTCGGCCCGGTCATGGGCAACTTCCTGCTCGCCGACGAGATCAACCGCGCGCCCGCCAAGGTCCAGAGCGCGCTGCTGGAGGTCATGCAGGAGCGCCAGGTCACGATCGGGGGCCAGACGTTCCCGGCGCCCGCGCCGTTCCTCGTGCTCGCCACGCAGAACCCCATCGAGTCCGAGGGCACCTATCCGCTGCCCGAGGCGCAGCTCGACCGCTTCCTGATGAAGCTCGTCGTCGACTACCCGACGCAGGGCGACGAGGCCTCGGTCGTCGGTCGCAGCCTCGGCGCGCCCGCGCAGATCCGCGAGCGCCTGTCGCTCGCCGACCTCGCCGCGTTCGCGGAGGCGTCGAAGTCGGTCATGGTCGACCGCGACGTGATCGGCTACGCGGTCGAGCTCGCCGACGCGACGCGGAACCCGGCCGACCACCAGCTCGAGGAACTCGAGCAGTACGTCGAGTACGGGGCGAGCCCGCGCGGGCCGATCGGCCTGGTGCAGTCCGCGCGTGCCCTGGCCCTGCTGCGCGGCCGCGGCCACGCGACGATCGACGACGTCCGCGACCTCGCCGCCGACGTGCTGCGCCACCGCCTGGTGATGTCCTACGACGCTCTCGGCGACGGCGTCACGGCCGACGACGTGCTCGAGCGCGTCCTCGATGCCGTCGACGTCCCCGACGGCGCTCGACGCTCGGGCTCGCGCTCGCGCTCACGGAGGTCGGACGCAGCGGCATGACTCGCGCAGAGCGCTCACATGACGGGCGGGAACTCGCTTGCGCTCCTTCCCGCGGTTCGCGGCCAGTTACGAAGGCTTCCGGGTGAGGCAGGTCCCTGCAGCCCGTCAGGGTCCCGGGCGGGTGCCGTGGGCGCTCGTCGAGAGCCTCGACCTCGCGGTCGCGCGGCGCGCGTCGGGCGCCCTGCCGGGCGACCGCACCGCCGCGGGCCTGGGCACGGGCACCGAGCTCGCGCAACTGCGTCCGTACGAGGTCGGCGACGACGTTCGCCAGATCGATCCAGCGGCCAGCGCGCGCACCGGTCTTCCGCACGTGCGCCTGCACGTCCCCGAGCGCACCCTGACGACGTGGCTGGGCGTGGACGTGTCGGCGTCGATGGGCTTCGGCACCGCCGACCGCCTCAAGAGCGACGTCGCTGAGGGCGCCGCGCTCGTGCTCGGGCGCCTGGCCACGCGCCGCGCCGGCCGCCTGGCGGTGCTCGCCTTCGGCGCCGGGGGCGAGCGGCTCGTTCCCCCGCGCGGGTCGCGGCCGGCGATCGTCGGCCTCACGCGCGTACTCGCCGAGGGCGTGGCGGCCGACGGCGGCGTCGACCGCCACGCGCTCGCCGGGGCGCTGCGCCGCATGGGTCGCGTGGCGCGTCAGCCGGGCCTGGTGGCGATCGTCTCGGACTTCCGCGACCAGGACGACTGGCTGCGCCCGATGGGCTCGCTCGCCGCGCGTCACTCGGTGCTCGCCATCGAGGTCCGCGACCCGCGCGAGGCGACGCTCCCCGCGGTCGGGCGCCTGGCCGTCGTCGATCCCGAGAGCGGCGCGCACCTGGAGATCGACACGTCGCGGCCCGCCGTGCGCGAGCGCTTCGCCGCGATCGAGGCCGCCGGGCGCGCCGCGGTGGCGCGTGAGCTGCGCCGCCTGCGCGTCGCCCACGTCGTGCTCTCGACCGAGGGCGACTGGCTGCGCGAGCTGGGGCGGAGGCTGCGGTGAGCTTCGGGGCCCCGATCCTGCTGTTGGCGCTGCTGGCGATCCCGGTACTCATCGTGCTCCAGGTCGCCGCGGCACGACGCCGCCGGCGCTACGCCGTGCGGTTCACCGCCGTGTCGTCGCTCGCGGCGGCCGCCGGCGCGCAGCCCCTCTGGCGCCGGTACCTGCCCGCGGCGCTGCTGCTGTGCGCGCTGGCCGCGATCACGGTCGCGCTGGCCCGCCCGCAGAAGACGGTGGCCGTCGCGGTCGACCGCGCGACGATCATGCTCGTCACCGACCACTCACGCTCGATGCAGGCCACCGACGTGCAGCCCAGCCGCCTGGTCGCCGCGCAGCGCGCCGCCCGCGCGTTCCTCGCTCAGCTGCCCGGGCCCGTCCGCGTCGGCGCGGTCGCCTACTCCGACACGCCCGACTCCGTGGAGGCGCCCAGCGCCGACCACGGCAACGCGCGCAGCGTCGTCGACGGTCAGGTGGCCGACGGCGCGACGGCGACCGGCGACGCGCTCGAGGTCGCGATCGAGACGCTCCAGCGCGACCGGTCGGGCAAGAAGCCGCCGCCCTCCGCGATCGTCCTGCTCTCCGACGGCAAGACCACCGTCGGGCGCGATCCCGTCGACATCGCCCGCGCCGCCGGGAAGCTGAAGATCCCGATCTACACGGTCGCGCTGGGCACGCGCGAGGCGACGGTGCCCAACCCCTACCCGTTCCAGCCGCCGCTGCCGGTCGCCCCCGACCCCGAGACGCTGCGCAAGATCGCCCAGGCCTCGGGCGGGCGCGCGTTCACGGCGCAGGACGACGAGCGCCTGGGCACGATCTACCGCTCGCTCGGCTCCCAGCTCGGTTCCAAGACGGCCAAGAAGGAGACGACGCAGTCGTTTGCGCTTCTCGGCCTGCTGTTCCTGCTCGGCGCCGGGGCCGCCTCCGTGCGCCTGGGCAGCCGCGTGGTCTGAGGCGGCCGCGGTGCGGGGCCGACCACAGGGCGCTACTATCACTCGTGACTCGCCCGGGGCGGGTCGTTTTTCTGTCCCGGCCCGTCTTTCCGCCTAACTCTCTACCCGGAGCTCGAACCATGGCCCGTGGAGACGTGCGCATCGCTGTCACCCTCGCCTGCGAGGACTGCAAGCGGCGCAACTACCAGACCAACAAGTCCAAGCGCAACAACCCGGATCGCATCACCCTGCGCAAGTACTGCAAGTGGTGCCGGAACCAGACCAGCCACAAGGAGACCCGCTAACAAGCGGTTCGATCGCCCGTGGCGCGCGACAGACAACGAGCGAAGCAGCGGCGTGCGCGCCGCGCAGAGGCCCCGGGTAACCCGGGGCCCGCTCCGTCGACCCCTGAGTCCCCGCACTCCCACCAGGAGTTCGAGTCCGAGGATCAGCAGGAGTTCGAGGCCGCGATCGTCACGGGCTCCGGCGAGCGCGAGGCCAACGCCGACGCGCAGGACGCCTTCGGCGGCGAGGAGGTCGAGGCCGACGATCGCGAGCTCGAGCGCCAGGCCGTGGAGTCCGGGCCCGCCGCCGCCCGCGCCGCGGAGCGTCCGGCCGGCACCCCCACCAAGCGCGGTCCGGCGCGCTTCGCCGCCTTCCTGCGCGCCTGCTGGTCGGAGCTGCAGCGCGTCCAGTGGCCCGATCGCCACCAGGTCGGGCAGGCGACCGCGGTCGTCATCGGCTTCGTGGTCGTGGCGGGGCTGTACCTCGGCGTCGCGGACTACGTCGCCAAAGAACTCGTCAACGCCATCATCTGAGCTGATCCCATGTATCGCTGGTACGTCGTCAACACATATTCCGGGCACGAGAAGAAGGTGAAGCAGAACCTCGAGCACCGCGTGGTGTCCCTGAACCAGAAGCGCTCCGTGCGCCAGGTCGTCGTCCCCACCGAGACGGTGACCGAGATGAAGGACAACCAGAAGGTGCCCGTCGAGAAGCGCACCATGCCCGGCTACGTGCTGGTCAACATGGAGCTGACCGACGACTCCTGGCAGCTCGTCAAGGGCACGCCGGGCGTCACCGGCTTCGTCGGTGCGTCCAACGAGCCCGTGCCGCTCACGCAGCCCGAGGTCAACCGCCTGCTGCACAAGTCCGAGACCGCGGAGAAGGTCTCCAGCAAGGCCCAGTTCGCGATCGGCGAGTCGGTCAAGGTCATCTCGGGCCCGCTGTCGGACTTCTCGGGCGAGATCTCCGAGATGAACCAGGACGCGCAGAAGCTCAAGGTGCTCGTGTCAATTTTCGGTCGAGAGACGCCCGTCGAGGTGG
>JBDTYI010000076.1:0-3325 GCA_040005775.1 Solirubrobacteraceae bacterium
TCGATGCGCGAACGGGCGACCGAGCTCGGCGGCAGCTTCGCGACCGCCTCGGGTCCCGGCTCGGGCACCGTGGTCCGCGTGCGGTTGCCGCTGCCGGATTCGTGAGCACGGGCTGACAAGATGGACCGCCATGGCCCAGACAGACCAGGGGCCGCGACCGGCCCGCCCTAGCGGCTTCTGGGTGTTCGCGGCCGTGCTCGCCGTGCTCTTCATGGGCGCCGGCGCGCCGACCCCGCTCTACGTCGTCTACGAGCGCGAATACGACTTCTCCGCCATCGTCCTGACGCTCGTGTTCGCGGTCTACGTGGTCGCGCTGCTGGCCGCGTTCGTGCTCGCCGGGCGCCTGTCTGACCACATCGGGCGCCGGCCGGTGCTGCTCCTGGCGCTGCCGATCAACATCGCCGCGGCCCTTGTGTTCCTCGTCGCCGACGCGACGGTCTGGCTGCTGATCGCCCGCACCGTGCAGGGCGTGGCGGTCGGACTGGCGACGGCGGCGCTGAGCGCGTCGCTGCTGGACACCGAGCCCGAGGGGCATCGGGGGCGCGGCGCGGTCGTGTCGAGCTCGGCGCCGCTGGCCGGGCTCGCGGTTGGCGCGCTGGGGTCCGCGGTCCTCGTGCAGCTCGGCCCCGACCCGACGCGCCTGGTGTTCTGGGTCCTCACCGCCGCACTGGTCGCGTCGACCATCGCCGTCGCGCTGACCCCGGAGCCCGCCCCTGCGCACGGCCAGTGGCGCGCTGCGCTGCGCCCGCAGGTCAGCGTGCCGCGGGCGATCCGCCCGACCTTCGCCGCGGTGGCGCCGTGCATGATCGCCACCTGGGCGCTCGGCGGGCTCTATCTGTCGCTCGGCCCGTCGCTCACGCGGATGCTCACCGGCTCGTCGAGCTACGTCGTCGGTGCGCTGGTCGTCGTGGCGCTGGTCGGCACCGGCGCCACGACGGGTGCGCTGACCTACGCGATCGCGCCCGAGCGCCGGATGGTCGGCGGGACGCTGCTCGTGGTCGCGGGCGTCGTCGTCACCGGCCTGGCCATCGCGACGCGCTCGACCGTCCTGCTGTTCGCCGGCTCGACGGTCGCCGGCCTCGGCTTCGGCCCGTCGTTCGCCGGTGTGTTCGCGCTCATCACCAACAGGGCCGAGGCGCACGAGCGCGCGGGCCTGATCTCGGCCGTCTACGTCGTCTCCTACTCGGCGTTCAGCATCCCGGCCGTGCTCGCCGGCCTCGCGTCGACCGAGTGGGGCCTGCGGCCGACCGCGCTCGTCTACGCCACCGCCGTCGTCCTGCTGGCGACCGCGGCGCTCGTCGCCTACCGACGCGTCGCCGGGCGCACGCCGGCCGTTGCCTGACCGGCGCGGGCTCGCCATTCGCGTCCGATCTGGCGCAGCATCGGCGGGTACACGAGGAGATGCCGGAACGGGGCGATCGCGGCCATGTAGGAGCTTCCGAACAGGCCGTTGCGCTTCACCAGCACGGCCATCTGGCCACGGTAGCCGCCGGTCTCGTCCGGGACCCAGCCGACGTGCAGCACGCCGTGCATCGTCCGGTTGGCGATCTCCGCCGCCCATTCGTCGTCGGTCAGGTACAGCGAGCTGAAGGGCAGCGTCCTCGAGTCCGGAATCGACGGCCCGTCGCGCAGATCCGCCGGCAACCGGTCGCGGAGCGTCGGCACCCGGGAGCCGATGCCGTCGTCCGGGTCGTCCCACCCCAGCAGCCCTCCGACCTTCCAGCGGAGCGCAAAGAGCATCCGGACGGCGGCGGAGGAGCCCTGCCCCGGGTCGAACGAGGTCATCATCGCCACCAGCCGGGGGAAGTCGTGCGGCCCGCCCGGCGTCGGCAGCTCCCACACGTCCTCGAGTCGGAAGTCGCGGGTGAGCGCGTGGATCCGCCAGGGCCGGGAGCTGTGCGCACTGTCGGGCAGCCTCATCTGAACCTCTATCCATACGGTTGCGTATGGATAGACGGTACGGGTCGACCGGCGCGGTGTCAATCGCCCGCCCGACGCGATAGAGATAGGACGTGGCCGCCACCCGCACACCACGCAGCACGTGGATCGAGGCGGGGCTGACGGCCCTCGCCGCCGGCGGTCCGGACGCGGTGCGGATCGAGCCGCTGGCGCAGACCCTCGGCGTCACCAAGGGCGGCTTCTACTGGCACTTCGGCGACCGGCGGGCGTTCGTCGAGGAGATGCTCGACACCTGGGAGCGCACCGGCATCGACGAGGTGATCGAGCGCGTCGAGGCCGGGGGCGGGGACGAACGCGCCACCCTGCGCCGCCTGTTCACGCTCGCCTCGTCCAGCGACACGTGGCTGACGACCGACCTCGCCATCCGCGACTGGTCCCGCCGCGACCCGGCGGTCGCCGACCGCCTCCGTCGCGTCGACAACCGGCGCATGGACTACCTGCGCTCGCACTTCGGCGCCTTCTGCGGCGACGAGGAGGAGGTCGAGGCCCGCTCCATGATCGCCTTCTCGCTGTGGATCGGCAGCCGCTTCATGGCCGCCGACCACGGCGCGCGGAGTCGGGCTGACGTCGTCGAGCTGGTGCTGGTCCGGCTGCTGGCCTAACGGGCCGGGGGGTCCACCGTGGTCACCACGATGCCCCCGGGATCCGGGGCGGCGTCCCGCGGCGAGGGAAAGCCCTGCAGGCGCTGGTGGAAGGCCTGCCCGACCCGAAGCGCATGGACCTTGGCCTGGTTCGCGCGCTCGCCGGCGAAGAGCTCGTCGACCGTCTCGAACCACAGGCCGAGCCAGCGCTTGAAGTGCCCTTCCCGGAGCTCGACCTTGGCGTGCACCCCGACGTGCACCTCGAACGCGCCGCCGCCGTAGGTCTTGTTGCCGAGCAGGACGGTCTCCCAGAACGACGTGATCCGCGGCACGTGCGCCTCGAGGTCGAGCTTCGCGACGTCGACGAAGATGAACCCGATGACCGGGTCGGCCATCGCCTTCCCGTAGAAGGCCCGGACGAGCCGCTCGCAGTCGGCTCGCGTCTCGATGTCGCTCGGCAGGAGGCTGCCCGCCGTCCTGGCTCCATGCGCCTCCGTGTCGACCGAGTGAAGATCCGCCATCAGGCGATGGTACGGCCCGCCCGCTTCGGGTCGATGATGATCTTCGCGTGCGCGTCGGGATCGCCGAGCGCGCCGAACGCCGCGTCGACCCCTTCGAGGCCGACGACGCCGGTGACCATCGGGGCGACGTCGATCTTGCCCTCGGAAAGCATCCGCAGCGTGTCGCGGAACTCGAGCGGCGTGTACCCGACGACGAAGCGCAGGTCGATCTCCTTGTTGACCGCCAGCGCCGGGCGCAGCCGGTCGGCGCCCATGCAGACGCCG
>JBDTYI010000077.1:0-2670 GCA_040005775.1 Solirubrobacteraceae bacterium
CGGCGCGAAGGCGATGCGCGGGGTCGGCCTGCGCGTCGCGGGCGCCGAGGTGCGGGCGAGGACGAAGCGAACGGGCCGCAGGGGCACCGCGGTGTTCCGCCTGCGCCCGTCACGCCGCGGCACGGTCGTCGTCCGCGCCGCCGCGAAGGGCTATCGCACGATGACGCTGCGGCTCGCGGTCAGGTAGCAACGACGCTCGCGTCGACCCACGGGCGGTGCAGCTTCAGCGCGCTGAGGATCGCTCGGGTGGCGGGTGAGCGGTTCAGCGTGAGGAAGTGGATGCCGGGCGCGCCGCCGGCGAGCAGCTCGGCGGACTGCAGCGTCGCGTAGGCCGTTCCAAGCTCCGCCACGGCCTCGTCGTCGCCGCGGCGCGCGTCGAGCTCGCGGACGAGCCCCTCGGGCAGCTTCGCGGCCGACAGCTCGGTCATGCGCTTGATGCCGTCGCTGGAGAGGATCGGCATCACGCCCGGGATGATCGGCACGTCGATGCCGACCGCCTGCGCCCGCGCGACGAAGTCGAAGTAGTAGGCGTTGTCGAAGAACATCTGCGTGATGAGGAACTGCGCGCCGGCGTCGACCTTTGCCTTGAGGTAGCGCAGGTCCTCCTCGGCCGAGGTGGCGTGGATGTGCGTCTCGGGGAACGCGGCGGCGCCGATCGCCACGTCGTACTCCTCGCGCAGGATCGCGACGAGCTCGTGGGAGAACTCCAGGCCGCCCTCGGTCTTCGTCCAGCGGTCCTGGCCCTGCGGCGGATCGCCGCGCAGGGCGAGCACGTTCTGCACGCCGGCGGCGCACATCTGGTCGACCGTGCGGCGCAGCTCGTCGACGGTGGCGTTGACGCAGGTGAGGTGGGCCATCGCCTCCATCCCGTGCTGGTCCTTGATGTGGGAGACGATGTCGATCGTCTTAGAGCGCGTGGAGCCGCCGGCGCCGTAGGTGACCGAGACGTAGTCGGGCTCCAGGGCTCGCAGCTCGCCCAGCGCGCGCTGGAGGTTCTCCTCCCCCGCGTCGGTCTTGGGCGGAAAGAACTCGAACGAGAACAGCGGCTCGTCGGTGTCGCTCAGCAGCCTGTCGATCCGCACGGGCCAAACCCTAACACAACTGTGTCAAGGTTTAGGAGGCGGTCCACAGGGCCGGATCGTCGTCCGTGTGCGTGGCCCGGCCCGTGGCCTCCAGACGGGTCAGGTAGCAGAGCGTCTCGCTCAGCCACCACTGCGCCGTCATCGGCGTCACCGCCTGCTCGTAGATGCGCGGGACGGCATCGAAGGCGCTGATCGGCCCGTCGAAGCGCAGCACCTCGAGTAGCCGCCCGATGCGGTCGGCAACGAGCTCGCGGTTGGCGGTGATGTGCGCGGTCACGTCGGTGAACGTCCGCCCGTGGCCCGAGAGGCACAGCCGCGCGCCGAGGTCCTCGACCCGGTCCAGCGAAGCGAGGAACTCCCCGGCGGGGTCCGGCGAGTAGCCGAAGTCGTAGTAGAGGCTGACGCGGCCCAGGAGGTGGTCGCCGCTGATCAGCAGCCGCCGCTCGGCCTGCCAAAGGCACACGTGTGACGGTGCGTGTCCGGGCGTCTCGACGACCTCGAAGGCGCCGAGGTCGGTCTCGAAGCGCACGCCGTCGACGAGATCGCGGTCGGGTTCGACGACCCGCGCGATGCCGGAGGGCATGCCGCGGCGCGACTCCATGTAGCGCTCCAGCGGCTCCTGGGGCACGCCGGCGGAGCGCGCGATCTCCATCCGCCGCGCGAGGCCCGCCTCCGGGTCCTGCTGGCTCGCGGTCATGTGCGCGTGGTCGGGATGCATCCACAGCTCGCAGCCGGCGCGATCGGTCACCGGGCCGGCCTGGCCGTAGTGGTCGGAGTGCGCGTGGGTGCACACGAGCAGGCGCACGTGCTCGAGGCGCAGGCCGACCTGGTCCAGCGCGCGCTCGAGATGCGCGAGCGACCCGGGCTCGTGGTAGCCGCAGTCGACGAGCACGATCCCGTCGCCGGCCGCGATCGCCCACGCGTTGCAGTGCGGGACGCCGGGCCACGGCAGCGGCAGGCGCAGCCGCCAGAGCCCGGGGAGCACCCGCTCGCCCCGGCCGACCTCGCGCTTGCGGGCGGGCGTGCTCATCGGGCGCGGACATTAGTCATAGGGTTGCGGGATGAGCGCGGAGATCGTCCGGGAGTACTTCGCCGCGCTGACCGCGCGCGACGCGAGCGCGCCGCAGCGCTTCTATGCCGCCGACGGCGTCGGCGACATCCACGGCTTCACCGGCCCGATGTCGCCCCCCGAGGCAAGCGCGTTCTTCGCCGAGGTGTTCGCCGCCTTCCCGGACTTCACGTTCACGCTGCTCGACCTCGTTGCCCAGGACGACCGCGCCGTCGTGCGCTGGGCGGCGACCGGGACCTTCGCCGGCCCGAGCGACTTCCAGGGCATGGCGCCCAACGGCGCGCACGTGGCCATCGAGGGTGCCGACGTGCTGCGTGTGCGCGACGGGAAGATCGCCCGCAACGACGCGTACTTCAACGCCCACGACATGCTGCGCCAGCTCGGCGCCTCGCCCGCGGCGGGGTCGCCGGCGGAGCAGCGCATGACGTCGGTGATCAACGCACGCAACCGGCTGGCGGGGCGCATCGCCTCGGCGCCCGAGGAGATCGCCGACGGCGTCTGGGTCATGCGCGGCGGCTT
>JBDTYI010000078.1:0-3580 GCA_040005775.1 Solirubrobacteraceae bacterium
CCCGGCCTCATGGCACCGTCACCCCGCCGCTCGTGTCGCCCGGCACGGTGGGCGTCGTGGCCGTGTCCGTCGGCGTCGTCGTGTCGGTCGGCGTCGTGGCCGTGTCCGTCGGCGTCGTCGTGGTCTCGGTCGGCGTGGTCTCCGTCGGTGCCGGGGCCTCCGTCGTCGTTGGCGCCTGGGTCTCGGTCGACGTCGTCTGCTGGCAGTCCTGGGGCACGCGCTTGCGCAGGTTGTCGATGCCGCTCTGCAGGCGGCGCTTCAGGCGGGGATCCACGGACGATGGAAGCCTGACGACCGCACCTTGCGCGCGGCTCAAGGCCTGGCCGGCCTTCTCGCACTCGCCCGCCTTCGTGGCCGACGCGACCTGGTCGAGCGCGGTGGTCAGCTTGCCCGCGTCGGTCGTGGGGATCAGGCCCGCGCGGTCACCGCCGCACGCGACGAGGAACGCCGTTGCGCCACCGAGCAGCAGAGCCAGGAGGAGCGGGAGGGCGCGCATCCTCATTGACCGTACCCGAGGCGCTCGGCGAGCGAATCCGGCAGGCGCGCGGCGCGGATCGACGCCTGCGCCCCCGCGATGTCGTACGGCGTGCGCTTCCACTGCGCCGAGCGTTCCGCCGTGTCCAGCAGCAGCCACGCCGCCCGGGCGTCGCCGTCGCGCGGCTGGCCGACGCTGCCGGGGTTCATCAGCCACTCGCCGGTCGCGAGGTCGGCGCCGTCACCGCCGCGGCAGGCGGCTCCCGTGGCGGGCTCGCCCTCGGGCCGGTGGAAGGCGAGGGCCACGTGGGAGTGACCGACGAACGCGAGGCGCTCGGGCGCGGCGTCGAGGCACAGCTCGGCCAGCAGCACCGAGAGGACGTACTCCCAGATCGGGTCGCGCGGGCTCGCGTGGTAGAGCCCGACGCCGCCCGACGCACCCTTGGGCTCCAGGCCGGAGAGCCACTCACGATGCTCATCGTCGAGCACCTCCTGGGTCCAGCGGGCCGCGAGCGCCGCCCCGGCCGAGAACTCGTCGAGCTCGATGGCGCCGGTCACCGCGAGGTCGTGGTTGCCGGCCAGGCACAGGCGGGCGTGCTCGCGCACGAGCGCGCAGCAGTCGTTCGGGTCGGCGCCGTAGCCGACGACGTCGCCCAGGCACCACAGCTCAGTGGCGTCGCTGTTCGCCTCGACGTCGTCGAGGACCGCCTCGAGAGCGTGCCGGTTGCCGTGGATGTCGGAGACGATCGCGACCTGCATGGTGGTACTGCACTCGCCCAGGGGTCTGGCAGGGCATCCTTACGAACGTGATCCGACCCCCTCGCGTTGCTCTGGCCGTTGCTGGCGCCGCCGCCGTGGCGGAGGGCGCGGTGCTGCTCCTGCGGCCGCGCAGCGGGGTCATCGAACCCGTGTCCGTCGAGGCCGGATCGTACTTCACCAGTGCTCAGATCGAGCGTGCGCGCGCGTACCGCAGGCCGCAGCTGGTGCTCTTCGCCGCGAGCGCGGCGATCGAGACGGCGGCCCTCGCCTGGCTGGCCCGCCGGCCTCCGCAGGCGCTCCGAGGCCCGTTCCGGCGGCCGGTCGCGGCTGCGGGCGCTGCGGGCGCGGTGCTCTCGCTGGGCCTGGCGGGGGCACAGCTGCCGCTGGGGGCGATCTCGCACCGGCGGGCGAAGGCGGTCGGCCTGGCCACCCAGGGTTGGGGCGGCTGGGCCCTCGACGTCGCCCGTGCGCGAGCCCTGGGCGCGGTCTTCGCGGGCGCCGGCGGCGCGGGCGCGGTCGCGCTGATCCGCCATCGTCCGAGCGACTGGTGGCTGTCCGGTAGCGCGGCCCTGCTCGGCCTGGCCGTCGCCGGCACCTACCTCAGCCCGGTCGTGATCGACCCGATCTTCAACCGTTTCGAGGCGATGGCGGAGGGCGAGACCCGCGGCGACGTGCTCGAGCTGGCCCGCCGGGCCGGCGTCAGCGTGGGGGAGGTCTACGTCGCCGACGCCAGCCGCCGGACCACCGCCGTCAACGCCTACGTGACCGGGCTCGGGCGCACCAAGCGCGTCGTGCTCTTCGACACGCTGCTCGATGGAGACTTCACGCGCGACGAGGTGCGCCTGGTCGTCGCCCACGAGCTCGCCCACGTGCGCCACCGCGACGTGCCGCGGAGCCTGGTCTTCATGGTCCTCGTCGCGCCCGCCGGCCTCTACGCGACCGCGCAGCTCACCGAGGCGCTGGCGCCGGGCGAGAGGTCGCCTGCCGTGCTGCCGGCGCTCGCCCTCGCGGCGGGTGCGGTCGGCGCGGTCGTCGGCACGATCGCCAACCGGCTCTCGCGAGCGGTCGAGCGCCGCGCCGACAGCTTCTCGCTGGAGCAGACCGGCGGCGTGGAGGCGTTCATCGGCTTCGAGAAGGGCATCGTCCTGCGCAACCTGGCCGACCCCGACCCGCCGCGCCTGCTGCACACGCTCATGTCGACGCACCCGACGACGCTCGAGCGCATCGGGATCGCCAAGGGCTACGAGGCCGGCGCTCGCTGAGGCGCCGGGCAGCGCCGAACGTCGGAATTCCCCCTCTGGAGGGGGTAGGACCGTTCGACCTGAGCGCTACTCGGCGACCGGCGGCTCGGGGCCGCCGCCGGCGGGGCCGCCCCACTCCGGGAGGCTCTTGATGCCCTCCCGCGTCTGCCACTTGGAGTAGTTGTCCTCCATGGCGTCGATCAGCTCGCGCATGAAGCGCGGGGAGAGGTTGATGCGCGACACGACGACGCCGGGGATCTCGTCGTCCTCCACCTCGTGGTCCACGCGCGCGAACGTCACGGTGAACTCGTAGTCCGAATGGCTCACGTTCGCGAAGTTCGCGTAGTGGCCGGCCATGTGCTGCGGCTCGAAGTGAATGTTGATGTGGCGCTCGGGGCCCTGCTGTTCGTCGGCCATCGTGCCGCTTAGTATCGCAACGGTGAGGATCCTCGTGGTGGCCGTCGGCCGCCTGCGCCCCCCGTTCGCCGACGACATCGCGCACTACTCCAGGCTGATCGCCGGTCACGTGCGCCTCGAGCTCATCGAAGTCCGCGAGGACGAGCAGGTCGAGAGTCGCATCCCGGAGCGCTGCTTCGTCTCCCTGCTCGACGACAAGGGCGAGGAGATGGACTCGGTGCGCTTCAGCCGTTTCCTGGAGGAGCGCCGCATGGACGCCCACGACCTGTGCTTCGTCGTGGGGGGCGCCTACGGGCTCCAGCTCGACCGCGCCGACCACCGCCTCTCGCTGGGGCCGATGACGCTGCCTCACCAGCTCGCCCGGGTCGTGCTGCTCGAGCAGCTCTTCCGCGCGCACAAGATCCTGAAGCACGAGCCCTACCACCATTAGGTGGCGATCTGATGCGCGAACGGACCGAGGTCAGAGCCTTCCTGCGACGCCTGCGCACGCTCGCCGCCGCCATCGCGCTGCTCGTCGTGCTGGGCACGCTCGGGCTGGCGCTGACCGAGCACGTCAGCGGATGGGAGGGCTTTCAGTGGTCGCTGGACACGATCGCCACGATCGGCTCGCATCCGCCGCCCGAGACGCTTGCCGGGCAGATCATCAAGGTCCTGCTGATCGTGCTGGGCGTCGGTACGCTCTTCTACGG
>JBDTYI010000079.1:0-2918 GCA_040005775.1 Solirubrobacteraceae bacterium
GGCAGATCATCAAGGTCCTGCTGATCGTGCTGGGCGTCGGTACGCTCTTCTACGGACTGGTGACGCTGACGGAGGTCTTCGTCGCCGGCCACCTGTCCGACATCCTCGCCGAACGTCGCACCCTCAGGGCCATCGAAGCCACCAACGACCACTACATCATCTGCGGCTACGGCCGCGTGGGCCAGCAGGTCGCCCGCGACCTCAGGGCCGCGGGCGGGCGCTACGTGGTCATCGACGACAACCCGGCCAGCCGCGAGCTCGCCGTGGGCGTCGGAACCCGCTTCATCGACGGCCGGCCCAGCGACGACGAGGCCCTGCGCGCCGCCGGGATCATGCGCGCCCGCGCCGTCGTGGCGTGCGTCGACTCCGATCCGGAGAACATCTTCATCACCCTCACCGCCCGCGAGCTTCGCCCCGACATCGCGATCGTCGCGCGCGCCGCGGCCGAGGAGTCCGAGCCCAAGCTGCGCCGCGCGGGCGCCAGCCGCGTGATCTCGCCCTACAAGACCAGCGGCTCGGAGATGGCGCGCCTCGCGCTCAACCCGCAGGTGTCGGGCGTGCTCGACGTGGCGCCCGAGTACCGCATGGAGGAGATCGAGGTGGCCGAGGGCTGCGCGGGCGAGGGTCGCGCCATCGGCGACGTGCGCGGGGGCGCGATCATCGTCGGCGTGCGCGAGGCCGATGGCTCGTTCCATCCCCAGCCGCCCGCTGAGACCGTCCTGAGCGCCGGTCAGGTCGTCATGGCGCTGGGCACCAAGCGCACCGTGGAGCGCTTGGAGGGCCTGTTCGAGCCGCGCCGCGCGGAACGGACCTCGTGACGCCTGTCACCGACCTGCGCGCCGCCGTCCAGGCGGCGGTCACCGCATTGGCGCGGGACGGGGTGCGCTCCGCGCCGACGCTCGAGCGTCCCAAGCAGGCCGATCACGGCGACTACGCGACGAACGCGGCGTTGATGCTCGCGCCGGTGCTGAAGGCTCCGCCGCGCGATGTCGCCGAGCGCCTCGGCGGCGTCCTGCAGGAACAGCTGGGGGACACGCTCGACCACGTCGAGGTCGCCGGCCCGGGCTTCCTGAACCTGTTCCTGGCCGACGCCTGGTACGCCCGCGCGCTGGACTGGGTCCTCGCCTCGGGCGACGGCTTCGGCGCCGGGGCGCCCGAGACCCCGCTGCGCGTGAACCTCGAGTTCGTCTCGGCCAACCCGACCGGGCCGATGACGGCCGCGAGCGCCCGCCACGCCGCCTACGGCGACGCCCTTGCGCGCATCCTCCAGCACGCCGGCCACGAGGTCACCCGCGAGTACTACTTCAACGACGCCGGCACGCAGATCGAGAACCTGGCCAAGTCGATCCAGGCCCGCGCGCGGGGCGAGGAGCCGCCCGAGGACGGCTACCCGGGCGACTACGTCCGCGAGCTGGCGGCCGAGATCGGCGGCGCCGCCGACCGGGACCTCGCCGAGCTCCAGCACAGCGGCGTGGAGCTCATGTTCGCGCGCATCAAGGCGACGCTGCACGCCTACCGCGTCGACTACGACGTGTTCTTCAGCGAGCGCACCCTCCACGAAGGCTCCCCGTCGGGGATCGAGCGCGCGCTGGAGGCCCTCTCGGCGCAGAACCGGCTGTACCGCTCAGAGGGCGCGCTGTGGCTGCGGACGACGGAGTTCGGCGACGACAAGGACCGTGTCCTGGAGCGCTCGACGGGCCAGACGACGTACTTCGCCGCCGACGTCGCCTACGCAGAGAACAAGATCGACCGCGGCTTCGACAAGCTGATCATCCCGCTGGGCGCCGACCACCACGGCTACATCGGGCGGATGCAGGCGATGATGGCCGCGATCGGCGCCGGGGGCGACCGACTGGAGATCCCGATCCTGCAGTTCGTGCATCTCGTCGAAGGCTCGGCGCGGGCGTCGATGTCCAAGCGCCGCGGCGACTTCGTCACGCTCGACGACCTCATCGAGCAGATCGGCGTCGACGCCGCGCGCTTCTTCATGCTCAACCGCTCGCACGAGTCCACCGTCGATCTCGACCTCGATCTCGCGCGCGAGCAGTCCAGTGAGAACCCCGTCTACTACGTGCAGTACGCGCACGCCCGTATCGCGTCGGTGCGCCGCAAGGCGGGGGAGGAGCGCGTCGCCGCCGCCCTGGCCGGCGCCGCGCCGCCGCCCGGCGCGCTCCACCCGTCCGAGCGCGCCCTGGTCAAGAAGCTGCTCGGCTTCCCGGACGAGGTCGCCGAGGCGGCCGAGCGCCGCGCTCCCCACCGGATCGCCGTCTACGCGCTGGAGCTCGCGCAGGTCTTCACCGCGTTCTACCGCGACTGCCAGGTCGTGGGGGTCGAGCCCGCCGCGCTGGAGGACTGGCGCCTGCGGCTCAGCGTGGCCGCGCAGCGCACGATCGCCGCGGCGCTCGGGCTCCTCGGGGTCACCGCGCCCGAGGAGATGTGAGCGCGCGCCGAGCGGCCATCGCGGCGCCATGTGCGGCGGGCGCAGAAGATCGGGTTGTGCAGCCCTTTACGCTTGTCGGGCCCGTGACGACGATGAGCCCGCCAGCGCTGCGCCTGTCGGAGGTCCTTGCCGGCCTGTCGGTGGCGCTCGACCTCACGGAAGGCCAGCCCCTCGGGCACGCCGGACGCTCGTGCATCGTCGGCATGCGCCTCGCCGCCGCGCTGGACCTCTCGCCCGACGACCGCTCGGCGCTCTATTACGCGCTGCTGCTCAAGGACGCGGGCTGCTCGTCGAACGCGGCGCACGTCGCGGCCCTGTTCGGCGGCGACGACCGGCTCATCAAGCAGGAGCGCACGCTCGTCGACCGCAGCTCGAAGCTGGCCTTCATGGCCTACGTGGCCCGCAACGTGCGTCCCGGCGACCGCGCGCTGTCGCGGATGCGCGGCATGGTCCACGTCGCCCGCTTCGCCCGCCGCGG
>JBDTYI010000080.1:0-8851 GCA_040005775.1 Solirubrobacteraceae bacterium
TCCTGGCGTGCACGTGGCGGGGCGGTCTCCGTAGTACCGACTTCGTACCAGCTGCACGGTCCTCAACGTCCAGCACGTCGACGCGGCGCGACGAAAACGACTGCAAATGCGCCTTCTGGACGAAGAGCACGTCCGTGCGTTGCGGCTGGGGGCCGGGCGGTCGCAGGTTCAAATCCTGTCTCCCCGACTACACGAAAGGCCTGGTTTCCAGGCCTTTCGTCTTTGTTGGGACGGTTTGCGAGCCGGCGCCGGGGTCCATTTGGGATCCAATTTTCTTCGCCGCGTCCGGCAGCTCGCGATGAACACCTGCCCGCCGACCCCCTGGTTGTGGTCCGGGTGGTCGTGGGTTCGAGCCCCATCGCTCACCCCTCGGAAAGCCCCGCATAGCGGGGCTTTCCGCGTTTTGGCGGCAGTGCCCGGCGCGGTCGCGTTGGTCCGCTACCCCAGGTGGCCGCGGGACGAGGCGGTTCCGTCCATCGTCCCCAGCTATAGGTAGGAAGGATGGACGCAACCGGCCGACTCGGTCCCGCCGAGGCGCAGAGTGACGCCAGATCGCGCATGTCGCGACCGCTGGCTCAGCCGTCCGGCCAAGCCCCGCTGCGGCGGGGCTTCTGGCGGTCAGGCCGCCCGAACCGCCCTGACCCGCTCGCGCGGGTCGAACCCCGTGAGCACCCGGGCGGCGAGCAGGCCGACCGCCCCGATCGCCAGGCCGGCGACGTCGTCGATGACGTAGTGCCAGCCGAGGTAGACGGTCGAGATGGTCGTGATCACCAGCCACGCCCAGAGCGCGATCTTCACGCGTCGCCCGAGGCCGAGGACGTGCGCGCCGAGTACCGCCGTGAAGCTCATGGCGATGTGCAGCGACGCGAAGGCGGCGATGGCCTGCGGCGTGCCGGTGTCGGGGTTGCGCAGGAAGCCGATGCGCTGGTCGAGCAGCACGCCCTGGAGGTGGGTCACCTCGGAATGCGGGAGTGCGGCGAAGACCGACGGGTCGAAGTAGACGGGGCCGAGGGAGGGCAGCAGGAAGTAGCTGCCCGCGCCCAACAGCCAGTTGACCGACATGGCAGTCGCGTAGAAGAGACTCGTCGGCAGATCGCGGGCGAACACGAGCGCGACGGCGAGCGAGAGCGGCAGGAAGACGATGAAGGCCACATAGAACGTCGACAGCACCTGGGTGGACAACCCGGTGCCGAGGATGTCGTGCAGCAGTACCGACGGATCGTGCCCGGCGAAGACGGCGCGGTCGAGGTCTGAGAGCTGGCTGTCGAACAGGTCGCCCGGGCGCAGCAGCGGCACCACGGCCTTGAGGTTGCGGTAGGCGAGGTAGGTGACGTAGAAGCTGATCAGCGCGGCGCCGGCCGCCAGCATCCGGTGGCGGGTCCAGCGCTCGCGCCGCACCGCGCCCATCGCTGGCCGCGAAGGCCGCCACGTCGAGGTCCGCCTCCCCGCGCGGATCGCGATGTCGGCCAGGACCATCAGCCCGACGCCGAAGCCGACGAGCACGACGTACTTGCCCGCGACGTGGTCGGGGTCGCGGAAGCGGACGCCCGCGTCGCCGGTGGCGATCAGGGCGACGAGCAGCGTGAGACCGGCCACCACCGGGCTCGCGGCGATCGCGCGCCAGCGGGCCACCGGCGCCGGCGCGCCGCGGTGCGACTCGAGCCTCGCGTGCGCCGGCGAGCGATCCTGCGCGGGGCGCTCCAGCACCGGCTGGCCCTGGCGCCTCACGAGGGCACGGGTGATTGGCGCATCCGCCGGGCGGCGCCGAGGTCGAATCCGGTGATCGCCCGCGCGATCAGAAGCGCGAGCGCAGCGATCGCGACACCGCCGACGTCGTCGATGACGTAGTGCCAGCCGAGGTAGACGGTCGAGGCGACGGTCAGCGTGACCAGGATCCACAGCCCCGCCTTCGCCATCCGCCCGAAGCCGAGCAGGTGCATCGCCAGCGCGGCCGTGACGTAGACCGACACGTGCAGCGACGCGAACGCCCCGATGCCCTGCGCGGCGCCCGCGGCCGCGGGGTCGCGCAGGAAGCCGATGCGCTCGTCGAGCAGCAGTGACTGCAGTTGGCTGGCGGCCGTGGTCGGCAGGGCCGAGAAGACGCTCGGGGTCGCCTCGAAGGGCCCGATCGACGGCAGGAGGAAGTAACTGGCCGCCCCGAGCAGCCAGTTCACCGAGAACGCCGTCGAGTAGAAGAGCCCGGCGCGCAGGTCGGAGGAGAACACGAGCGTCATCGCCAGCGAGACCGGGATGAACACGAAGAACAGCAGGTACACGAACGACATCGCGTGCGCCGCGGTCCCCGTGCCGAGCAGGTTGTGCAGCAGCACCGACGGGTCGTGGCCGGCGAAGAACGTGCGGTCGAGATGCTCGAGGCGGTCGTCGAAGAGCTCCTCGGGGCGCAGGAGCGGCACGACGCTCTTGAGGTTGCGGTAGGCGAAGTAGCTGGCGAAGAAGCTCAGCAGCGCGATGGTCACCGGCAGCACGCGCGCGACGGTCCAGCGCTCGCGGCGGACGGCGGCCAGCGCGGGAACGGTCGGCAGGCGGCCCGGCGAGCGCTTCCACGCGCGCACGCAGATGTCGACCATCACGAGTCCGGCGACGAGGAGCGCCGCGATGCCGAGGCGCCCGGAGGCGACGCCGTCGGGGTCACGCAGCGGCACGCCCGCAGCGTGGGTGGCGATGAGCGCGGCGATCAGCGAAGCGAGCGCGACAGCAGGCCCGCCCAACGCGGCCCGCCACCGCATCCACCCGGAGGTGGTGCGGGTCCGGCCGAAGGCAGCGGTGATGCCCTCCCGGCCATTGACTCCTGATTCGATGCCCATCGCCTGCGCTGTGTCGTTACCCGGTTGTGAACCAGGCCACGCCGGAGGGCATCATGGCAGCGTCTGCGGGGCCGCGCAGGCAGGCGTTGCTACGCCCGCGTGTGCGCCGCAGCTGATGCGGGCCTAGGCTGCGTCCGTGGCGAGCGAGACGCGCTACGCACGCAACGACGACGTCACGCTGGCGTGGATGGCGGTCGGGGACGGCGCCCTCGACCTGGTGTTCGTCCCCGGCTTCGTCTCCCACGTCGAGCACTTCTGGGAGGAACCGGGCCTCGCCGCCTTCTTCGAGCGGCTGAGCCGCTTCGCGCGGGTGATCATCATGGACCGGCGCGGGTGCGGCCTGTCCGATCCACGTACCCCCGACGTGACCCTCGACGACGAGGCCCGCGACGTCCTGGCCGTGCTCGACGGCGCCGGCAGCGAGCGCGCCGTGCTCTTCGGCTACACGATGGGCGGCGCGATCGCGGTGCGCGCCGCAACGCTCGCGCCCGAGCGCGCGCAGGCCCTCGTGCTCTTCGCAGCGCAGGTCTCGATGGTCGCCGACGACGAGGTCGTGTGGGCCAATACGCCCGAGCAGTCCGACGCCACCTGGGTCGCCATGGCCGAGAAGTGGGGCACGGGCGCGAACCTCGACATCGTCGCCCCATCACGCATCGACGACGCCGGCATGCGCACATGGCTGGCGCGGCTGGAGCGGCTGTCGGCGAGCCCGGGGGAGGTGCGCGCCATGGCGCGGACCTTCGGCGCCAACGACATCCGCGCCGACCTGCCCGAGCTGAACGTCCCGACGCTGATCCTGCACCGCTCAGGCGACCGGATGATCGACGTGCGCCACTCGCGCTACCTCGCCGAGCACGTCCCCGGCGCGCGCTTCGTCGAGCTCGACGGCATCGACAACCTGCCCAGCGCGGGCGACCCCGGCGCGGTGCTGGGGGAGATCGAGGAGTTCCTGACCGGCGGGCGCCAGCGCAGCGTCGAGCGCGCGCTGCTCACCGTGCTGTTCAGCGACATCGTCGGTTCGACCGCCCACGCGGCGCGCATGGGCGACGCCCGCTGGCGCGAGGTGCTGGCCACGCACGACGGGGCGATCCGGCGCGAACTCGACCGCTTCGGCGGCCGCGAGGTGAAGACGATCGGCGATGCGTTCCTGGCCACGTTCGACGGCGCCCCCTCGCCCGCCGTGCGCTGCGCGCGCGAGATCGTCGCCGCGGTCGCGGGGCTCGGGCTCGAGCTGCGCGTCGGCCTGCACACCGGCGAGTGCGAGGTCATCGGCGACGACGTCGGCGGCATGGCGGTTCACATCGCCGCGCGCGTCGCGGGCGCGGCGCAGCCTGGACAGATCCTCGCCTCGGGCACGACGTACGGCACTGTCGTCGGGTCGGGGCTGCGCTGGGACGACCACGGGGCGCGGCCCCTGGCCGGCGTGCCCGGGCTCTGGCCGATCTTCTCCCTGCGCTGAGCCCGATCGCACGAGTTCCTGCAGACCGCAACCTTGGCCGCGGCCACCCTGTTGAGGGTCGAGAAGCACAGGAACCCGAACAAATGCCCAGTCGGAGTCCTTCCGGCCGGGCTGGAGCGACCCCAAGGAGGTCCCCCCAAGATGCATTCCCGCATCCGTAAGGCGCTCAGCCCCCGCAGCCGCGGGCCCTGGATCCTCGTCAGCTCGCTGCTCGTCGCGCTGCTGATCACGCCGTTCGCGTTCGCGTTCGGCGAGGGCAAGCCACTGCTGGGCGGCAAGCGCAGCCCCTCGTCCGATTCGCGTCGTGCCTACACCAGCGAGACGCAGATCATCGCCAACACCAACACGTACGGCACGCGTCAGTCCAACAAGTCCGACAACGGCGGCGGCGCCATCTACGGCTGCCGCTCGAAGGCCGGCGGCACCGAGAAGGGCAACCAGCCCTGCGTCCGCGGCAGCAACCTGGCCGACGGTCGCGCGTTCGAGTTCTCGGGCAAGGGCTCGGAGATCGGCCGCATCGAGTCGAGCAACCCGGCCTCCGCGCCGTTCACGACGAACGCCACCGGCGTGGCCACCGGCCTGAACGCCGATCAGGTCGATGGCAAGAGCGCCGACGACATCGCGGCGAAGTTCGCCGCGGTCTCCGACGCCGGCACGCTCGGCGGCAACCGCGGGGCCACGTCCTCGGCGCGCGTCAGCGAGGGTCGCTACGAGGTCAAGTTCGCCAGCGACATCAGCAAGTGCGCCTACACGGTCACCGAGCAGGGCACGTCGGACAACACCGGCGCCGCGTCCGCGGAGGGCGTCGATGCCAACACCGTCCGTGTGCTCACGCGCGCGGGCGGCGGCGCGGGCGGGACGGGCAACACGCCCCCCGCCGATCGCCCGTTCCACCTGGTCGTGACCTGCTGATCGAGCGGTCGGTCTGACCCGGCCCGAGCGGCCCCGCGAGCATTCGCGGGGCCGCTCTGGATTGTGGGGCTTGGATGCGGGTACGTGCCCGCCGCCACACCCCAATCTGGAGGCAGTCTTGCGCCATCTCCCCGCGGTCCTCGGAACCGCCCTGCTGCTCGTCCTGCTCACCGCCGTTCCGGCGGGCGCGAGCCGCTCCACCCCGGTGCGCGCCGCCTGGGCGCCCGCGGGCACCCTGGTCGTCAAGCTCAACGTCGACCGCTTCACGCAGACGGGCCGCCGCACCGCCGCGTCAGGCATCGCCACTGCCACGCTCACGGGCGTCCAGGGGGCGAAGACCTCGGTCAGGCAGCGCGTGACCCTCTCGGCCGGCAGCAGTTCGACGTTGCAAGGTGCTGCACCTGTTCCTTCAGCAGCTGAACCTCCGTCTGCTCGGCCTCAACGCCGACCTCGACAAGGTCCAGCTCGACATCACGGGCAAGAAGGGCGGCGGCGTCCTGGGCGACCTGTTCTGCTCGCTGTCCAGGGGCCTCAAGAAGAGCTCGCTGCGCGCCGCGAACGCGCGGCTTGCCGCGCATCCGGTGCGGGCGCTGTCGCTGCGGGCCAACCTCGTTGCGCAGACCGCTCAGGCCGGCGCCGCGAGCTGCCAGGTCCTCGACCTCGTGCTCGGGCCGCTGAACCTGAACCTGCTCGGCCTCGTGGTCGACCTCAACCAGGTCCACCTGTCGGTCACCGCCACCCCCGGCGGCGGCGTGCTCGGCGACCTGTTCTGCAAGTTGTCGAACGGGACGGTCTAGCTACATGCGGCCCCTGGCGCGCGCGTAGAGGTAGCGCGTCAGCATCACGGACACGTCGGCCACCCCGCCGTAGAGGTGGCCGACGGGTCCCGTGACGAACCAAGCGGCGGCGCGTCGGCGAGCGGGCGGGCGGTGGCGGGGCACACCCGGACGCTATCGTCCGAAATCGATGTCAGACGCCGTCAAGACGACCCTCACCGAGCTTCCCGAGTCCCGCGTTCGCGTGGAGGCCGAGGTGGCTGCCGCCGAACTCGAGCGACGCATGCAGTCCACGGCGCGCCAGCTCGGCCGTGACCTCAAGATGCCCGGCTTCCGCAAGGGCAAGGTGCCGCCGCCGGTGGTCATCCAGCGCATCGGGCGCGAGGCGGTGCTCGACGAGACCGTGCGCGGCACGCTCGGGCGCTGGTACCTCGACGCGATCGACGACGCGGGCGTCCATCCCGTCGGCGATCCCGACGTCCACGTCGGCGACCTGCCCGAGGGCGAGGGCCCCCTGACCTTCACGATCGAGATCGGCGTGCGCCCGAACGCCGTGCTCGGCGAGTACAAGGGCGTCGAGGCGCCCAAGCGCGAGCCCGTCGCCGACGATGAGGCGGTCGACGCCGAGATCGAGCAGCTCCGCGAGCGCGCCGCGCGCCTGGAGACCATCGACGCCGAGGCCGGCGACGGAGACTTCGTGGTGATGGACTACCTCGGCACCGTCGACGGCGAGCCGTTCGCCGGCGGCGAGGGCCGCGACCAGCTGCTCGAGCTCGGCTCCGGGCGCCTGGTGCCCGGCTTCGAGGAGCAGCTGAAGGGCGCGAAGGCCGGCGAGGAGCGCACGCTGAAGATCAAGTTCCCCGACGACTACAGCGCCGAGGAGCTGGCCGGCAAGGACGCCGAGTTCGCCGTCACCGTCAGCGAGGTCAAGCGCAAGGACCTCCCCGCCCTCGACGACGAGTTCGCCGCCGAGGCCGCCGGGTTCGACACGCTCGGCGAGCTGCGCGAGGACATCGCCGGCAAGCTGCGCGAGGCCGACGAGGCCAAGGTCGACGCCGACTTCCGCGAGGCCGTCCTGGACGCCGTCGCCGAGCAGGCGACCGTCGAGGTGCCCGAGGCGCTCGTCGAGGCACGTTCGCGCGAGCTGTGGGACCGCATGCTGCACTCGCTCTCCCACCAGGGGATCTCCAAGGAGATGTACCTGCAGATCTCCGGCAGCGACGAGGAGAAGATCATCGATGAGGCCAAGCCCGACGCCGAGAAGGCCTTGCGCCGCGAGGCCGTCCTGGCCGCGGTGATCGCGGCCGAGGGGATCGAGGCCGCCGACGGCGACATCCTCGACGCGCTCCAGGCGACTGCCGCCCGCGAGCGCACGACGCCCGAGAAGCTGCGCGCCAAGCTCGAGAAGGCCGGGCGGCTGGACGAGCTCAAGGACGACCTGGCACAGCGCGCCGCCGTCGACCTCCTCGCCGAGAACGCCAAGGCCGTCCCGGCGCCCGCGGAGCCCGTCGAGGCCCCGGCCGAGAGCTGACCGTCCAGGCTGCGCTCAACGAGAGCGCCTCTGCTGCCGATCAACCTCCATAGCCGCCGGATCGCGATTGCTAGCCTTGCCCGACCCGTAAACCGGGCAGGAGATTCAGTGGCGAAGAGAAACAGAGAGGTCCGATGAGCCCCCTAGTCCCCATGGTCGTGGAGCAGACGTCGCGAGGCGAGCGCGCCTTCGACATCTACTCGCGCCTGCTCAGCGAGCGCATCGTCTTCCTGGGGACCCCCGTGGACGACCAGATCGCGAACCTCATCGTGGCCCAGTTGCTGCACCTGGAGTCCGAGGATCCCGACAAGGACATCTCGATCTACATCAACTCGCCCGGCGGCTCGGTGTACGCCGGCCTGGCGATCTACGACACGATGCAGTTCATCAAGCCCGACGTGCAGACCATCTGCGTCGGCATCGCGATGAGCATGGGCGCGCTGCTGCTGGCCGGCGGCGCCGAGGGCAAGCGCATGGCGCTGCCCAACGCCAAGATCCTCATCCACCAGGTGAGCTCGGGCTTCCAGGGCCAGGCGACGGACATCGAGATCCACGCCAAGGAGATCATCGACATCCGCCAGCGCCTGGACCACATCATCGCCAAGCACACCAAGCAGTCCTACGACAAGGTGCGCACCGACACGGAGCGCGACTACTTCATGTCGTCCGAAGAGGCCCAGACCTACGGCATCATTGACCGGGTGATCTCCGAGCATTAGCTTGGAGATCGCGCCCGAGGGAGAGGGAGAATGGCTCGTCCGACTGACTCGAACGAACAGCTTCTCTGCAGTTTCTGCGGCAAGTCACAGCGGCAGGTCAAGAAGCTGATCGCAGGACCGGGCGTCTACATCTGCGACGAGTGCATCGATCTCTGCAACGAGATCATCGACGAGGAGCTCACCGCCCCGCCCTCGTTCGACATCGAGAACCTCCCCAAGCCGCGCGAGATCTACGACGTGCTCGACGAGTACGTCGTCGGCCAGGACGAGTCCAAGCGCACGCTGTCCGTAGCGGTCTACAACCACTACAAGCGCGTCCAGATGATGCAGTCCGAGGACTCGGACATCGAGCTGCAGAAGTCCAACATCCTGCTGCTCGGCCCGACCGGCTGCGGCAAGACGCTGCTGGCCCAGACGCTGGCGCGCATCCTCAACGTCCCCTTCGCGATCGCCGACGCCACGGCGCTCACCGAGGCCGGCTACGTGGGCGAGGACGTCGAGAACATCCTCCTCAAGCTCATCCAAGCCGCGGACTACGACGTCAAGAAGGCCGAGACGGGGATCATCTACATCGACGAGGTCGACAAGATCGCCCGCAAGGCCGACAACCCGTCGATCACGCGCGACGT
>JBDTYI010000081.1:0-4377 GCA_040005775.1 Solirubrobacteraceae bacterium
CAGGGCCGCGCCGATCGCCAGCTCGTGGGCCGGGTGGCGGTAGGCGTGTAGCAGACACACGGCGACCGCCTCGGGCTCGGTCTGCGCCACCGCGTCGACGAGGTCGTCGAGGTCGCGCAGCTCCTCCAGGACCCCGTCGGGGGTGGTGCGCTCGCGAGCGCCGAAGCGGCGGGCGGGCGGCGTCAGCGGGGCGGGGTGCGCCGCGCAGAGGCGATAGAGCTCCTTGCGGGCCTGGCGCCCGAGCTCGACGACGTCGCAGAACCCCTCGGTGGCCACGAGCGCCGTCCGCGCGACCGCGCCCTGCAGCAGCGCGTTGGTCGCGACGGTCATGCCGTGGGCGAAGCCCTCCACGTCGCCCGCGTGAGCGCCCGCCGCCACGAGCACCAGCTCGACCGCGGCCATCACGCCCTCGGACTGATCGGCCGGCGTGGTGGGGGCCTTGGCCGTGTGGACCGCGCCGCCGGCGACCAGGACCGCGTCGGTGAACGTGCCGCCGACGTCGACCCCGAGGAGCATCGGCGCAGCCTATGCGCCTCGGTCGGCCGCGCGGTCGCGCTAGGCCGCGATCGGCGCCGCGGCGCCGGGCACGTCGAGCGTGAGCTCCTCGGTCTCGGCGAGGTGCTGGTGCGACGGGCAGTAGCCGTTGTGGTGCAGCGGCATCCGCTGGCACGGGGTGCCGCGGCGCGTCGTCGCGCGGCACTGGAGCGGCTCGCCGTAGACGTCGTAGCCGTTGCGCGGCATCTGCTCGATCATCTGGGTGGCGCAGGTGATGTAGCCCTGGACGATGCCCCACACGCGCGGCTGGCGCTGCATCGGGAAGTTCGTCCTGATCTCGTTGAAGAGAAAGCGGGCGGGCTTGGCGAAGTAGTGGCGATCGCCGACCAGTCGCTCGATGGTGGCCTCGCACGACTTCAGGACGTGCTCGTGTGCGGACCGATCCCCGACGATGTCGGATGACAGCTCCCGGTAGATCGCGCGACTGACCTGATACATGAGCTGGACCCTGCTCCTCCGCTCGGTGACTCCCATCCGGCGAGGCGAGTATTGCCCCGTCGTGTGAAGGCAAGTACGCAACCGATGTTGAGTTCCGGTTAACAAACGCAGCCGTTCGCTGGAACTTGCGGTCCGTGGAACCGGTTCAGGCCCAGCGCTCGAAGTACGTCTGCTCGTCGTCGGCCGCCGTGATGGTGTGGTGCAGGTCCAGCGCCGCGTCGAGGTCTGGGAAGTCGCTGCGCCTGTGCGCTCCGCGGCTCTCCTCGCGCAGGATGGCGTGTCGTGCGATCAGGCGGGCCAGCGGATGGGGGTCGGACGCGAGCGCGGTCAGGCCGGCCGCGTCGCGCACGAGGCCGGCATGGCGCCACACGGCCGCGCGGGTCTCGGGCGTGGCGACCGGCAGCGGCGGCGCTCCGGGCGGGTCGCCGGCGGGCCCGTCGGGCTCGCTCAGCGCGGCGCGGGCCGCGCGCGCCCCGAAGACGAAGCACTCGCTCAGAGAGTTCGAGGCGAGCCGGTTGGCGCCGTGCAGCCCCGTGCACGCGCTCTCGCCGACGGCGTACAGACCGGGCACGGTCGTCGCGCCGTCGAGGTCGGCGACGATCCCGCCCATCCCGTAGTGCGCGGCGGGGGCCACCGGCACGAGCTCGGTCGCCGGGTCCAACCCCGACTCGCGCAGCGCGCCGACGACGTTGGGAAAGGCGAGCGGATCGACGCCGCGCATGTCGAGGTCGACCGACGGGCGCCCCGACTCGGCCATCTTCGTCCAGATGGCGCGGGCGACCTCGTCGCGCGGCGCGAGCTCCTCGACGAAGCGCTCGCCGCGCGCGTCGAGCAGCGTCGCGCCCTCGCCGCGGATCGCCTCGGTCACCAGGAACCCCTCGCGCCCCGGGACGCCCGTGACCGCGGTCGGGTGGAACTGCATGAGCTCGACGTCGGCCAGCGACGCACCGGCGCCGCGGGCCAGCAGCAGCCCGTGCCCCTGCGAGCCCGGCGGGTTCGTGGTACGCGACCACAGCGCCGCCGTGCCGCCCGTGGCGATCACGACGGCCCGCGCGCGGATCGTGCGCCCGTCCTCGCACACGACGCCGACGCAGCGGCCGTCGGCCGTCCACAGCGCCGCGGCGCGGGCGTCCTCCAGGACCTGGACGCCCGGCGTCTCGACCACGATGGCGCTGAGCTGGCGCACGACGCGCCGCCCGGTGGCGCTGCCGCCCGCGTGCACGACGCGCCGGCACGAATGCCCGCCCTCCAGGCCGAGGGCCAGGTTGCCGTCCTGGTCGCGGTCGAAGAGGACGCCGAGCTCACACAGGGCCGCGACGGTCGCAGGCGCGTCGCGGCACAGCGTGGCCGCGGCGCTCGGGCCGATCACGTCGCGGCCGGCGATCTCGGTGTCGACGCGGTGGCGGTCAGGGGAGTCGTCGGGGGCCAGCGCGGCAGCCAGACCACCCTGGGCCCAGTAGCTGGCCGTGCGCGCCAGCGGCGTCGCCGACACGAGGGTGGCGCGCGCTCCGGCGAGCGCCGCGGTGAGCGTCGCGTAGAGGCCGGCCGCTCCGGCGCCGACGACGACCACGTCGGCCTCGATCCGGTCGGCTTGGGACATGCGCGAGTACCGTACTGCCATGGCCCGCACCGTCCTCTGGCGCCACGACGCAGCGCGCGAGCACGACACCGGCGCGCACCCCGAGCGCATCGCGCGGATCGTCGCGGCCGAGGGCGCGCTGGCGGCGCGCGACTGGCTGGGCTTCGAGGTGCGCGACTCGCCCGGCGTCGACGACGACGCGCTGCTGGCGGTTCATTCCCAGCGGCTCGTCAACGGGCTCCAGGAGCTCAGCGCCGCGGGTGGCGGCGCGATCGACGGCGACACGGTGACGAGCGAGGGCTCGTTCCGGGCGGCGCGGCACGGCGCGGGCGGGGCGCAAGCGCTGGTCGACGAGCTGCTCGGCGGCGAGGCGCGCGTCGGCGCGTCGTTGCATCGGCCGCCCGGGCACCACGCGACCGCCGGGCAGTCGATGGGCTTCTGCCTGTTCAACAACGTCGCCGTCGGCGCGCGCCGGGCGCTGGATCGCTGGGGCGCGGAGCGTGTGATGGTGCTCGACTGGGACGTCCACCACGGCAACGGGACCAACGACATCTTCGCGGCCGAGCCGGGCGTGCTGTTCGTCTCGATCCACGAGTCGCCGCTGTATCCCGGAAGCGGGCCCGAGCACGACATCGGGCACGGTGCGGGGGAGGGCTACGCCGTCAACCTCCCGGTGCCCGACGGGTCGGGCGACGAGACCTTCGTCTCGCTGGTGGAGCACGTCTTCGCGCCGCTGGCCCGCGCCTACCGGCCCGCGCTCGTGCTGATCTCCGCGGGCTTCGACGCGCACGTGAACGACCCGCTCGCGGGCTGCCGGGTCACCACGGCCGGCTACGCGGCAATGGCCGCGGCGATCCGTAACGTCACCGACGAGCTGGGCGTGCCGGTCGGGCTGGTGCTCGAGGGCGGCTACGACCTCGACGCGCTCACCACGTCGCTCGTCGCCACGCTGGAGGTGCTGTCGGCCGACGCCACGCCGGCCGCGCCGGGCGTGGAGCGCCACCCGCTCGCGGTGCGTGCCTCCGAGCGCCTCGCCGAGCGCTGGCCGGCGCTCGCGACCGCGCGGGCCTAACCGCCGGGCGGGGTGGAGCCGGGGGCCGGCTGCACGCCGGGCGGCGTCGCGGCCGGCGGCTGCGTGGCCGCCGGGGGCGTGACCGGTGCCGCGGTGGCGGGGGCTGTGGCCGCCGGGGGCGTGACCGCAGGAGCCGTCGTCGTGATGGTCTGCGAGGGCGTGTCGCGGCTGTCGGTGATGCGCACGAAGGCGACCGCGAGCGCGATCCCGGCGAGCGCGACGAGCAGACCCAGAAGGGCGACCGGCAGGCGCCAGTTCGGGGTCGGGGCGACGCGGGTGCGGGCGGCGGCGCCGCAGGCCAGGCACCAGTCCTGCTCTGGCGCCACGGTCCGGCCGCAGCGGGGGCAGTCGATGGTCCCCGGCGCGGCGGCGGTCTCGGCGCTCACGATCCGCTGCGGCTCGCCTCGTGGCGGGCCGTGGGCTGCGCTTCGGGCGCGGTGGCGGGGTGCTCCTGCGCGCCCGCGGCGCCGGGCTCCGCCAGCGCCTGGCGGGGCGGCGGATCCGCGCCCACAGGCGCGGGGGTGGCGGCGGGCGGCTGCTCGGGGCCGGGCGCCGCCGGCGGCTCGGCCGCGGGCGGGCGATACGAGCGCGCCTCGTCCTGGGGCAGCCCGCAGGACGGGCAGAAGCGCGCCTCGCTGCCGTGCAGCTCGCCGCAGCGGGGGCAGCCGGAAACGCCCGGCTCGCGCAGCTCGGTGGTCGAGCGCCCGTCGCCCAGGACGCGCTGCAGGGCGCG
>JBDTYI010000082.1:0-1527 GCA_040005775.1 Solirubrobacteraceae bacterium
GTGCTGCGCTACCTCGCCGCCTTCGGGCCTGCGAGCATCCCCGACGTGCGGACCTGGTCGGGCCTGACGCGCCAGCGCGACGTGATCGAGCGCCTCCGCCCCGAGCTGCGGACGTTCCGCGACGCGCGCGGGCGCGAGCTCTTCGACCTGCCCGACGCACCGCGCCCCGACCCCGACATCGCCGCCCCGCCGCGCTTCCTGCCGGAGTACGACAACGTGCTGCTCTCGCACGCCGACCGCTCGCGCATCAACGGCGACGGCCGGCTCGTGCCGCTACCCCCGGGCAACGGCGGCGTGCGAGGGACCGTCCTCGTCGACGGCGTCTTCCGCGGCCTGTGGCGCGTCGAGCGCGACGGCCCGGTCGCGGTGGTGCGCGTCGAGCCGTTCGGGCGCTTCACGCGCGCCGAGCGCGCCGCGGTCGTGGCCGAGGGCGAGCAGCTGGCGGCGTTCACGGCGCCCGACGCCGGTCGCCACGGAGCGGCGATCACGTGAGCACCCCCGCCCCCCGCGCGCCGCTCGTCTCCGAGCGCGTCCACGCCGCCCTGCGCGCCGACATCCTCGAGGGTCGCCTGGAGCCCGGCCAGGCGGTGCCGTCCGAGCGCGCGCTGGCCGAGCGCCTGCGCGTGAACCGCCACGCGGTGCGCGAGGCGCTCAAGCGCCTGGAGCAGGCTGGCCTCGTGCAGATCAGCCAGGGCGGCGCGACGCGCGTGCTCGACTGGCGCCAGACCGGCGGGCTGGAGGTGATGCTCGACCTGCTCGGCGGCCACTCGGACGAGATGCCGCCACCGGAGTTGGCGCGCTCGATCTTGGAGATGCGCGCCAGCATCGGCGTCGATGCCGCGCGGCGCTGCGCGCTCCGCGGGCCGCCCGCGGCGCGGGCGCGTGTCGGCGCGATCGCCGGCGAGGCGGCCGACGCGGTAGGCGTCGACGGCGCGGCCGTCGACGAGCGCTACGAGGCGCTGTGGCGCGCGATCGTCGCCGGGTCGGGCAACGTCGCCTACCAGCTGGCGCTGAACTCGCTGATCGGGGCCCTCGCCGCCTACGAGGGGATCGCCGACGCCGTGCGGCCCGCGAACGCCGCCGGGATCCGGCGCCTGGGCGTCGCGATCGCCGGGGGCGACGGCGAGGGCGCGGCGGTCGCGGCCGACGCGCTGCTCGAGCCCGATACCCACGCATTGGGTTGACGGCGTCCGCGGTCAACTGGTACAACCAGTTGCGCCATGGACAAGCTCATCATCGGCGCGATCCCCTTCTTCCTGCTCTCGGTGGCCCTCGAGGCGCTCGCACTGCGCCACGCGGCGCACGAGAACGACGGCCCCGTGGGCTACGAGGGCCGCGACACCCGCACCAGCCTGGCCATGGGTGTCGGGCACCTCTTCATCGCCGGCGGCTGGAAGCTCGTGTGGACCGCGATCCTCGCCGCGATCTACGTCGTCAGCCCCCTGCATCTCCCCACCGGCGCCTGGTGGACGTGGGTCGCGCTGTTCTTCGTCGACGACCTCGCCTACTACGCCTACCACCGCGGCC
>JBDTYI010000083.1:0-8496 GCA_040005775.1 Solirubrobacteraceae bacterium
CGCTACTTCGCCACGCCGCGGCGCACGTTCATCCTGGCCGACACGCCCGGCCACGTGCAGTACACGCGCAACATGGTCACCGGCGCCTCGACCGCCGACCTCGCGGTAGTGCTCGTCGACGCCCGCCACGGCGTGGTCGAGCAGACGCGCCGCCACGCGTTCATCGCGTCGCTGCTGCGCATCCCCCACATCGTCGTCGCCGTCAACAAGATGGACCTCGTCGAGTACGCCGAGGAGGCCTTCGACGCGGTCGTCCGCGACTTCCCCGCGCTCGACGTGCACGACATCAGCTTCATCCCGCTCAGCGCGCTGAAGGGCGACAACGTCGTCGACCGCTCCGAGGCGATGCCGTGGTACACGGGGCCCGCGCTGCTCGAGCACCTCGAGGGCGTCGACATCGAGCACGACCGCGACGAGGGCGGCCTGCGCTTCCCGGTGCAATACGTGATCCGCCACGGCGCGACCGACTACCGCGGCTACGCCGGGCGCGTGGCCGGCGGCGTCGCGCACCCCGGCGACGAGGTCGTCGTGCTGCCCTCGGGCGTGCGGACGACGATCGCGTCGGTCGACACGTTCGACGGCCCGCTGGCCTCCGCCGAGGCCGGGCTGAGCGTGACGATCCGCCTGGCCGAGGACGTCGACGTCTCCCGGGGGGACATGATCTGCTCGCCCGGCGACGCGCCCGAGCTCACGCGCGAGGTGCACGCCGACGTGGCGTGGATGTCCGACGTGTCGCTGCGCGCGGGCGGGCGCTACGCGATCAAGCGCTCGACCACGATGGCGCGCGCGATCGTCGACGTCGTGGAGGACCGCCTCGACGTCGCCACCCTCGAGCGCCACGCGGGCACCGCCGAGCTCGCGCTCAACGACATCGGGCGCGTGACGCTGCGCACGTCATCGCCCGTCGCCGCGGACCCCTACCGGTCCAACCGCGCAACCGGCTCGTTCATCCTCATCGACGAGGCGACGAACGACACGGTCGGCGCGGGCATGATCACGCGGTAGCGTCGGTAGGCCATGCGCGCCGCCGTGCTCCTCGTGGCGCTGGCCGCCGGAGGCTGCGGCGGGAGCGTCACCCACCATCCCGATCACGATCCGCCGGGCGCGCGGGCCCGCGCGATCGAGCCGTGCGCAGCGACGACGCGTGCGCGGGACGTGCGCCTGCGCGTGCTGGCCGGCACGCCCGACATGGTCGTCGACGTCCCGGCCGGGCTGCGCGCCGGTCACCGCGTGCCGCTCGTGCTGGGCCTGCACGGCGCCGGCCAGGACGCCCGAGGCTTCGAGGGGGAGAGCAACTTCACGCAGGTCGCCGACGAGCACCGCTTCCTGGTCGTCTATCCGCAGTCGTGGCGGCCACGCGGCTTCTGGAAGTACCCAGAGGCGGACAATCCGCGCAGCGGCCTGCGGCTGCTGCGCGCGGCGATCGCCGGCGCCGCGCGCGTCGCCTGCGTCGACCGCGGCCGCGTGCTCGTGACCGGCATCTCCTCGGGCGGGCGGATGACCTACGCGGCAGGTTGCGAGCTGGCCGGCCGGATCCTCGCGATCGCACCAGTCTCGGGCGGCACCCGGCGGCTGCCGCCGTGCCGTCAGGCGCGGCCGATCTCGGTGCTCGATCTGCACGGGACGTCGGACCCGATCGTCTCCTACCGCGGCGTCGGGCCTGTGATGGCGGGCTGGGCGCGGCGCCAGGGCTGCCGGGCGGCGGCCCGGACGCGCACGGTCACCCGCTACGTGACGCGCCTCGACTGGCCCAGGTGCCGGGGCGGCGTGCGGGTAGCACATCTGCGCGTGCAGGGCGGCGGACACGGCTGGCCGCCCCTCGGCGGCCCGCCTGGGATCACACTGGACGGAGCCGAGGCGATCTGGCGCTTCTTCGCCGCGCTGCCCTCGCGGTAGGGGTATCCCCCCAGCGTCCCTTAGGGAGGATTCCCAATGGTGCGCGCGACCGCGTCACGGCACGCTCCTTCCATGACCGAAACCACCACTCCTCCCGCTCCCGAGCCCCCCGTCCGCCGCCTGCATCGCTCGAAGACCGATCGCGTCATCGGCGGCGTCTGCGGCGGCATCGCGGAGTACTTCCGCATCGACCCCGTCATCGTCCGCGTCGCGGCCGTGGCGCTTATCGTCGCCGGCGGCGCCGGCGTCCTGCTGTACCTGGCCGCGCTCCTCCTCGTCCCCAACGACGGGGAGGAGGGTCGGGCTCCAGGCCGCTGGCTGACGATCGCGGGCGTGATACTCATCGCGATCGCCGTCGGCGGGCTGTTCTCGTCTGGCGACGGCGGCTGGTTCTTCGTCCCGATCATCATCCTCGGCGTCGCCGGGATCTTCGCGTGGCAGCTGGCGTCCGGTGAACGGGCCGACGACGACACGCGCTCGCTCCTGCGCGCGGCAGGGCTCGGCGCCCTGCTGCTGGCCGGCTGCATCGTGCTCGCCCTCGGCGCGGGCTGGGCGGCGGCTATCGGCGGCGCCGGCGTCGTGGCCGGTGTCGTGATCCTGGCCGGCGTCGTGCTCGTCGCAGGCGCCGTCATGGGCCGGCGCACGCGCTGGCTGATCCTCCCCGCGCTGGCGATCGCCATCCCGGCCGGCATCGTGTCCGCCGCCGGCGTCGACGGGCATGGCGGCGTCGGCGACAAGATCTACCGACCCGACTCGCCGCAGGCCCTGCAGAGCTCCTACCGCGTCGGCGTCGGCCGCGTGCTGCTCGACCTGCGCCGCGCGAACCTGACCCCCGGCGACCATGTCGTGAAGCTGGAGGCGGGCATCGGCGCGGCGCAGCTGGTCGTCCCGCGCGGCGTCTGCGTCACGACGAAGGCGCACATGGGCGTCGGCGGCGTGCGGGTCTTCGATCGCTCCAGCGGCGGCATCGACGTCGACTGGCAGGATGGGCGCACGGCCCGGCCCGGCGTCGCCCGCATCGTCCTCGACGGCGACGTCGGCATCGGGGGCGTCATCGTGTCCGACCGGCCCAACGAGGACTCGCGCCTCGGCAACCTGGGCTGCGCATGAGGCGCGCGCCCGACATCGTCGCGCTGGTGGCCGGCGCCGGAGCAATCTGCTTCGGCGCCGTGCTGCTGGCGGACTCGGCCGGCGCCGTCGACCTCACGTTCGCCTGGCTCGCGCCGCTCGTGTGCGCCGTGCTGGGCGCCATCCTGCTCGCGAGCGGCCTCTCGCGTCGCGACTGAGCGATGATCGACGCCGAGATGGCCACCCAACCGCAGGCCGCGCCCCGGGAGCCGCTGCGCCGCGATCGCGAGCGCGGGCTGGTCGCCGGCGTGTGTGCGGGCGTAGCTCGGCACGTCGGCATCGACCCGCTGATCGTCCGGGTGGCGTTCGTCGCTGCGGCGACCGCCGGCGGCGCCGGCGTGGCGCTGTACCTGCTCGGCTGGGTGTTCCTGTCCGACGACGATGCGCCGGGCGACGCGCCGGTGCTGCGGCGCGGCCGCGGCGGGATCCAGACGGCGCTGGGCGTGGGGCTGCTGACGCTGGCGTTCCTGCTTACGATGCGCGGGCTCGGGCTGTGGTTCTCCGACGCCGTCGTGTGGCCCGCCGCCCTCGTCGGAGCCGGCGGCGCGGTGCTCTGGCGCCAGGCGTTCGGATCGCGCGCCCCGACCGTGGCGCCGCCCACGGCGCCGGTGGCGCTCCGGACCCCCGAGGAGGAGCGCCGCGAGCGCGCCCAGGTGCTGTCGATGAGCGGGCTCGGCGCCGGGCTGGTCGTCGCCGCGGGCGTCGTCTTCCTCTACGCCACCAACTCGCTGACGGCCGTGCGCGACGTCGTTCTCGCGGTGATCGTCGCGGTCGCCGTCCTGGGTGTGATCTTCGCGCCATGGGTCGCGCGGCTGGTGCGCTCGCTGGCCGCCGAGCGCGCCGAGCGGGTGCGCTCGCAGGCGCGCGCCGAGATGGGCGCACATCTGCACGACTCGGTCCTGCAGACGCTCGCCCTGGTGCAGAAGCGCGCCGACGACCCGGCCGCAGTCGCAGCCCTGGCGCGGACCCAAGAGCGCGAGCTGCGCGCATGGCTCGCCGGGCGCGAGGGCGGGCACGAGCGGCTCGCCGCGGCGCTCGAGGGGGCCGCGGGCGAGGTCGAGGGCGCGCACGGGGCGAGCGTCGAGGTGGTCGTCGTCGGCGACGTTGAGCTGAGCGACTGCACGGCGGCGCTCGTCGCGGCCTCGCGCGAGGCGATGGTCAACGCGGCGAAGTTCGCGCCCGGCGTGCCGGTCGACGTGTTCGCCGAGGTCGGCGCCGACGCGATCTCGGTGTTCGTCCGCGACCGCGGGCCCGGGTTCGACCCGGCCGCCGTGCCGGAGGATCGCCGCGGCGTGCGCGAGTCGATCGTCGCGCGCATGGCCCGCCACGGCGGGCGCGCCGAGATCCACTCGGCGCCCGGGAGCGGCACCGAGGTCGAGCTGACGATGCCGGTGACGGCGTGACCCGGGTCGTGATCGTCGACGACCACGGCCTGTTCCGCGCCGGGGTGCGAGCCGAGCTGGACGGCCGCGTCGAGTTGGTCGGCGAGGCCGCGGCGGTGGCGGAGGCCGCCGAGCTCGTGGTCGCCCAGCAGCCCGACGTCGTGCTGCTCGACGTGCACATGCCCGGCGGTGGCGGTGTCGCGGTCATCGAGGCGGTCGGGGGGCGAGCGCCCGACACGCACTTCCTGGCGTTGAGCGCGAGCGACGCAGCCGAGGACGTCATCGCGACGATCCGCGCGGGCGCCCGCGGCTACGTGATGAAGAACATCGCCACCGACGACCTCGTCGACGCGATCGACCGTGTACGTGCCGGCGACGCTGTGTTCTCCCCGCGCCTGGCCGCCTTCGTGCTCGACTCCTTCGCCGGGCGGGCGGTGGGTGGGACGGGTTCGGGCGACGACGCCGAGCTCGACCAGCTCACGCCGCGCGAGCAGGAGGTGCTGCGCCACATCGCGCGCGGCTACATGTACAAGGAGATCGCGCTGCGGCTGGGGATCTCCGCGAAGACCGTTGAGGCCCACGTGTCGGCCGTGCTGCGCAAGCTGCAGCTCTCCAACCGTCACGAGCTGTCGCGCTGGGCCGCGCAGAGGCGCCTGCAGTGATCGCCCGGTTCGCCGACGTTCGGTGGTATCTCGACGGGCGGTCGGGGCGTGAGGCCTACGAGGCCGGGCACATCCCGGGAGCGGTGTTCGTGGACCTCGACACGATGCTCGCGGGGGCGCCGTGTCGCGAGGCGGGGCGCCATCCCCTGCCTGCTCCGTCTGCATTTGCCGCGGCCATGCGCTCTCTCGGCATCGAGGAAGAGGGAGTGGTGGTGGCCTACGACGATGCCGGCGGGACAGTGGCGGCGCGGCTGGTGTGGATGCTCCGGGCGCTCGGGGTCGCGGCGGCGCTGCTCGACGGTGGGATCGGCGAGTGGGAGGGGCCGCTGTCGACCGACGAACCCTTGATCGTGCCGTCCGCCTTCGCCGCGCGCCCGTGGCCCGCGGAGCTCCTCGCGTCCGCAGACGACGCCGCCGATCCAGCGCTGCGCGTGCTCGACGCCCGTGCGCCCGAGCGCTACCGCGGCGAGGTCGAGCCTGTCGACCCGCAGGCGGGGCACATCCCGGGCGCCGAGAACGTCCCGGCGCTCTCGCTGGTCGGCCACGACGGGCGCTTGCTTCCCCGCGAGGAGCTGCGCGAGCGCCTGGCGGGCGCCGACGTCGCCTACTGCGGGTCGGGCGTTAACGCGTGCTTTCTCGTCGTGGCGGCCGAGCACGCCGGGCTGCCGGCGCCGCGCCTGTACCCGGGGTCGTGGTCGCAGTGGTCGGCCGACGCGTCAAGGCCCGTTGCACGAGGCTGAACGCGAGCCGCCGGTCTTGGCGGGCCGTGAGCCGCGCGACCCGCAGGCCCTCGGCCATCAGCTCGAGATCGCGCGCGCGGTCGTCCTCGAATGACGTGCGTGACCGGTGGTGGGTCCAGCTGTCGACCTCGATCACCAGGCGCTCGGCCGGGAAGTAGAAGTCGACCGTGGTCGGACCGCGGCGCGGCAGGTGGATGTCGTGATCGGAGCGTGGCGGGACGACGCCGGCAGCCCGGGCCGCCTCGAGCAGGATCGATTCGAGGTCGCTGCGCGTGAGCATCGGAACGGCGGCGATGAGGGCGGAGAGGGCGCTTTGGTCGTAGAGCTGCAGGCGGTCGGCCTGGCCGAGCACGCGCTCCACGCGATGGGTTGGCTCGGTCGCGGCGAGGTCGAGTGCGGTGCGCGAGATCGACGTGGCGGGGATGCCGCGGACGCTGGTGACGTCACGGGCATCGAGGGAGCGTGCGCGGTGCGGGCGGATGCCGCGCGGCGGGCGCAGCGATCGCGGCGTCGTGACGTGGATCGTGGCGCTCGCGTAGGCCAGGAGGTCGTGGATCGCCGCGGCGCTGCGGTGGCTCAGCAGCGCGCCCGGTCCGCACGCGAGGACCGCGGCCATCCAGCGACCCTCGGCGCGCAGGCTCGCGTGGCCGAGCGCGTAGACGCCGCGGTGCAGCGGTCGCAGCCGCCCCGTCGCGAGCCAGTGCTCCACCGCGCCGCGCGGCACCCCGAGGTCGCGCAGCTGCCCCCGCGACACGACCCCCCACTGCCGATTTACGAGCGCGAGCAGGGGTGGTTGCGGTTGACCAGGATTATCCGGGTTAAGCGCAACCACCCCTGGAGCGTGGCGGCCGCGCGGGAACGGATCTACGCGGCGTTCGTGAAAAACGCGCTACGACTTCGCGCATGAGCGACACCGGGTCCCTGTTCCCCGTCCCTGACGAGTCCGGGCTGCCCGAGCGCATCCAAGGGCTGTTCGACAAGGCGCGCGCGTCGCTGGGCTTCGTGCCGAACGTGTTCCGCGTCTACTCGTTCCGCCCCGAGCGGCTGAGCCTCTGGTTCGCGCACTTCCGGGCGCTGCACGAGCCGACGGAGAACCTCGGGACGGCCGACCGCGAGATGATCGCCGTCGTCGTCAGCCAGGCGAACGGGTGCCTGTACTGCCTCGTCGCCCACGGCGCGGCGCTGCGCGAGGCGCTCGGCGATCCCGTCCTCGGAGAGCGCATCGCGTTCGACTACAGCCGCGCCGGGCTCGACCCGCGGCGCAGCGCGATCTGCGCCTACGCCGAGAAGCTCACGCTGCGCCCGCGCGAGCTTGGCGCGGGCGACCTGCGGGCGCTGCTCGACGCCGGGCTGACGCTCGAGGAGGCATGGGACGTCGCCGAGGTCGCGTCGATGTACAACCTCACCAACCGCATGGCGATGGCCACGGGCATGCTCCCCAACGAGGAGTACGCGGCGCAGGCGCGGTGAATAGGCTCCCCGCCCACATGTTCGACAAGGTTCTGGTCGCCAACCGAGGCGAGATCGCCGTCCGCATCGTCCGCGCGCTCAAGGAGCTCGGCATCGGCTCGGTGGCCGTGTACTCCGAGCTCGACCGCGACGCGCTGCACGTCGCGCAGGCCGACGAGGCCTACCTGCTGGGCGGTCCGACCGCGGCCGAGAGCTACCTCAACGTCGAGAAGATCCTCGAGGTCTGCGAGGAGTCCGGCGCGCAGGCCGTGCACCCGGGCTACGGGTTCCTCGCCGAGAACGCCCCGTTCGCCAAGGCGTGCGAGGACGCGGGCATCACGTTCATCGGCCCGCCCGCCAGCGCGATCGAGGCGATGGGCTCCAAGACCCGCGCCCGCGAGCTCATGCAGGACGCCGGCGTGCCGATCGTGCCCGGCACCACTGACCCCGTGGACAGCGTCGAGCACGCCCGGAAGATCATCGATGCCGACATCGGCTACCCCGTCGCGGTCAAGGCCGCCGGTGGCGGCGGCGGCAAGGGCTTCCGCGTTGCGCTGGAGGAGTCCGAGCTGCAGGCCGCCTTCGAGGGCGCCGCGCGTGAGGGCGAGAAGTTCTTCTCCGACGCCACCGTCTACCTCGAGCGCTACCTGCCCGACCCGCGCCATGTCGAGGTACAGGTCCTCGCCGACAAGCACGGCAACGTCATCCACCTCGGCGAGCGCGACTGCTCGGTGCAGCGCCGCCACCAGAAGGTCATCGAGGAAGCGCCCGCGCCCGCCGTCGACGAGGCGCTGCGCGAGCGCATCGGCAAGATCGGCGTCGAGGCCGCGCGCGCGGTCGACTACGTCGGCGCGGGCACGATCGAGGGCCTGCTGCAGGACGGCGAGTACTTCTTCCTGGAGATGAACACGCGCGTGCAGGTCGAGCACTGCGTGACCGAGATGGTCACCGGCGTCGACATCGTCAAAGAGGGCATCCGCGCGGCCGCCGGCGAGAGGCTGAGCGTCGGCCAGGACGACGTCGTGCTGCGCGGCCACGCGATCGAGTGCCGCATCAACGCCGAGGACGCGTCGAAGAACTTCGCCCCCGCGCCGGGCTCGATCACGAGCTACCGCGAGCCCGCCGGGCCCGGCGTGCGCGTCGACTCCGGCGTCACGGCCGGGTCGGAGATCACGCCGATGTACGACCCGATGGTCGCCAAGCTGATCGTCTGGGACGCCGACCGCGAGCAGGCCACGC
>JBDTYI010000084.1:0-3198 GCA_040005775.1 Solirubrobacteraceae bacterium
TCAGCACGTTGTAGCCGTCGGCCACCAGCGCCTTGACGGAGGCGTCGTCGGCGCCGGCGCGGCTCATCGAGTAGCCGGGGCCCATCATCACCGTCGGCGCCTTGCCCGTTCCCGCCGGGAAGAACGAGTGGACGATCTTCGTTCCGTCG
Source organism: Solirubrobacteraceae bacterium (assembly GCA_040005775.1). Lineage (GTDB taxonomy): Bacteria > Actinomycetota > Thermoleophilia > Solirubrobacterales > Solirubrobacteraceae > JAOPZW01. The sequence continues at coordinate 150 of JBDTYI010000084.1, forward strand.
AAGGACGTGATGGTGCCGTCGCGGCCGAAGGCGCTGGACGCCGCCGTCAGCGCGCACAGCATGACCGCCGCGACGGCCAGGACCCGAGCTGCTCGCATCGGCAGTCCCGGTGCCCGGCCGTCACACCGGATGAACGGAGATCAGGCCGAGTCGGTGCCGCCGCCCGTCGGCTGCTCGAGCTTGGGCGGATGGCCAAGGCCGCCCAGCTCCGACGCGTCGCGGCCGAAGAGCAGCTGCACGTTCCAGTCGGTCAGCAGGCGCAGCTTGCGCTTGAGCCCGGGCATCATCGCCAGGTGGTAGGTGCGGGCCAGCAGCCAGGCGAGCGGCCCGCGCCACTTGATCCCGACCGTGGTGGCGACCGCGTCGCGTTGCCCCATGTCGACGAAGACGCCGAGCGTGCGGTAGGTGAACGGGCGCGGCTTCTTGCCCGCGATCGCGCCGGCGACGTTGCGAGCGACCCGCCGGCCCTGGCGGATCGCGTGCTGGCAGGTCGGCGGGCAGGCGGCGCGGCGCTTCTTGGCGGGGTCGGGCACCGCGGCGGCGTCGCCGATGGCCCAGACGCGCTCGTGATACTGCACGCGCATCGTCGCGTCGACGACGATCCGGCCCTGCTCGTTGAGTGGCAGGCCGAGCTGGGCGACGATCGGATGCGGGCGGACGCCCGCGGTCCATACGCAGGTCCGGGTGGGCACGACCTCGCCGCCGCTCAGCGTCGCCGTCGTCTCGGTGACCGCCTCGAGCGTCGTCGAGGTGCGGATCTCGATGCCGCGGCCGCGCAGCTTGTCGGAGGCGAACGCCGCCAGGTCGGCGGGGATCTCGGGCATGACCCGGTCGCGCGCCTCGACCAGGATCCAGCGCATGCCCTGCTGACGGCAGCGCGGGTAGAGCTCGATGACGTCGGCGGCGAAGTCCTGCAGCTCGGCGAGGCCCTCCAGCCCCGCGTAGCCGGCCCCGACGAAGACGTAGCTGAGCCACTCGGCCCGCTCCCTGGGGTCCCCGAGCGTCTCGGCCGCCTCGAAGGACGCCAGCAGGCTGTTGCGCAGGGCGATCGCGTCGGGGAGCGTCTTGAAGCCGACGGCGTGCTCGGCCAGCCCGGGCACCGGCAGCGTCCGCGAGACCGACCCGAGCGCCAGGACGAGGTGGTCGTAGACGATCTCCTCGTCGCGGTCGGCCTGCGAGCGGACACGGACCGTGCGGCTGCCGGGGTCGTGACCGGTGATCGTCCCGAGGTGCAGGTCGGTGCGGTCGAGCTCCTCGCGCAGCGGCACGACCACGTGGCGCGGTTCGAGGGTGCCCGCCGCAGCGCCCGGCAGCAGCGGGGTGTAGAGCATGAAGTTGACGTCGTTGATGAGCGTCACCCGCGCCGCCTGCGGCGGCAGCACGCGCTCGAGGGTGCGCGCGGCATAGAGGCCGCCGAAGCCTCCACCTGCGATGACGACATGCCAGGCCATGGGCTCGGACCTTACGCGAGGCGCCCCTGCTCCTCCGAGGCACGCGGCTCGCCAGGGGTGGGCCGTCTTGACCGGGATAGTCACGGTCAAGACGGCCCACCCCCGGGTTTCAGTGCTGAAGCGCCAGCGCGATCCATTCGCCGCCGGCGACCCGGCGCGTCTCGTGCAGCCCGTGGCGCCCGAAGGCCGCGGCGACCTCGTCGCCCTCGTGGGCGAGCAGGCCGCTGGCGATGAGGATGCGTGGCGCCTCCCCGGCGAAGCCGTCGGCGGCGACGCGCAGCAGCAGCGGGCGCAGGAGGTTCGCGACGACGGTCGGGGCGCCGGGCGCCGGCCCGTCGTGGAGGAGGTCGTGACGGCGCGCACTCACCTCCACGCCGTTGACGCGCGCGTTGTCGAGCGTCGCGGCCACCGACTCGGCCTCGTGATCGATCCCGAGAACGGGGCTCCAGCCGAGCTTCGCCGCCGCGATCGACAGCACGCCCGAGCCGCAGCCCAGGTCGGTCAGCGCATCAGCGGGCTCGAGGCCGAGCAGCAGCTCCAGGCACAGCCGGGTCGTCGCGTGGGCACCGGTGCCGAACGCCTGTCCGGGGTCGACGACGACGTCGACGAGGCCCGCACGCGGTTCGCTCCACGGCGGGCGCACCCACAGGCGCCCGCCGATCTCGACGGGCTCGTGGAACGCACGCCAGCGCTGCGCCCAGTCGTCGGCGACCTCCGTCGTCGAGACCTCGACGAGGGCACCGCCCGCGGCCGCGCGCAGGTCGGGCAGCGCCGGCAGCTCGCCGGGAGCGCCGTAGACCGCGTACTCGACGACGTCACCGTCCCCGCGCTCCTCCACCCCGCCCGGCGCCAGCTCGAGCAACTCGGCGAGGACCACCTCGGCCTGCTCGCGCTGGACGCGGAGCGCGAGGCGGATCATCCGAGCAGGCGCTTGAGCTTGCCCAGCAGCGACTCACCCGTCCGCAGGTTCTCCGCGGTCATCGAGTCGGCGAGCTTCTGGGCCAGCGCGCGCTGCTCGCGCGAGAGCTTGCGCGGGACGACGACGTTCACCACGACGCGCAGGTCGCCGTGGGAGCGGCGGCCGCCTCCCCGGCGCACCCGCGGCATGCCGCGCCCCTCCACGGTGATGACCTCGCCGGGCTGCGTGCCGGGCGCGACCTCGACGTCGACGTCGCCGTCCAGCGTGGGCACCGAGAGCTTGACGCCGATCGCGGCGGCGGGAGCGGGCACGTCGAGCGCGGCGACGAGGTCTTCGCCGTCGCGCAGGAAGCGCTCGTCGGCCTCGACGTGCACGAGCACGTAGAGGTCGCCGGCCGGGCCGCCGCGGTCGCCGGCGTGCCCGCGACCGCTGAGGCGCACGCGCTGGCCGTCGTCGATGCCCGGCGGGATGTCCACCTTCAGGACGCGGCGACGCACCTCGCGCCCGCGGCCGTCACAGTGCTCGCACGGCTCTTCGGCGGTGCGTCCGTCGCCGCCGCAGACGTCGCACGGAACCTGACGCACGACCTGCCCGAACGGCGTCCGCGAGACGGCCTGCAGCATTCCCGCGCCGCCGCAGCGCTCGCAGGTGACGATCGGCGTGCCCGGCTTCGCGCCGT
>JBDTYI010000085.1:0-4316 GCA_040005775.1 Solirubrobacteraceae bacterium
GAGGTCCACGAGACCGACCCCGTCGCCTGGGGGCAGCTGCGCGCGGCTCAGGACCCGGCGCTCGTGGAGCGCATCCGCACCGGCGCCCTCAGCGTCCGCGAGCAGCGCGGCCTGGGCCTGCCGTGGTCGCCCGAGCTGGTCGAGCGCGCACGGCGCTCGGTCGCCGGCACGGTCGCCGCGGCCTTCCACGCCGTCGAGCACCGCGTCGCCATGAACCTCGGCGGCGGGACCCACCACGCCGGGCGCGACTTCGCCCGCGGCTACTGCCTGTTCAACGATCTCGCCGTCGCGACGCGGGCGCTGCGGGCCGCGCAGGTGGCCGAGCGCGTCCTCGTCGTCGACTGCGATGTGCACCAGGGCGACGGCACCGCACAGGTCTTGGGTCCCGATCTCGACGCGTTCACGCTCTCGCTGCACGGGGCGCGCAACTACCCGTTCAAGCGCATCGCGTCAGACCTCGACCTCGACCTGGAGACCGGCACCGGCGACGAGGCCTACTTCGCCGCCCTCGACGCCGCGCTGCACCGGGCGCTGGCCGCGTTCGGCACGCCGGACGTGGCCTTCTATCTGGCGGGCGCCGACCCGTGGGAGGGCGACCGCCTCGGTCGCCTGGCGCTCACCAAGCCCGGCCTGCGGATGCGTGACGACCTGGTGCTCGACCGTCTCGGCGATCTGGGCGTGCCCGTCGCCGTCGTGCTCGCCGGCGGCTACGCGCCCGACGTCCGCGACACGGTGGACATCAACGCGGCGACGGCCGCAGCCGTCGCCGCGCGCTACCGGGCTACGGCCTCGCCGTGAAGCTCAGTTGCCCCCTCGGAGGCTGCCTACCCAGGTGGCGGGTTGCGCCACCCACGCCTCGGCGAGCCGGACGACCACCGCCGCCGCCGCGGCCATGTCCTGCACCGCGACCCACTCGCGGACGCTGTGGAACTCGTGCCCACCGGCGAACAGGTTCGGCGTCGGCAGGCCCATGGCGCTCAGGCGCGAGCCGTCGGTGCCGCCGCGGATCGGCTCGCGCAGCGGCTCGATCCCCTCGGCCGCCAGCGCGCGTTCGGCCGCCACGACGATTTCGGGGAAGGGGTCGAGGTGGCTGCGCATGTTCGGGTACTGCTCGACGACGTCGACAATGAGCTTGGCCCGGGGCTCGGCCGCCACGATGCGCTCGGCGGTGCTGCGCACGAGCTCGGCGTGGGCGGCGAGCTTGTCGTCGTCGAAGTCGCGGGCGATCAGCCGCAGCGTCGCGGTCCCGGTGGTGCCGGTGAGCTCGAACGGGTGCAGGAACCCCTCGCGGTCCTGCGTCGTCTCGGGCGTGAGCGTGTCGCTGGGCAGCGCGGCGAGCACCTGGGCCATCAGGCGCGCGGCGTTCACCATGCGCCCGTGGGCGAAGCCGGGGTGCACCTCGACGCCCTCGATCGTCACGGTCACCTCGGTCGCGCTGAACGTCTCGATCGTCAGCTCCCCGCGGGTTGAGCCGTCCAGCGTGTAGGCACAGCGCGCGCCGAAGCGCTCGATGTCGAACAGGGTCGCGCCGTGGCCGATCTCCTCGTCGACCGTGAAGCCGATCTTCAGCTCGGGCCGCCGCAGCTCGGGATGGGCGGCGAGGTGGGCGACGGCGCCCATGATCTCGGCCACCCCGGCCTTGTCGTCGGCGCCCAGCAGCGTGTCGCCGCTGGAGGTCACGATGTCCTGGCCGACCTGGTCGCGCAGCTCGGGCATGCGCTCGGGGTCGAGCACCGTGCCGCCGCGGGGGAGCTCGATCACGCCGCCGTCATAGCCCTGGTGCACGAGCGGGTCGACCCCTGCGCCGGGAGCGTCGGGGCTTGTGTCCATGTGCGCGATGAGACCCACCGCCGGCGCGTCGGGGACCGTCGCGGGCAAAGTGGCGAAGACGTAGCCGTTGTCGTCGAGGCTGACGTCCTGCACGCCGGCCGCGTTCAGCTCGTCGACGAGCAGGCGGCCGAGGTGCAGCTGCCCGGGCGTGCTCGGCGACTGCGTGCGCTCGCGCGCGGCCTGGGTGTCGATGCGCACGTAGCGCAGGAAGCGCTCGAGCACGTCGGCGGACAGCTCTTCGGCGAGCGGCGAGGTGAAGGTCGGCATATGGCCGCGGATCCTAGGACGCGAGCACGGTGTGACCGGCGCGGCGCAGCGCCTCGACCGCCTCCTGGCGCCGCGCCGCGGGCACCAGCACGAGATCGGTGTCGTATGTCGACAGCGCGAAGATCGGCACGTCGGCCCGGGCCAGCACCCCCAACAGGGTGGCGAGGATGCCGGCGAGCACCAGGTCCAGCGGGCCCTCCACGGCGAGGACCGCCCAGTCGCGCTCGGCGCGCACGTCGTCGGGCACCGCGTCCTGCGGCACGACGAGCGACAGCTCGTGCTCGGTGCGCACCAGGGCGCACGGCGTGCCGGCCGTGCCGAACCAGCTCGGGACCGCCGCACCGGCGTCGAGCCGGCACACCGCTAGGCGCTGCGCGCCGACGTGAAGGGTCAGCCCCACGCCTGGCCAGGCTGATAGGTGCCGAAGCTCCACTCGTAGCCATCGAGGTCGAGGACCCGCGCGCGGCGAGTCCCCCACTCGGTGTCCTCGGGCCCGAAGACCGAGGAGAGGTAGGCCACCGAGGCGTCGCCGTCGCGGAACACGAAGTAGCCCACCAGACCGCCCATGACGGCGACGCTACCCGTCCGTCCGGCGCGTGGCTAGGCCCGGTCCCCCGCGCCGCCGGCCTCGCGCCGCCGGAGACGGATCGGGCCTGGCCCACGTCAGCCGGCGGATGTCGGCCACGCTGAGCATCGCCAGGTTGGACACGAGCAGCAGCGCGCACGCGGCCCACAGCGCAGCCTGGATGCCGATCAGATCGGCCAGCGGGCCCCAGAGGATGTAGCCGATCGGCGTGAACGCGATCGACCCGAACCAGTCGTAGGAGCTCACCCGCGACAGCGCCTCGGGCGGGACGTTGTGCTGAAGCGTCGACTCCCACAGCGAGTTGCCGAGCATCATCGACGCGCCGGCGCCCACCGCCCCGACGGCAACGAGCGCCGCGGGAGCACCCGCCGCGAGCAGCGCCATCGGCACGGCCATGAGCAGCCCGATGAGGCTGGACACGAGCAGCGGACGGGCGGGCCTCGCGCGGACGGCGACGACGCTGCCCGCGAGCGCGCCGACGCCCATCGCGGCCAGGATCGTGCCCCAGACTGCCGCGCCCCCGAGGTCGCGATCGGCGACGACGGGGCCCAGCGTGCTCCACGCGCCCCAGACGACGTTGCCCAGCGCGGCGCACGCGACGAAGCCCCACACCCACGTCCGCGCCCGGAACGCACCCCAGCCGTCGCGCAGCTCGTGCCAGAACGATGTCGAGGCGCGCGGACCCACCGGCACGGCGCGCAGCCCGGCGAGGAACGCGGCGCTGCCCGCGAACGTCGCCGCGTCCACGGCGATCGCCCACCCGGCCCCCGCCGCGGCGACCAGTACGCCCGCCAGCACCGGGCCGAGGATCTCGCCCGTCGACATCGCGGTCGCCCGCAGCCCGTTGGCCTGCTGGAGCTGCTCGAGCGGCACGATCGCCGGCAGCAGGCCCGTCGACGCCGGGTTGAAGAAGCCCGTCGCGGCGCCCGTGACGGCCGCGAGCGCCGCCAGGTTCCACACGTGCGCGCCGCCGCTCAGCAGGAGGGCCGCGGTCGCGCCCTGGCTGGCGACTCGCACGACGTCGGAGACGACCATCACGGCCCGACGCGAGACGCGGTCGGCCACCACGCCGCCCGCCAGCAGGCACGCGACGAGGGGCAGCGTCCGTGCGGCGAGCACGATCCCGACCGACGACGCCGACCCGTCCACCGACAGCACGGCGAAGGCCAGCGCGACGGCGACCATCCGGTCGCCGAGCACCGACACCGCCTGCGCGCCGAACAGCAGCCGGAACTCCCGTCCGCGCAGGACGGCCATGCTGTCCGGCACCCGTGGCACCGGGCACAGGCTACGCAGCAGCCAGCGCGGCGAGGACCTCGTCGTCGTGCGTCTTCGGCGAGACCTTCGGGATGACGTGACGCACGACGCCCTTCGCGTCGATGACGAACGTCGCCCGCAGCGCCCCCATGTACGTGCGCCCGTACATCGACTTCTCCGCCCACACGCCGTACTGCTTGCAGACAGCCTTGTCCTCGTCGGCCAGCAGCGTGAAGTTCAGACCCTGCTTGTCGTGGAACTTCTTGACCGCCTCGACCGGGTCGGGCGACACGCCGAGCACGGTCGCGCCGGCGGACTCGTAGTCGGGCAGGTGGTCGCGCACGCCGCAGGCCTGCGTCGTGCACCCCGGCGTGTC
>JBDTYI010000086.1:0-7257 GCA_040005775.1 Solirubrobacteraceae bacterium
CAGCAGCGCGCCGCGTCGGCGACGATTGCCATGGGACGAGCATTCTCGTCCTGTCTGTATGCGGGACCGCGGGCGACGCCGCGCAGTCAAGGACCAGCAGGGCGAGCCGTGCCGCAGCGCCGTGCTGGGACTCTCGCTGCACCGCTCGCGAGGAACTGGCAGTCGGAGTTCCTTGCCGTCGGATCGATGGTGATCCTCTCGGTCTACCTGCGCCAGCGAGGCTCCCCCGAGTCCGAGCCCGTCGGCGCACACCACGGCGAGACGGCCGCCGAAGGCTGAACGCGGTCGAAGGCTGGGGGCTCAGCGGCGGCGGAACCGCTGGGCCGTCTACAGGTAGGGCACCAGCCAGGCCGGAGGAGCCGGGGGCTCGATCGAGGCTCGTCCGCGCAGTTGGGCATCGGCCGCGTGGCCGATCGGTCCGAGCAGGGCCACGAGTGCTCGGAGCAGATCCCCCGGGCTGCGGTCGTGCAGAGCGGACACTGCGTAGAGGCGCGCGGCGTGGCGGTAGCGCCCTGCGCGGCGGTGGGCGCGCGCGAAGTAGCGATAGGTCGCGCTCGTGCCGGGCCGGACGCCCGAGGCCAGCGGGTGCTCGCGGTACTTGGCGACGAGGAGATTGAGCTCGGCGATCCCGTTGATCTCGCCGCGCACCACCATGCTGTCGGGATGACGCCGGTACCCGACGATCACCTCCGGACACGCCGCCCCCGTCCCCGTCTGCGCCACCCGGATCCACAGATCCCAGTCGGCAAGCGTCCACAGCCGCTCGTCGAACCCGTCGACCGCGCGCACCACGTCGGTGCGGACGATGACATTCGAACAGCCCCCGGGCACGAGATTGCGCGCGAAGATGTCGCGCCGAACGGTCGCCGGGTCCGGCGCGAGGACGATCTGGCGCACGCCGTCGTGAGCGTCGAAGACGACAGCTGCCCCGTAGGCGTACGTCGCCCCCACGCGCGTAGCCGCATCGAGCTGGCGGCGCAGCTTGTCAGGCGCCCATACGTCGTCGTCGTCGAGGAACCCGACCCAGGCGCCGTGGGCTATGGCCAGGCCGGCGTTGCGAGCATGCGCCGGGCCCCTCGGTATGTCCTGGCGCAGGACGCGTATCCGTTGGTCGCCGAGCCCGTCGACCCACGTCGTCGTCCCGTCGGTCGAGCCGTCGTCGACCACGACGATCTCGATCGTCACGTCCTCCTGGGCGAGCGCGCTGGTCAACGTGCGCTCGAGCAACCGCCGGCGGTTGTGCGTCGGGATGACGACGGTGACCTGGGGCGCCGTGCCCACTGGCGCCGACGTACCCTGAGGCGGCGATGGAATCACAACCGGGCACCCCCGAAGTAACCGTCGTCCTCCCGACGCACAACCGCGCGGACCTCGTCGGGGAGGTCGTCGCCTCCGCGCTCGGGCAGCGGGAGGTCGCCGTCGAGGTGATCGTCGTCGACGACGCGTCCGACGACGACACCGCGCGACGCCTCAGCGCGATCGGCGATCCACGCCTTCGCGTCCTGCGCAACGAGACCAACCTGGGCGTCTCGGGCGCCCGCAACCGAGGCATCGAGGCGGCTCGAGGCCTGTGGATCGCGTTCCTGGACGACGACGACCTGTGGGCGCCGAACAAGCTCCGCACCCAGCTCGACGCGGCAGGAGGCGTCGCTGCGGCGTTGGTCTACACGGCGGCCCTCGCGGTCGACGAGCACCGCCGGGTGCGACGCACGCTGCCCGCGCCGGACGATCAGACGATACGCGCGGAGCTGCTGGGCGGCAACCGCATCGGATCGCCGTCGTGCGCGATGGTGCGGGCCGACGCCCTCCGTCGCGTCGGCGGCTTCGACCCTGAGCTGTCGATCCTGGCCGACTGGGACCTCTGGCTGCGGCTGCTGGCCATCGGTCCCGCCGCAGCCTGCCCCGAGCCGCTGGTGGCCTACACCGAGCACGAGGAGAACATGCATCTCGCAGTCGGCGCCATGCTGCGCGAGTATTTCGCCATCCGTCGCAAGCACGTGCGCCTAGGCACCGCCGGCGCGGCCGGCCTGGGCGACCGGCTGTGGTGGCAGTGGATCGCGTCCGGCTACCGCCGCAAGGGCCGGCGACTGCTGGCAGCCGGGGGCTACTTCTTCTGCGCGGTGCGCTACCGCAGCCGGCGCGACCTGCGCTTCGCCGCGGCGATGCTGCTCGGAGAGCGGCTGGTGCCCGTCGGACCCGACTGGCCGTCGCCCCCGGCCCCCGCGCAACCGGATTGGCTGGCCAGCCATCAGGCGGGATCCCAGCGCAGGTCGTCGTCAGCCGCCGGGGGGTGAGGGGCCGCGATCTGGTCGAGCTGCGCGAGCGCGAGCGCGAGCAGCGCGGGCTCGCCGGCCGCGGACACCACCCGCTCGGTCAGCGAGCGCCAGTCCCATTGACCGCCCGGTTGCACCGCCGGCACGACGGCCAGGGGGTGGCCGGCGTGGCCGATGACGAGCTCGGTCGCCGCGGTCCCCGAGCGCGGCACCACGGGCCCCGGGCGATCCAGCCAGAGGGGCAGCGACTCGGCGTCGCTCGGCGTGCCCGCGGCGAGGACCAGCCGCCGCAGCTCACCGACGTCCGGCGCCGCGTCAACGAGCCCCAACGCGTAGGACCGCAGCATGACGCGCTGGACCAACGCCCTCCAGCGGCGCCGCGCGTGCGCGCGCTCAAGCGCGTCGAGCGCCACCAGCGTCGCCGGCATCAGCGGCTCGACGCGGTCGAGGGTCTGGAGGATCGCGGCAACGCGCCGCGGCCGACGTGCGAACGCTGCGGCGAAGCGGACGAACGGCAGCGAGGCGGCGACGTGCGGGTGCTTCGTCGCAAGCCACACGTCGTCGCGGCCCTCGATCCGCGCGTTGCGCACCGCCGTGGCGAAGCTGACGTCGAGGTGATGTTGGGCCTCGGCCGCCGGGAGGTAGCTCATCCGCACCCCGCGGGACAGCAGGCGAACGCCCTGCTCCCAGTCCTCGCGCCGGCCGCCGAACGCCTCGTCGTAGCCGCCGCTGTCGACGAACAGGCGCTTGGGAAGGGAGGCGTTGCCGGCCAGCACGTCTGTGAAGCGCCACTGATGTCCGGCCTCGGTCTTGCGCCGGAAGTGGTCGGCCCACCAGGCCCTCAGCGTGAACGGCCACAGTCCCGTCTCGCGGATCACCGGCGGCGAGTACCCCATCGCCATGTGCTCCTCGCGGGCGTCGGTGTGCGCGCGCGCATGCTCGGAGAGGAACCGTGGCACGGGGATGATGTCGTCGTCGAGCATGACGAGCACCGCATAGCTCGCCTCCGTGGCGCCGCGGTTACGCGTCGCCGCCGCTCCCCGCTGGTCGTGCTCGAGCACGCGCAGGGTGTACGGCAGCGACAGCGCAGCGGCCATCGCCGCGCTGTCATCGGTACTGGCATCGAGCGCCAGGATGACCTCGAGCCGCTCCGCCGGGTAGTCCTGGCCCGCCAGCGCTTCGAGGACCCGGCGCACGAGTGCGCTGCGGTTGCGCGACGGGATCACCACCGACAGCCCGGGCAGCGGTTCGGACGACACCTCGACGCGCGCGGCCGCCGGCGCACCCGGTCTCTGCTCCCGCAGCTCGCGCGGCAGCTCGATCGCGGGGATGCCCTGGCGGCTGCGGATCGAGCGCGCCGCGCTCCACGGTCCCTTCAGGACCCCGCGCACCTCTCGCGCCGTAAGCGCCAACGGCAGCCGGCCCGGGCGCCGCGCCACCGCCCGGTGCGTCTCGCCGGCGAAATGTCTCGCCCACCAGCGCCACACCTGCAGCACGCCGGTGTCGCCATGGGTCAGCAACGCGCGGCTCGTGTATGCCACCTCGGCGATCCCGTAGTCCTCGAGCGCGTCCAGCAGCGCCGCCCAGTCGCCGCGATGGCGATGCCAGACGATCCGCGCCGGGTCGTACGCGATGCGGTAGCCGGCGGCGAGCACGCGGTAGAAGACGTCCTTGTCGTCACCCGCGCGTGCCGGGGTGCCCGGGCCCAGGCTCTCGGCGAAGAGGCCGATGCGCGCGAACAGCGTGCGGCGGAAGAGCATGTTCGCTCCCGCTCCGGCGCTTGCTGCGCCGGCGATAGGCGTGAGCACGAGTGGATCGAACACGATCGCCTCGGGGTGGCGGTCGAAGCCGCCGTGAACCTCGAACAGGTACTGGGCGTGATGCTCGAGCTCGACCGGACCGGTGTAGCCGGTGACCGCCATCACGAGCGGATCGCCGAACGCGCCACCGAGGCCGTCGAGCCAGCGTGCGTCGACGGCGCAGTCGTCGTCGGTGAAGGCGACGACGTCGCCGGTGCTCTCGACGAGCCCGCGGTTGCGCGCGCGGGTCTGCCCAGGGATCGGCTCGCGCACGTAGCGCACGGGGTGGCGCTCGCACACGCGCCGAGTCGCGTCGTCGCTGGGGGCGTTGTCGACGACGAGGATCTCGGCCGGCGGCGTGCGCAGCGCCGCTAGGCTCTCGAGGCACCGCTCGAGGTGCTCCGGCCGATTCCGCGTGCACACGATGACCGTGACCGACGGGTCCGGCGCGGGGCTCGCCGGGCCCGAGGCCCGCGCGACCTCGCGCAGCGTCCGGCGCATCCGCTCGCGCCAGATCACCGGGCCGAAACGCCACGCGATCTGCTGCCACAGCTCCGCGGGCGACAGCACCGCGCCCCCCGGCAGGAACATGTGGCCGATCACCGCGCCCCCGAGGTGCACGATGACCATCACCGTCGGATAGCCCGGCGGCACCGTGAGCTGCTGCAGCGCGCGGTCGACGTCGACGTGCACGATCGCCGCGCGCCTGCGCTGCCACATCGTGCGCCGCTTGCGCATCGACGCGCGCACGTCGTCGATGTTCACGCGATGACCTCCCAGCGATGCGGGGCACGGAAGACGCCGTGCGCCTCTCCCCGGCCGATCACGCGCAGCGGATAGGCCTGCAGATGGGTGTCGTAGGCGTACTCCCACGCCGAGTGGTAGACGCCGACCTCAACGACGTACTCGCCGGGCAGCAGATCGAGGCGCTCGAAGCCCAGACGGACGGTCGCGACGTCGTCGACTGGGCCGATCCGCACTCCGTCGACCTCGGTGTTGGAGTCCAGGCAGACGGCGTTGTCGCGCACGCGATGCACGGAGATGGCGACGATCGGATCCGGCGCGGTGCGCTCGTGGCGGCGTACGACGAGGGTCACGTCGAGCGCGCCGCCGCTCGCGATCTCGGCGACCGGCCGTCCGTCGGCCCCGGCGAGCGTGACCGCGTCGATGGTCAGCTCCTGGCTGCCGAGGCGGTTGCGCCGCAGTTCGAGATCGCCGGAAGCGTCCTTCCCGGGCGCGGGCGCCGGCGTGCGCTGCACGGTGCTGGAGAGCATCGCCTCGCGGTACTGGGCCACGACCGTCTCGACGTCGCCCTGCGCGCGCAGCGCGCCGCCGTGCAACCAGATCGCCTCGTCGCACTCCGAGGCCACGTGCTCGAGGCTATGCGAGGCGAAGACCACGCTCGTGCCGGCCGCCCGCATCTCACGGATGCGCTCCAGGCACTTGGCCTGAAAACGCATGTCGCCGACCGCGATGACCTCGTCGAGCAGCAGCACATCCGGGCGCTGCTGAGCGACGACGCCGAACGCGAGCCGCAGCTTCATCCCCTCGCTGTAGGCGCGCACCGGCGTGTCGGCGTATTCCTCGAGCTCGGCGAACTCGAGGATCGCGGGAATGAGCGCGCGCGCATGCGCCTCGCGCAAACCGGCGATCACCCCGGCCGTCACGGCGTTCTCGCGGCCGGTGAGCGAGAGGTCGACGGCATCGCCGAGGCTCAGCACCGCCGCGGTGTCGCCCCCGATGTCGATTCGCCCGCGCGTCGGGCGCCCGAGCCCCGCAATGAGGCGCAGCAGCGTTGACTTGCCGGCCCCGTTGTGGCCGATCAGGCCCACGGACCGACCAGGCGGCAGCGCGAAGGACACGTCACGCAGGGCCCAACGCTGCTCGCCGAAGCGCATTAGCGTCGGCACGCGGCGACTGACGACGCCCTTGAGCGTGCGCGAGCCGGGCGTCCAGCGCGGGTAGGCCTTCCAGACCCGATCGACGGCGATCACGTCGCTCATAGCTCGTCCACGAAGCCGGGCTCCAGCCGCCGGAACAGGATCAGGCCGGCGCCCGCCAGGGCGATGCTCACCGCGACCGTGATGCCGAAGCGCAAGACACCGGGGAACGGATCGCCGAGCAGCACGGCGCGATAACTCTCGAGCAACGTGGCCATCGGGTTGACCTCGAGCAGCGACGCGTACTGTGGCGGGACCTTGCCAAGCGAGAAGTACACCGGCGTGATGTAGAACATCAGCAGCAGCAGCAGGCCGACCGCGTTCGGCACGTCGCGTAGGTACACGCTGGCGGCCGCGGTGATCCACGCCAGGCCGGCCAGCAGGACGAGCTGAACCGCGAGCAGCGGCACGAGCAGCGGGATCGTGGCGTGCAGGTCACCGTTGACGATCAGCATCACGATGAGGACCGGCAGCGCGATGGCGACGTCCACGAGGGGGACGGCGACGGCGACGATCGGGACGACCACGGTCGGAAGCCGAGGCTGGAAGACGAGGTGACGGTTGCCCAGCAGCGACCGCGTGGCGCCCCCGAGGCCGGCGACGAACCAGTTCCACGCGATCAGGCCGCTGAAGACGAAGACCGGGTAGTCCTTGATTTGCAGGTCGAGCACCTTCGAGAACACGAAGACCAGCACCGCGAGCTGGACGAGCTGGCGCACGAGCGGCCAGGCCCAGCCCAGCAACGTGTCGCGGTGGGTGGCCGAGACCTCCCGCCGGGCGAGGTGAATCACCAGCTCGCGCAGCTGACCCAGGGCCGGACCCTCGATGCGCACCGTGGGGTCCGGCGCCTCGTCCGGCCGCAGTCCCGGTTCTCGCGGCTCCTCCGCGCGACCGCGCTGTGCGTCGAACGCCTCGCTCGCGGTCATCTATGGGGCACGTTAGCGCCTCCGGCGCCCCGGGCAATGGCACGTCACGCGTCCGCGTGCCCGCGCCACATCACTCGATCGCCTCTGGCCCGGCGGCGGTGGGACATGCGCCGTACCTCACGGACGCGTCCCGCCTGCGCTGAGCTGCGATGTCGCCTCGCGCGTAGAGCTCCTCGATCGTATGGAAGCCGCCGCGGCCATCGTCGCCCGTCGACCGGATCGCCCGGCACCCGACCGGTTTGCCACATCGGGACGCGGCGGGCCCTCGCTCTATCCTTCGCCGCCGCAATGGAAGAGCGCTACGACCCCAAGCAGATCG
>JBDTYI010000087.1:0-8594 GCA_040005775.1 Solirubrobacteraceae bacterium
GTCCCGGCTCGTCCTCGGAGGTCCGCGCCTCGTCGGCCTCGCCGTACTCGACGTCGAGCGCCGCGGCCTCCTCGTCGGGGCCGCCCTCGGCGTCGGCGATCGGCGACGGGCCGTGGGCGTTCTCAGCGCGCTCGATGAGCTCGGCCTCGGCGAGCTCGAAGCCTTCGGACTCGCCGCCGCCGCCCTCCTCGACCGCCCGCCACGACTCTTCGGTCTGGCCGGCCGGGCGGCCGTCGACCTCGGTGTAGGCGACCGGGTCGCCCTCTTCGCCGGGCTCGTGGCTGTAGGGGTCGCCACCGATGTGGCCCGCCTCCTCGGCCGCGGCCTGCTCCTCTTCGCGCTCGAACTCCATGCCTCTCACCGTACCGGCAGCGCCGTGCGCTCAAACGGCGCCGACGAGGGCGCGCAGGTCGGCGGGCGCGACCGGGTCCAGGCCGACCGCGCGCGCGTCGGCCCCAGAGGCCAGGCGACGCTCGGCGCGCAGCATCCCCAAGGTGATCTCGCGGTCGGCCATCGCTGCCAGCAGGCCACCCTCGAAGGGCCCGGCGGCCAGCTCCATCAGCTCCTCGTCCACGTGGGGCAGGCCGACGAGGTAGGGGCGCGCGTCATGGGCGGCACCGAGCACGAGGTCGCAGCCGGCCGCCAGGTCGCCGAGCGCCATCTCCGCCACCGCCGCGTCGAGCCCCGGGACGTCGGGCGCGGCGAGGAGCACGGGTCCGGCGTGGCCGTGCAGCGCCGCGGCCGCGGCGCCCATCGTCGTGGCCTCGAAGGCGCGATCGGGCGCGACCGCCGCGGCCCAGCGCCGCGCCCGGGCGGCCATCGCCTCACGTAGGGCACGGGCGCCCGCCGCGCCGAGCAGCTCGTCGAGGCCGGGGTCGAGCGTGGCGCCGAGCGCCGCCACGACGACCGCCGCGACCGGCTCAGAGATCATCCGGGGACCCCGGATGGTCTCTTCAGTCCCAGGAGAAATGCGTGCCCACCGGCTGCGGGTCGGCGACGGCGATGTGGCCAACGGCGGCCGTGAGCGTGCTGGCGAACGTCTCCGTGCTCGCCTCCACCAGGCGGATCAGCTCCGCGACGGGCGTCGGCTCGTCGGGGACGCCGTTCGCGTAGTCGGTGGCGTAGCCGAGAAGCGCGTAGGGCACGTTCGCCTCGCCGGACAGGACGGTCTCGGGACCGGCCGTCTGCGACACGGCAGTGACGCCGGCCTGCGCGAGCATGCGGATCTCGGTGCGCGTGTTGAAGCGCGGCCCGTCCACGTGCCCATAGCACCCGCCGTCGCGAGCGCTCAGGCCGGCGTCGCGCGCACCGGCCAGGAGAGCCGTGCGCAGCTCGGCCGAGAACGGGCGGTCGAAGATCCAGTGGCCGCGGCCCGGCGCGCCGGGCTCGGTGTGCAGCGTGCACAGCGACCCGTCGGGCAGACGATTCACGGGGAAGTGCAGGTCGTCGAAGACGATCAGCGAGCCGAGCTCGACGTCGCGGTCGACGGCGCCGCAGACGGTCACGCCGACGATCGCGCCGGCGCCCTGCTCGCGCAGCGCCCAGATGTTCGCCTGGTGGCTGACGCCGCTGGAGAGCACCGCGTGGCCCTCGCCGTGGCGCGCGACGTGCAGCACGTCCGCGCCCGCGAACGTCCCTGAGGTCACGTGCGCCGGGCCGAACGGCGTGTCGATGCTCACGGCGCCCGCGTCCTCGAAGCCGGGCAGCGAGTACGTGCCCGAGCCGGTGATGATCCCGATCCGCATGGCGGCGGATCGTAGTGCGCGCGCGGCTACTGGCCGTCGTCGGCGCCGGCGCCGGTGCTCGACGCCTGGCCGTTCTGCTGGTCGCCACCGGCCGCGGCGGGTGCCGCGGCCACGGGTGCGGGCGCGGCGGGCTGCGGCGCCGGGGCCGGGGCGGGCGCAGGAGCCGGAGCCGCCTTCGGCGCCGGCGCGGCGGTGGACGCCGCCTGGCGTCGGACGGGCGCGCGGCGCGCGGTCTGGGCCGGGGCGTTCGGAGTCGCCGCCGCGGGCGTCGGTGCAGGAGTGGGGTCGGGCGCCGGGGCCGGCTCGGGCGTCGGAGCCGGGGTGGGCTCGGGCGTCGGAGCCGGGTCGGTCGGCGTGGGCTCGACGGGCGTGGAGTCGACGGGCTCGGTCGGATCCGCAGGGGCCTCGTCGGCCATCGCCGGGGTCGTGTCGACCGGTGCGGCGGCGGGGTCGAGGCTGACGCCGACGACGACGCCCGCGGGCAGGCCGTCGCCCGCGTCCCCGACGGTGGCCGGCGCATTCGGGTCGAGGTTGATCTGGACCGGCGCCTGGGACTGCTCGTCGGCGCCGTTGGAGGCGGCGAGCTTGGCGGCCTCGCGCGCCGTCCGGTCGGTCGTGACGGTCGCCGCGGCGGGAGCGCTCGCGGTGACCGGGGTCTGCGGGACGGTCGGCGCCGGGGCCGATACCGGCACCGGCGTCGCGGCCGGCGTGCCGGCCGCCGGGGCCGGAAGCGGGTCGGCGGCGACGCCATCGGTGGTGGCCCCCGTGCGACCGGTGCCGGTGGTGGAGCCGGAGCCGGTGGCGCCGCCCGTGCCGGCGCCGCCCGTGCCGGTGGTGGCCGGGGCCGTGGGGCCGCCGATCGTCGTGGCGGGGACGCTCGTGGTGAGGCCGGTCGCGGCGCCGGGGGTGGCGGCGATCACGCCGGGCAGCGGGAGGGCGACGGTACGGCCGTCGGGCAGGCGGACCGTGCGCCCGGCGCCGGAGGCGATGCGGCCCTCGCTCGACGCGGTCTGACCGCGCTCGGCCACGGCGGGCACCACGGACTCGCCGCCGCGCTGCGCCTTGACCGTCGGCCAGCCCGAGAAGGGCAGCACGTCGCGGTTCAGGCTGACCAGGCTGCCCCCGATGAGGGCGCACGCGAACAGCACGCCGGCCAGGGAGGCCAGACGGGCGCGCGCGTGGGTGGACAACCGACCCTTCTTCATGCGGTGACTATCGGACGCGCGGGCGAAGGGCTAAAGAGTCCTTCGACTCCAAAGCCAATCAGCTTTCGCGGAAACTGCGACGAATGGCCGGGTATACGGGACGACCGGCATAAATTGGCGCGTTGACGCTTAGTTTCGACGAGGAACACGTCCTCCACGGGCTCCGACCTCCGACGCCGGGCCCCCGCGATGCGCGAGCCCGAGGACACGCATCGCCTTGAGTCCGAGTGACAGCTTCTCGCGCCCGTCGGTGGAGCCGACGTCCAGGCCGCACAGCTCCTTGACGCGCTCCAGGCGGTACCGCACGGTGTGGCGGTGGGTGAACAGCTTCTGCGCCGTTCCGGCCACGTTCCCGTCGGCGTCGAGGAAGGCCTCGACGGTCTGGACGAGGTCGGTCTCGTACTGCTCGTCGTAGGCCACCAGCGGCTCGACGGTCTCGGCGTAGAAGCGCTGGAGCTCCGCCGGGTCCTCGCTCATCGCGCTCAGCAGCAGGCGGTAGGCGCCGGTGTCCTCGAAGGCGAGCAGCGGGCGCTCGGGGTCTCCCTCGACCACGTTGGCGGCCAGGAGCGCCTCGGCGGCGGCGCGATGCAGGTCGGCCGGGTCGGTGGCCAGGCGGCTGCGGCCCACTGCGAAGGCCATCCCCGGCAGCGCCGCCCGGAGCTCGCGCAGCAGCGCCTCGGCCGCGCGGCGGGCGGCCTCCTCGTCGCCGCCCGGGAGCACGACGGTGACCTCGGCGCCGCTCACGGCAGCGTCCCCGCGGACCCCCAGAGCCGCAACGGCGAGCGGGTTCGCGCCCCGTACGCCCCGGTCGGCCACGGCCAGGACGCGCTCGCGCCAGCCGTCCTCGACGGGAACGAGCGCGCGGACGCGGACGACGGCGACACTGGCGCCCTCGTCGAGGTCCACGCCGAGCTCGCTGGCTCGCGCGACGATGTCCTCGCGGCCGGAGAGGTCGCGGCCGAGAACTGCGCGCAGGAACGAGGCGAGCGCGGCCGCCGACGCCCGGTCGGGCGCGCGCAGGCGCTCGACCTCGGAGGCGACGAGTGTGCACACCAGGCGCAGGAGGGCGACACCGGGATCGTTGCGCGCGCGGATGCGCAGCGTGCCCACGGGCGCATCGGCGACGCGCAGCTCGAGCGCCTCGACCCCGTCGACGTCGGAGAGCAGCGAGCGCTCGTCGGCCGGGGAGCGCGCAGCCACCGCGAGGACGGTGCCTGCGCGGTCGGAGATCGCCAGGCTCGCGCCGAGCGCGCGGGCAGCCGCCCGCAGCACCTCGGGGAGTCCGGCGCCCGACTGGACCGCGTCCGCGATCGGGTCGAGGGCGGAGAGATCCAGCCCGGTCGCCGGGCGCTGTGCCGGCGTGGACATTTCACGAATGGTACGTGCGAATCGCGGCGCACAGGGCGCGGACGCCGCCCGCTAGGCCGCGAAGCGGTCCCAGAACCAGATGACGGCGGCGCCGCCGGCAACGCCCATGACGATGAACCCGGCCAGCACGTAGAGGCTCAGGAACGTGGCGGCGAGGCGCTCCCAGACGCGGCTGTAGGCGGTCCAGGCGGGCACCAGGATCAGGCCGATGTAGGCCGCGAGCACGATCACGGCGCTCGAGCCCGCCACCAGGTAGATGATCGACTCGGGTTTCATGCGCTGCGCTGATTGTTCCGCATGTGGCCGACGAGCAGGGCCACGACCCCGCAGAGCGCGTAGATGGCCGCGCCCAGGCCCCAGCCCGCGACCACGTCGCTCAGGTAGTGGGCGCCGAGCAGCACCCGGCTGAGGCCGATGGCCGTGGCCATGATCACGCCGATCGCCGCGAACGCGACCTCCGACGTGCGGCCTCGCAGCGCGCGGACCAGCGCCACCCCCACGGCGGCCCACGCCACCGAGTTGGACGCATGCCCGGACGGGAAGGCCGAACCGACCGTGTCGATGAGGCTGCCGGCGGGGCGCGGGCGGTCGGTCGCGGCCTTGGTGATCCGGGTGGCGATCCACGTGAGAAGGAAGCCGGGTACCAGCACCGCCGGGCCGGTCCGGTCGCCCCGCCAGACCAGGAACGCGCTCGCGGCAACGATCAGCGCGGCCGTGGCCGGGAAGGTTCCGAGAACGGTGAGGACCTTCATCACCCTGACCGTTAGGTCGACATCGAAGGTATGGGCGATCCGCATCGCCGCCGCGTCGCCCGTGACGGGCTCCATCTGCTCGACGTGGACGAGGTCGGCCACGAAGGCGAAGCCGCCGACGGCGATCACGGCGAACAGCGTGGTCAGTTCGAGGCCGAGGTCGCCGGGCGTGACGCGGTCCCATACGAAGCGCGCCGGCGTGCCCGCGCCGCGGACCACCGGCTCCAGCGCCCGGATGACCGGGCCGACGACGGGCTTGTCGCGCCGGCGGCCGACCCACTCGCGCATCGCGGCCCGGTTCTCGTCCCGGCGCAGCCAGCGCACGAGCCACACGACCCCGACGACGAGCGTGATCGCGACACCGAGACCGAGCGCGCCCTTCTTTGCGTAGTCGACGACCTTGCTGAAGCTCTGCCAGAACACGTAGCCGACGACGATCAGGCCGCCGCTCCAGAGGCCGGCGCCGATGACGTCGTAGGGGACGAAGCGCCGCAGCGGCATGCCCGACGAGCCGGCCAGGAACGGCGCGACGGCGCGCACCAGGCCGACGAAGCGCCCCAGCAGGATCGCCTTGCCGCCGTGGCGGTCGAAGAAGCCCTCCACGCTCTGGAGGCGCTCCTCGGTGATGTTGACCCGGGGCCCGTGGCGCTCGATGAACCCGCGGCCGAGGCGCCGGCCGAGGTAGAAGCTCGTCATGTCCCCGGCCACGGCGGCGGTCCATGCGATCGCGATCATCGCCAGCACGTCGATCTTGCCCTGGCCCGCGACCAGGCCGCCGAGCAGCATCGCGGTCTCCCCCGGCGCCAGCAGCCCGATGAACGCGCCTGTCTCCAGGAAGGCGAGCGCGCCGACGAGCGCGTACGTCCACGGGCCGAGCGTCTCGCCGATCTTGATCAGCGACTCCTCGAGGTTCGGCAGGTGGATCAGCCCGAGTCCGTAGACGAGTGCGGCGACGGCCACCACCGCCCAGAAGACCATCGCGGTCTTCTCCATGCGCTTGCGCCGCCAGAGTACATAGCCGACGACGGCCGCCGCGAAGATGAGCCAGACGGGCTTCACGACCGTGCCTCCCATGGGGTGACCGCCACAGGACGCGGATCGCGGTCGGAGAGCATCGCGACGGCCACCCGGGCGCCGGTGGGGTCGTCGAAGAGTCCCGCGACCGTCGGCCCCGAGCCGCAGACGAGCGCGTGGCGGGCGCCGGCGGCGCGAACCACCTCCAGCGCGTCGGCGATCGCCGGGCACAACGACGTCGCGGCCGGCTGGAGGTCGTTGAGCAGCAGCTCGCCGGGGAGATCGCCGGCGGTCGCGCGCACCGCGGCGAGGCGCTCGGCCAGCCCCTCGGCGTCGCGGGCGAGGCCGAGCCGGTCGGCCTCGCGGAAGACGTCAGCCGTCGACAGGCGCTCGTGGGAGGGCAGGATCGCGACGCCATAGGCGGGCGGAGCGCCGAGCGGCGCGAGCGTCTCCCCCGCGCCCGTCGCGAGCGCGCGGCCCGGGCGCACCTGGGCGGGAACGTCGGCGCCCAGGCCCTCGGCGATGTCGAGCAGCAGCGCGTCGTCGTCGATTCCCGCGGCGCGCGCCGCGAGGCGCAGGGCGGCGCCGGCGTCGGCGCTGCCGCCCGCCATCCCGGCGGCGACGGGGATCCGCTTGTCGATCGTCAGGCGCACCGGGGCTCCGGCCCAGCCCGTGCGCGCGCGGAACGCCCGCAGGGCGACGGCGGCGAGGTTCTCGCCCTCGACGCCCGGGCACAGCACCTCGTCCGCGCCGGCGCCGAGGGGCGCGGGCGTCAGCGACACGTCGTCGGCGAGGGTCAGCGGCTGGAAGACGGTGACGAGCTCGTGGCGGCGGTCAGGGCGCGTCGGGCCGAGGAAGAGACAGAGGTTGACCTTGCCCGGGGCCTGCTCGCGGAGGGCGATCAACGCGTCAGGGCCTCCGCGAGCGCGCGGAAGTCCGCGGGCGAGAGGCGCTCGGCGCGGACGTCGGCCGGGTGCCCGAGGGTCACCAGCGCCGCGCGTGCGGCCTCGCGAACGCCCGGGTCGGCGCCGGGCGCCAGCGACACCGAACGCGCGAGGGCCTTGCGGCGGTGGGCGAAGGCGGCCTGCACGAGGCGGCGCAGCGCAAGCGGCGGGGCCGGTCCGGTCCGCTGCAGCGCGACGAGCACCGAGTCGACGTTCGGGACGGGATGGAAGACCGTGCGCGAGACCGACCGGTGCACGCGCACGTCGCACGCGAGCTGGGCGAGCACGCTGGGCACGCCGTAGGCCGAGGATCCGGGTGTGGCGGCGAAGCGCTCGCCGACCTCGCGCTGGACCATCGCCACCCAGCGCGTGACGCCGTCGAGCTCCTCGATCGTCCGCAGGATCGCGCCGGCCGCGATGCCGTAGGGCAGGTTGGCGACGACGGCCGTCGGCACGGGATCCAGGGCGCGCAGGTCGAGCGTCATCGCATCGGCCACGTGCAGCGTGGTGTTGGCGTGCGGGGTGAGGGCGTCCTCGAGCGCGGGCACGAGGGCCCGGTCGAGCTCGACGACATGCACGTGCGCACAGCGCGGGGCGAGGTACTCGCTGAGCACGCCGAGGCCGCCGCCGATCTCGAGCACCACGTCCTCGGGCTCGAGTGCCGCCGCGCGCTCGATGACGCCGAGGATGTTCGAGTCGATGAGGAAGTTCTGGCCCAGGTCGCGCCGCGGGCGCACGCCGAACTCGCGCATCCGGCGCAGGCTCGGCTGGGTCGGGAGGTCGCCGGTCACCACGACAGCAGCCCGGCCGCGGTGCGCTGCACCGTGCGGTCGAAGTCGGCGTAGGCGGTGCCGCGCCGCGCGGCGACGAAGCGGGCCGTGTGGGCGACGAACGCCGGCTGGTTGCGCTCCTTGCGCACCACCTGCGGCGTGAGGTAGGGCGCGTCGGTCTCGACGAGCAGGCGGTCCTCGGGGACGAGCTCGGCGGCAGCCGCGAGCTCGGTCGCCTTCGGGTAGGTCACGTTCCCGGCGAACGAGATCCACCAGCCCTCGGCGAGGCACTCCTCGAGGCGCTCGGGCATCGAGAAGCAGTGCATGATCACGTCGACGCCGCCGGCGCGGGCGCGCAGCGTCGCGATGGTGTCGTCCTCGGCCGCGCGGGTGTGGATGACCAGCGGCTTGCCGGCCGCGCGCGCGACGTCGATCTGGGCGTGGAAGGCGCGCTCCTGATCGGCGCGCGGCGCGTAGTCGCGGAAGTAGTCCAGGCCCGTCTCACCGATCGCCCGGCAGCGCGGGTGCAGCGCAAGCTCCTCGAGGTCGGCCAGCGCCGCGGCGTCGAAGCCCTCGGCGTGGTTGGGGTGGCGCCCGACCGCCGCGAACACCTCGTCGAAGTCGCCGGCCGCCGCGAGCGCCTCCCGGTTGCTTTCCTCGTCCATCCCCACCGTGAGCATGCGCGTGACCCCCGCCTCCCGCGCGCTCGCGATGAGCTCGGCGTCGGGCGGCGAGCACGACCCGAGGTGGGTGTGGCTGTCGATCACGCGACCGGGTCGTGCTTCGGGAAGAGCGG
>JBDTYI010000088.1:0-8547 GCA_040005775.1 Solirubrobacteraceae bacterium
CAGCTCGCCTTTGCCGGCACGCTGGTGTGGGTGCTGGCGAAGCGCCCCTAGCGGCCCGGTTCTAGCGGTGGTGCGCGTTGGCGGCCTTGGGCGCCGACGGGCGAGCCGAACGTCGGTCTTCCCCCCTCTGGAGGGGGCAGGACCGACGTTCGGCGCCCCGGCTCGGCTCGCGCGGCAGAACCGCAGCGCTGCGCATCGCCGGCGCCGCGGGCGCTAACGCCCATTGACCGCGGCTCAGGCCGGCTTCGTGCACGGGTGGTACACGCGCTTGGTCGTGACCGTGCGGCCGCGCTTGAGCTTCACCGTGACCCGGCGCTCGAACGCGCGCGGGCGACCGCGCGGTTGTTCGTGATCTCGACCGACTGCACGGCGATCCTCGGGTTGACGAGGTTCTGCAGCCCGACCTCGAGCGCCCGCTCGCAGGCCAGGTTCGCGCGCTCGATCTTGTCCAGCAGCTCTTGGGCCAGGATCTGCGTGCACGGCCGCTTGTAGTCCTTGCGCTGCGTCGCCGTCGGGAAGCTCGCGATCACCGTGCGGACCTGCTGCTCGGGCGGGACCGGCTTCTTCGGCGCGGGCTTGTCGCCGCAGCCGGCGAGCGCGAGGGCGACGAGACAGGTCAGAGCCGGGAGGGCGCGCACCGGCCGCAGGGTAGGCTGTGGCCCATGCTGCGTGACGCGCTAGTCGACGGTCATGGACGGCACATCGGGGACCTCCGCGTGTCGGTCACCGATCGCTGCAACTTCCGCTGTCAGTACTGCATGCCCGCCGAGGGGCTGCCGTGGCTGGACCGCGACTCCGTGCTCACCTTCGAGGAGATCGAGCGCATCGTCGGCCTGCTGGCCGACATGGGCGTGCGCGACCTGCGCCTCACCGGCGGCGAGCCGCTCGTGCGCCGCGACTTCCCCAAGCTCGCCGCGCGGCTCGTCCCGTTGGTCGACGAGCTGAGCGTCACCACGAACGGCTTCCTGCTCGAACGCGACGCCGAGGCGCTCGTGCGCGCCGGCGTCAGCCGCTTCAACGTGTCGATCGACTCGCTGCAGCGCGACCGCTTCTACGAGATGACGCGCCGGGACGCGCTCGACCGCGTGCTCACGGGCCTCGAGACGCTCGCCGCGTTCCCCGAGGCGCACCCGATCAAGGTCAACGCGGTGGCGATGCGCGGCTTCACCGAGGACGAGGCCATCCCGTTCGCGCGCTTCGCCCGCTCGCACCCCTACGAGGTGCGCTTCATCGAGTTCATGCCGCTGGACGCCGACCACGCCTGGAGCCCGGAGAGCGTGCTCACCGGCGAGGAGATCCGGGCCCGCATCTCCGAGGTGTGGCCACTGGAGGCCGAGCCTCGCGAGCCCCACGCGACGGCGCGCGTGTACCGCTTCGCCGACGGCCAGGGGCGCATCGGCTTCATCAACCCGGTCAGCGAGCCGTTCTGCGGCGACTGCAACCGGATCCGCCTGACGGCCGAGGGCAAGCTGCGCACCTGCCTGTTCTCACTGCACGAGACCGACCTGCGCGCGCCCCTGCGCAGCGGCGCGACCGACGACGACCTCGAGCTGATCATCCGTGAGGCCGTGTGGCGCAAGGAGCTCAAGCACCACGTCAACGAGCCTGGCTTCGTGCAGCCCGCGCGGTCGATGAGTGCGATCGGCGGCTGAGCCGGGCCCGTCTCCATGGCGCTCAGCGACCACGCTTGTCGAGCGCGTGCGCGCACCGCTCAGGCGGCGAGCAACACCACTTCGAGGTCGCCGCCGTCGGCCAGGTCGTCGTGATCGGGCCAGCCGAGCACCTCGAGTGAGCAGCCGCAGTCACACGCGACGGCCTCGAGGTCGGCCAGCGTGGCGGCACGAGCCTCGGCCTCCGCCGTGCAGGCGGGGTCCGAGCAGATCAGGCGCGCGACGAGCACGGCGCCACGGTGGCAGCGGTAGCGGACGGCGTCAGCGCCGGGCGTCGAGGAGGGACGACGCCTGCAGCAGGTCCTCGGGCGCGTTGACGTTGAAGAACGCCTGCTCATCGGGCCATTCCAGGATCGCCGGGCCGAGCGCGAGCACCACCTCGCGGACGGGCGCGTCGTGGGCGAAATCCTGCAGACCCGCGAGCGCCGCCGGCTCGTAGCGAGCGCAGAGCGGATGCAGGCGCCCGCCGGCGCGCGGAACGAGCGCGGGCGCCCCACTGAGCGGGGCGCGCACCAGCGCCGCCAGGACGTCGGAGGTCACCAGCGGCATGTCGCCGGCCACGACGAGGATCGACTGTCCGCCCGCGTTGCGCAGCGCGCGCACGATCCCAGCGAGCGGATGGCGCGGCTCGTCATCCTCCAGCCACACCGCGACGTCGCCGGGCAGGGCGGGCAGGACCGTCTCCTGCTTGGCGACGACGGCGGCCTCGCCCACGGCGCGGCGCACCGCCTGCAGCGGGTAGTCGAGCAGCGCCCGCCCGCCGAGGCTGACGACCGCCTTGTCGCCCCCCAGCCGGCGTCCGGCCCCGCCGGCGAGCACGACGCCGACCATCAGGCGGTCCGCGGCCCCTGCCCGTAGTCGCCGAACGGACCGTCGCGGTCGGCGACCGCGCCGCGCACGTCTTCGAGCCCCCGCGCGGTGAACGCCGCGCCCTCGGGCGTGTGGCGGGCGGCGCCGTCGAGCAGCGTCCCGACCAGCTGCGTCGTGTGCAGGCCCATCTGCTCGAAGGCCTGGTTGACCAGCAGCTTCATCATGTGCAGCTGGTTGGCCGGCAGCTGCGCAACCCGGCGCGCCAGCGCCAGCCCGGCGTCCTCGAGCTCGGCTGCGGGGACGCACTCCGACGCCAGCCCCCACTCGACGGCGCGGCGCCCGTCGATCGCGTCGCCGGTGAGCAGCAGTCGCTTGCTGCGCTCCAGGCCCAGCCGGTACATCCACATCGCGGTCGTCGGCGAGCCCCACACGCGCGCCGGCGGGTAGCCGATGCGGCAGTCCTCGGCGCAGACGATCAGGTCCGAGCACAGTGCGAAGTCCGTGCCCCCCGCCACGCAGTAGCCGTGCACCTGAGCGATCACGGGCTTGGGCGAATGCCACAGCTGCATGTAGGCGTCGACGAAGCGGCGCATGATCGCGTAGTCGGCAATCGGGTCCCAGGGCGCCCCGGCCTCGGCGCTGCGCATCTCCTCCGAGCCCCAGCCGATGTCATAGCCCGCGCAGAACGCCGACCCGGCGCCGCGGAGGCGCAAGACCCGGACGTCGCGATCGGCCTGCGCCCGGGCCAGGGCGGCGCTGAAGTCGTCGATCAGCTCGAGGGTGATCGCGTTGCGCCGCTCGGGCCGATCGAGGGTCAGCGTCGCGACCGCGTCGCTCGCTTCGTAGCGCACCGTGCCGGACATGAGCGCGCAGACTACCCGGCGCCTATTCTCTGGAGCATGGAGCCGTCCGTCGAGGCCAGGTCATGGCTGCGCTGCTATCGCTGCTGGTCCACCGACCTCGAAGTGCAGGTGCACTACGAGGGCATCCACAAGGTGGATCCGGAGACCGGCGAGCGGGGCGAGGTCGTCGACGAGCTGCAGGAGGCCGTCGTCCAGTGCCTCGACTGCATGCACGACCAGCCGCACCTCGGCTTCCGCGACGGGCGCGTCGAGCCGATCGAGGACCGCTGGGAGCGGATGATCGCCGGCACCCCCTGGGTGGCCTCGGTCACCGTGGCCGTGGAGGCCGACGAGGTCGAGACGTGCTCGGGCCCCGACGCGGGCGAGGCCCTGAGCTTTGCCGCCTTCGGTGACCACGGCACGCGGGAGTTCTTCACCCACGTGCGCTTCCACAAGCACGACGACGACCAGACGATCACCGTCCACCTGCTCGTCGAGCTCTACGCCCGCTCGCAGGACGAGGCCACCGACGTCCTCGAGGACGCCGCCCGCGGCCGCCTGTCGATCACCTCGCTGGCCGAGGAGAGCCGCCCGCCGGCCTCCACGGGCGGCGACCCGCACTAGAACGGCCGTCAGTCGAGCAGCGAGCGCAGCTGCCGGACCGCGAGCGTGAGGCCCGCGAGGTCGGCCACGCCCTCCCGCGCCAGGGCGCGGGAGAACGACTCCAGGCGGGCCAGCGCGTCGGGGCGCGACGACACGAATGCGGCGACCGCTTCGGCCACCGGCGCGCCCGGCGCCTCGGCGAGGGCGTGCTGGGCCAGGTCGCGCCGCACGCGCCAGACGTCGTCGCGCACCGCCTGCAGCGCCCAGCGCTGCATCTGCGTGGCGACCGGGAGCGCGGCGATCTGCTGCTCGACGAAATCCAGGCCGACGGCGTCCTCCAGCAGTGCGAACGCGCGACCGGCGTCCTCGACCGAGCGCCCGGTCGCGCGCGCGACGGCGGTCACGTCGGGCGCGTGCTCGAGCGCGGGCAGCGCCGCGTGCGACCGGGCCGGGCCCTCGGGCACCCCGCGCTCCATCAGGCGCTCGACCACCTCGGCTCGTGCCGCGCGCCAATCCTCGGTGCCCAGGTCGTCGACGACGGCGGCGAGCCGGTCGAAGCCCGCGCGGCCCTCGGCGATCGCGGCCTCCATCTCCGCGCCGGGCGCGTTCTCCAGCTGCCAGCGTATGACGGCCTCCACGAGCGCGTCGACGCCGTCCATCAGCGCCCACTGCGCCTGGCGGTCGACCTCGGCGCCGAGGTCCTCGATCGCGTTCCAGCGCGGGTGGGCGCCGGTCACGTCGCGGGCGATGCGGTAGGCGCGCACGACCGCGGCGGGGTCGGCGCCGCGCTCGGCCACCAGCCGCGAGACGAACGCCGGCCCCAGCGCGTCGACGACCTCGTTGGCCAGCCGGGTCGCGATCAGCTCGCGGCGCAGCGGGTGGTCGACCAGCAGGTGCCCGAAGCGCCGGATCACCGAGACCGGGAAGTAGTCGCGCAGATCCTGATCGAGCGCCGGCTCCTCGGGGAGGCCGGAGTCGAGCACGGCCCGCGTCAGCCAGCGTTTGGCGTGCGCGAGCAGCACCGCGAGCTCGGGCCGCTCCAGGCCACGGTTGCCGCGACGGCGGTCGGCCATCTCCTCGCCGCTGGGCATGAACTCCACAGCGCGGTGCAGCAGCCCCTCCTCCTCGAGGCGCTCCTGCAGGTCCTCGTAGGCGAACATCCGCGCGGGCGACGAGCGCGACTCCTGCGTGAGGATCTGGGCCTGCAGGAACGAGTCGTAGAGGACGTGCTCGGCGACGTCCTCGGTGACCTCGCGCAGCAGCGCGTCGCGCCCGGCGCCGTCGAGCTCGCCGCGGCGGACGGCGAGGTCGAGCAGCACCTTGAGGTTGACCTCGTGGTCGGAGCAGTCCACGCCCGCCGCGTTGTCGATGAAGTCGGCGTTGACCAGGCCGCCCGCGCGGGCGAACTCGATGCGCGCCCGCTGGGTCAGCCCGAGGTTGCCGCCCTCGCCCACCACCCGCACGCGCAGCTGGTCGGCGTCGACCCGGATCGCGTCGCTGGCGCGATCGCGCGCGTCGTCGTCGGACTCCGTCGACGCCTTCACGACCGTGCCGATGCCGCCGTTCCAGAGCACGTCGACCGGCGCGCGCAGGATCGCCCGGATCAGCTCGGTCGGCGTGAGCACGCGATCCTCGACGTCCAGCGCTGCCCGGACCTGCTCGCTCAGCTCCACGCGCTTGGCCGCCCGCGACCACACGCCACCGCCCTCGGAGATCTGGGCGCGGTCGTAGTCGTCCCACGACGAGCCTGCCTTTTCGAACAGGCGCTTTCGCTCCGCGAACGAACGCGCCGCGTCGGGCTCGGGGTCGATGAGGATGTGCCGGTGGTCGTAGGCGGCCACGAGGCGGATCCGGTCGCTGAGCAGCATCCCGTTGCCGAACACGTCGCCGGACATGTCGCCGATGCCCACGACAGTGAACTCGTCGAGGGCGGGATCGAGGTCCAGCTCGCGGAAGTGGCGCTTCAGCGACTCCCAGGCACCGCGGGCGGTGATCCCCAGAGCCTTGTGGTCGTAGCCGTTTGAGCCGCCAGAGGCGAACGCGTCGCCCAGCCAGAAGCCGTAGCGCTCGGCGATCTCGTTGGCCGTGTCCGACAGCGTCGCCGTGCCCTTGTCGGCCGCGACGACGAGATAGGTGTCGTCCTCGTCGAGCACGCGGACGCCGTCGGGTGGCACGACCTCGCCGTCGACGAGGTTGTCGGTCAGGTCGAGCAGGCCCGACACGAACGTCACGTAGCCGCGCTGCAGATGCGCGCGCACGGCCGCCGGATCCTCCGGCCGGTTCCGGAGGTAGAAGCCGCCCTTGGCCCCCTCGGGCACGATCACCGCGTTCTTGGTCATCTGCGCGCGCATGAGGCCGAAGACCTCGGTGCGGTAGTCCATCCGGTCCGACCAGCGCAGGCCGCCGCGCGCGATGCGCCCACCGCGGAGGTGGATCCCCTCGACCTCGCGGGCGTAGACGTAGATCTCCCACAGCGGCGCCGGCTGCGGGATGGCGGGCACGTCGGGCGAGTGCAGCTTGAACGCGATCGACTGGGCGCCGGGCTTGTAGGCGCTCGTGCGCACGGTCGCCTCGATGAGCCCGAGCTGGTTGCGCAGGATCCGGTCGTGATCGAGCGAGGGGACCGCCTCGAGGTCGGCGAGGATGTCCTCGCGCAACGCCGCCTCACGCTCCTCGTCGCGCGGAGCGTCGACCCCGCCCTCCCCGAACCGCAGGGCGAAGAGCGCCATCAGCTTCGCGGTCACGTGCGGGTTGGCCGCGATGACGTCGTTCTGGTAGCCCTCGGTGAAGCGCGAGCCGATCCGCTGGCGGTAGGACCGGTACGCACGCAGGATCGCTATGCGCCGCCAGTCCAGACCGGCGCTGATCACGAGCTTGTGGAGGGAGTCGGACTCGGTCTCGCCGTTCCAGACCGCCTCGATCGTGTCGGCGATGCGGTTTCCGCAGCCGTCGAGGTCCAGCTGCCGGTCGGTGGGCCCGAGCACGCCGAAGTCCTGCACCCAGGTCTCGTTGCCGGCGCCGACGAGGCGCGTGGGCTGCTCCTCGATCACCCGCAGGCCCATGTGCTCCAGCAGTGGCATCGCCCGCGAGAGCTCCACCTTCCGGCCCATCCGGTACAGGCCGATCCGGGTCAGCCCGATCCCGTCCTCGGTCTGGACGTTGCGCAGCGCCACGTGGAAGCGGCGGCCTGCGACGAACAGGTGCTCGAAGGCCTCGATGTCGCCGACCGCGTCGCCGGGGTCCACGGCCGCCTTGTAGGAGTCCGGGAAGCGCCGCGTCCAGCGCTTGGCCAGGATGCGGCCGCGCTCGTGGCCGTGCACGGCGACGAGCACCTCCCGGGCGCGGTCGTCCCAGGAGCGCGCGACCTCCAGCACCTCGGCCTGCAGGTCCGCGATCGCCACCTCGGGCAGCGCGCCGCCGGGTCGATGAACGGCGAAGTGCACACGCACGTGGTGCTCCTCGGGACCGCCGAGCACCTCGACGGCGTCGACCGCGTGGGCGTCGTAGCGACGGGCCAGCAGGGTCCGCAGGCGCTCGAGCAGCGCCGGGTCGTAGCGGTCGCGGGGCAGCGCGACGATCACGGAGGCGCCGCGCCCGTCGGCGTCGCGGCGACCCAGGACTCTGCCGTGGTCGGCGGGCAGGGCCATGAGCGCGACGATCGCGCGCCGCAGGTCCTCGGTCGGCGCAGCCAGCAGCTCGGCCTTCGGGAACGAGTCGAACAGGGCGCGGGCGGCCTTGTCGTCGTGCGAGCCGGCGACGAGGTCCTCCGCGGCGAGGACGCGCCGCAGCTTCCCGCTGAGCAGCGGGATCCGCGACGCAGGCTCGGCGTAGGCCTTCGACGTGAACAGGCCGATCAGGCGCGACTCGCCGACGATCTCGCCGTCCGGGCTCACGCGGCGCACGCCGACGTAGTCCATGCGCTCGCGACGGTGCACCGGCGACAGCCCGTTCGTGCGCGAGACGATGAGCAGATCACCCTCGGTCGCGCGCTCGCGCAGGCCGGGTTCGAGGTCGGCCACGGGGACGGGCCGGGCGAACGTCGAGCGGCCCTCGTCGTCCAGCAGGCCCAGGCCCGACCCGGGCACGACGCAGATCTCCTCGCCGGCGATGGCGTACTCGCGCGCCCCGAGCAGGATGAAGTTGTCGTCGGCCAGCCACCGCAGGAAGGCGACGTCCTCCTCAACGTCCTCGTTCTCATAGCGAGCCGCGCCGGCCGGCGCGAGCTCGGAGGCCATGGCCAGCAGGCGCTCGCGCATCGCCGGGAACGCCTCGACCACCCGCCGGACGTCGGCCAGCACCGCGCGGACCGCGTCCTCGACGTCGGCGAGCTCCTCGGGCGTCAGCCGGCGGTCGAGCTCGAAGTGCATGACCGACTCGGTGGCGGGCGCCTCGCCGGGATGCGCGACGGCGGTGATCGTCCCCGACGGCGCGCGCCGTACGCCCACGATCGGGTGCGGGTTGCGCACGACCCGCAGGCCTCGGGCCAGCAGCTCCTCGCCGACGGAGTCCACGAGGAAGGGCACGTCCGGAGTGCTCGTCTCGACCACCGAGCCGGCGGGCTGGTAGCCGTGCTCCTCGAGCGTCGGGTTGAACGCGCGCACGGCCGCGGGCGCGCCGTCGCG
>JBDTYI010000089.1:0-12855 GCA_040005775.1 Solirubrobacteraceae bacterium
GGCGAGACGCGCATCGTCGTGCAGTCCGAGCTCGTCGCCAACGAGCCGCTGCCCGACCAGTCCGAGGATCCCCGCGCCGCCGCCGCGCTGCGCGCTCCGCTGGTGGCCGAGGACCACGACAGCTACGACATGACCGCGGTCCTGATGCACCGCACCCGCGAGAGCGGCCTGCGCGTGGCCGCCGGTATGTCGCACTGGGTCCGCGGCCCCGAGGACACGATCAGCCGCACGGACGCCAACGAGGACCTGGCGCGAGCGACGTTCAACTGCGCCCTCGAGAAGGGCCAGACGCTGCGGGTGACCAAGCTGCTGGCCTACGGGTGGTCGAGCCAGCGCTCCCGGGCGGCGCTGCGCGACCAGACGGAGGCCGCGCTCGCGTCGGCGAAGCGCACCGGCTTCGACGGCCTGGTCGCCGAGCAGCGCGCCTACCTCGACGACTTCTGGGCCGGCGCGGACGTCGAGATCGACGGCGACAGCGGACTCCAGGCCGCGACGCGCTTCGGGATCTTCCACACGCTCCAGGCCGGCGCGCGCTCGGAGGCCCGCGCGATCGCCTCCAAGGGCCTGACGGGGCCGGGCTACGACGGCCACGTCTTCTGGGACACCGAGACCTACGTGCTGCCGATGCTCAGCTACACGGCACCGGCCGCGGCCGCCGACGCCCTGGTCTGGCGGGCCTCCACGCTCGACCTCGCCATGGAGCGCGCCAAGCAGCTGGGGCTGAAGGGAGCGGCGTTCCCATGGCGCACGATCCGCGGACAGGAGTGCTCGGCCTACTGGCCGGCCGGGACCGCGGCGTTCCACATCAACGCCGACATCGCCGCCGCCGCGCTGCGTCACGTGCACGCCACCGGCGACGTCGCGTTCACGATCGCCACGGCCCTGCCGCTGCTCGTGCAGACCGCGCGGCTGTGGATGTCGCTCGGGCACCACGACGCGACCGGGGCGTTCCATATCGACGGCGTCACGGGGCCCGACGAGTACTCGGCGCTGGCCGACGACAACGTCTTCACCAACCTCATGGCCGAGCGCAACCTGCGCGGCGCCGCCGACCTCTCCACCGACCACCCGGAGGCGTCCGAGCGCCTGCGCGTCGACACCGAGGAGATCGCCGCGTGGCGCGACGCCGCGGCCGCGATGCACGTCCCCTACGACGAGAGCCTGGGCGTCCACCCGCAGGCCGAGGGCTTCACCCGCCATCGCGTGTGGGACTTCGAGGCGACCGGCGAGGACGAGTACCCCCTCTTCCTCCATCGGCCGTACTTCGACATCTACCGCAGCCAGGTCATCAAGCAGGCCGACCTCGTCGCGGCGCTCTTCGCCCGCGGCGACCGCTTCACGCCGGAGGAGAAGGCGCGCGACTTCGCCTATTACGAGGCGATCTGCGTCCGCGACTCGTCGCTGTCGGCGTGCATCCAGGCAGTCGTCGCCGCCGAGGTCGGCCACCTCGAGCTCGCCTACGACTACTTCGGCGAAGCGGCCCGCGTCGACCTCGACGACCTGGCCCACAACACCAAGGACGGCCTGCACATCGCGTCGCTGGCGGGCTCGTGGATCGTCGCGGTCTGCGGGTTCGGCGGCCTGCGCGATCACGACGGCGAGCTGAGCCTCGCTCCCCGCCTGCCTCCGGCCCTCAGCCGACTCGCGTTCCGCGTCGGCTGGCGCGGCCGCCAGCTGCACGTCGACATCACCCCCGGGAAGGTGCGCTACGCGCTGATCGGCGACGGCGAGCCGCTCGAGCTGCGCCACGAGGGCGAGGCCCTGCGGGTCGTTCCGGGCGAGGCCCAGGAGCGAGCCTGGCACGTGCCCGCCCCGGGCCCAGCGCCGCACCAGCCGCGCGGCCGCGAGCCGCACCGGCGCACGCCGACCTAGCGGCTCGGGCTAGATGCGCTCGAGCACGTCCGCGAGCGACTGGCGGAAGTTCGCCTCGACCGCGCGCGCGGCGCCGTCGAGGTCGCCGCGTCCGATCGCTTCGATCACGAGCTCGTGCTGGGAAGAGGAGCTCTGGACCGCCTCGGCGTCGGCCATGTAGCGGTGCTCGTAGCGCAGGAGGATCCGCTTGAGCGGGCGCAGCGTGGCCAGCAGCTGCTCGTTCTCGCAGTGGGCGACGAGCTCGTCGTGGAAGGCGTAGTCGAGGTGCGCCGCCGCCGAAGGGTCCGCGGCGCTGGCCGCCATCTCGGCGTTGCACTCGCGCAGGCGGTCCACGACGCGGTCCTCGTAGTGCGTGGAGCGCACGGCCATGCCCTCGAGCAGCAAGGCGATGGGGTAGGCCTCGCGCAGCTCGGCCTCGTCAAGCTTGCAGACGGCGAACGCGTCGGCCCCGTCGGACTGAACGAAGCCGTCGCGCTCCAGGCGCGTCAGCGCCTCGCGCACGACGGCGGGGTCCGTTCCGAGGTCCGCGGCCAGCGCGGCCTCGTCGAGTGGCGCGCCGCCGGGCAGGTCGCCCACGACGATCCGATGCTCGATCTCCGTCCACACCCGCTCACGGTCCTCGTGCCCCACGCATCGAGCCTACAGCCGTGTCGCGCTGTCGGCTGCCCACGTATATTGCACGGACCGACTGGCCAGTCAGCCAAAAGGAGCCCACGTGGACCTGAACGACACGCCCCAGCAGGCCGAGTACCGCGAGAAGGTGCGGCGCTGGCTGGACGATCACCGCTCACAGGCGCCCGCCGTCTCGAGCACGCGCGCCGGCGCGGAGGACGACGGCTACGTCGACGCCCGCCGCGCCTGGCAGGGCAAGCTCGCCGAGGGCGGCCTCGCCGGCATCACCTGGCCGCCGGAGTACGGCGGGCAGGGCGTGGGCCCGATCGAGCAGGTCGTCGCCAACCAGGAGATCGGCAAGGCGGGGGTTCCGGGCATCCTCGACGTCATCGGCGTCGGCATGCTCGGCCCGACGCTCATCGCCCACGGCTCCGACGAGCAGAAGCAGCGCTACCTCGGTCCGATGCTCCACGGCGACGAGGTGTGGTGCCAGCTCTTCTCCGAGCCGGCCGCCGGCTCAGACCTTGCCGCGGTGCAGATGCGCGCCAAGCAGAACGATGACGGCAGCTGGGTGCTCAACGGTCAGAAGGTGTGGACGACCAACGCGCAGTTCGCCGCCTACGGCCTCATCCTCGCCCGCACCGACCCCGAGCAGCACAAGCACAAGGGCCTCACGATGTTCGTGCTGCCGATGGACGCCGAGGGCGTCACGGTGCGCGGGCTGCGCCAGATCTCCGGCGAGGCCGAGTTCAACGAGGTCTTCCTCGACGACGTGAGGCTCGACGCCGACGCCGTCGTCGGCCAGGTCAACGACGGCTGGCGCACGGCGCTCACCACGCTCATGTTCGAGCGCGTGACGATCGGCCTGGGCTCGGAGGGCATGGGCTACCGCGAGGACCGCTTCGCGCGCGCCATCGCCGCCGACCCCGACGCCCGCGTGGACCCCGACGTCCGCAAGCGCCTGGGCGAGATCAGCACCGACCTGCTGGCCGTCAAGTTCACCGGCTACCGGATGCTCACCGCGCTGCAGAAGGGCCAGATCCCCGGCCCCGAGGCCGGCCTGGCGAAGGTGACGACCGTCAACGCGGCCGTCGCCGCCGGCGACCTGATCGCCGATGTCCTGGGCCCGGACGCGCTCGACGACGATGGCGAGTGGGCCTACATGATCTCGTTCCTGCCCGGCCTGAAGTCCGCCGGCGGCACCGAGGAGATCCTGCGCAACACGATCGGCGAGCGAGTGCTGGGGCTGCCGCCCGAGCCGCGCCTGGACAAGGGCATCCCCTTCTCCGAGCTGCGCGCCAAGGAGAAGGAGGCGGCAACCGCATGAACCTCGCACTGTCCGACGAGCAGGAGTTCCTGCGCGAGGCCGCCCGCGGCGCCCTGTCGCGCACCAAGACCGTCGAGGCCGCGCGCAACGCCCTCGAGGGCAAGGAGCTGCCCGACCTGTGGAGCATGGCGGTCGAGGCCGGCTGGCCCGGCCTGCTGATCTCCGAGGACCACGGCGGCGCCGGGCTGAGCGCGTTCGACGCGATGCTCGTGATCCAGGAGTGCGGCCGCGTGCTGGCCGGGGTGCCGCTGCTGGGCCTGCTCCCCGCGACCGCGATCCTCGAGGCAGCCGGCGACGAGTCGCTGGAAGCCGTCGCGGGCGGCGAGCAGCGGCCGGCGTGGCTGCCCGCACGCCCGCCGGGCGACGTCGTCGGCGGCTGGACCGTCGACGCCGCGAACGGCAAGCACCGCGCCGATGCCCCGCGCGCGGAGATCGAGGGCGACACCGTGACGTTCACGGGCACCGTCTCGTGGGTGCCCGACGCGCCCGGCGCCGACCTGTTCGTCGTCGTCGGCGTCGACGGCTCCGGCGAGCCCGTCGCGGGCGTGGTCGCGGCCTCGGAGGCGAAGGTCGAGGCGCTCACGCGCTACGACGCCACCCGCGCGCTGGGTCACGTGACGCTCGAGAGCGCCACGGGCCGGCGACTGGATGTTGGGGTGGGTGGGGATATTGTCATCGCGCGCGCGTGGTACCTGGCGCAGGCGCTGCTGGCCGCCGAGTCGCTGGGCACGGTCGAGGCCGCCCTGGAAAGCTCGGTCCAGTACGCCAAGGAGCGCTTCACGTTCGGCCGCGCCATCGGCTCCTACCAGGCCGTGAAGCACGGCCTCACGGAGATCCTGCGCCGTCAGGAGAACACCCGCTCGCTGCTGTACTACGCGGGCTGGGCGTTCGACGACGGGCCGCAGGAGTTCCCCCTGGCTGCCAGCGCAGCGCGCTCGTCGGCCAGCGCGGCGCTCGACTTCGCCGCCCGCCAGAACATCGCCACCCACGGCGGCATCGGCGCCACGTGGGAGCACGACGCGCCGCTGACGTTCCGCCGCGCGCAGCTCTCCCGCCGCCTGCTGGGCGGCGCGGGCGACGCAACCGACCGCGTAGCGGCCGAGCTGCTGGCGAAGGTGGCGTGAGCCGTCCGCCCCCCGGCGGGGGCGAGCGGTTCGTAGCCGAACCGCTCCCAAAGGTCGCGCGCTGACCCGCGGTCCGCTTGGCGCACGTGGACCCGCGCTGGCGGGTACACGCGCGTCGTGCGGACCGACGACCAGCTGCGCATCGAGCAGCGCACCGAGGGGATCGTGATCGTGCTCGGGCTGCGCGGCGAGCTCGACATCGCTACCGCCGCCAGGCTGCCTCAGGCCCTCGGCGCGGTCGC
The DNA here is from genome assembly GCA_040005775.1 of Solirubrobacteraceae bacterium. Lineage (GTDB taxonomy): Bacteria > Actinomycetota > Thermoleophilia > Solirubrobacterales > Solirubrobacteraceae > JAOPZW01. The sequence goes on from JBDTYI010000089.1 coordinate 5,178, forward strand.
CCGCAGCGGCACGCTGCACCTGGTGGTCGACCTGCAGGCCGTGACGGTCCTGGACTCCGTCGGCGTCCGCTCGCTCCTGCACACCCGACGCTGGATGTTCAACCGCGGCGGGGAGGCGCGCTTCGTGTGCGACGGCGGCCCGGCCGCGCGGACCATCGAGCTGATGGGCCTGCGCGACGCGCTCGGGGTCTCCGCCGACTACGCGTCAGCCGTGGCCGGGTTCGACGTCACACCGTGATCCGTACGCACCTCGGTCGCATCGCGCCGGGTCACGCTCAGGTAGACGACCAGCGCGAGGATGCAGCCGAGGAAGATGTAGCTCGTCCCGGTCGTGCCGAGGTTCAGGCCGCCGTACTTCTTGGAGTTCTGCGACATCTCGTCCCCGATCGATGCGCCCAGCGGCCGCGTGAGGATGTAGGCGAGCCAGAACGACAGGATCGGGTTGAGCTTCAGCACGTAGTGGGCGAAGGTCACCAGCGCGATCAGGCCGCCGAAGATCGCGATCGAGACCGCGTAGCCGAGGTCGAGCTTCTCGGCGGCCAGGTCGCCGGCGGCGGTGCCGAGCGCGAAGGTGAAGAGGATGGCGAGCCAGTAGAACGCCTCGCGCCGGGTCGTGATGATCGTGTGGATCGACAGTGTCCGCTCCGCGGCGTACCAGACGGCGAAGATCAGGGCGAGGATCGCGGCGAAGATCGGCGTCGTGGTCGTCAGCGAGATGCCGACCTTGTCGGTGAGGTTGTCGGTGATCAGCGTGCCGAACACGCTGATGACGACGACGACCGCCCAGTACACACCAGGCACGTAGCGGCGCAGGCGGAACTGCACGAGCAGCAGAACGGCCAGCAGGGCGCCGGTCACGTAGGTCGTGTTGCTCAGCCCGAGCCCGAGGTTCACGTTCAGGTAGTCCGCCGCCGTCTCGCCGACGGTCGTGCACATGATCTTGATGATCCAGAAGAAGAGCGTGACCTCTGGGACCTTGTTCAGCATCTGGCGGCCAAGCCCGGGAGCGGGCCGCGCGGCGGCGGAATGGGTGCTCATGGCCGTCAGGGTTGCCCCCGCGGCCTGAACGGCGCCTGACCGCCCCTTCAGCCGGTCGCGTCGACGACCGGCAGCTCGAGCACGAAGCAGCCGCCGGGGCCGGGGCCGGCGACCACGTCGCCGCCGCAGGAGCGCGCCAGGCGCCGGGCCAGCGGCAGCCCGAGCCCCGCGCCGCCGTTGCCGTCGTGCACGCCCGGCTCGAACGCTCGCTCGCCCAGGCCGGGGTCGAGGCCGGGGCCGTCGTCGCGGACCGCCAGGCGCACCAGCCCCGCCGACGACGAGGCCTCGATCGTCACGCGCGACAAGCCATGCCGGCGCGCGTTCTCGACCAGGGGCGCGAGCGCGCGGCGCACGATGTCGGGCTCGCCTTCAGCCGCGGGCAGGTGCGCGGGCGCGATGACATCGGCGCCGTCGGTCTCGCGGGCGATGGCGGCGAGGTCGACGCTGCCGGCCGACGGGTCGAGCTCGCGGCGCGCGATGGCGAGCAGCGTGTCGATCTCGCCGTCGAGCCGGGCGGCGTCGGCGACCACGGCGCGCAGGGCCTCCGCGCGCTCGCCCTCGGCGCCGGGGCCGTGGGCCCCCAGCGCAAGCTCGGCACGAGCGCGCAGCCCGGCCACCGGCGTGCGCAGCTCATGCGCCACCTCGCTGGCGAAGCGCTGCTCATGGCGGCGCGAGGCGGCGATGCGGCCCAGCAGCCCGTCGAGCGTCGCCGCGAGGGCGGTCAGCTCGTCGCGCGGCGGGCCCAGCCCGAAGCGCCGGTCGAGGTCATGCGCCCCCCACTCCCGCGCGCTGGCGGTCATGTCGCCGACGGGCCGCAGTGCGCCCTCCAACGCGCCGCGGATCGCGAGGGCCCCCGCGAGCAGCACGAGAGCGGCGAGCACCAGCGAGCCGATGAGCACCTCGTGCTGGAGGCGCTCCTGCGCGACGAGGGAGAGCCCGACGACGACCGCGCTCCCCGCCCGCTCCCGCACCGGTACCGCACGGAGGCGGATGTCGCCCGGCACCTCGGCCTCGGCGGCGCGGCCGGCGCGCCCCAGCGCGACCGCGGCGCGGTCCAGCTCGGCCGAGACCGCCGCCGGCCGCTCGACGACACGCCCGCCGTCGAGCACCCACGACTGGCGGTCGAGGACGTCCTCGTTCGGGGGCTGACGCACGGTCAGGTGGCCCGCGGTCACCGACAGTGCCGCGAGCTGCGCTTCGGCTCGCACCTTCAGCAGGCTGCCGGTCTCCGCCCGCACGCGGGCCCCGAGCAGCACGTTGCCGACCACCAGCAGCGCTCCCAGGCCGATCGCGAGCGTCGCCAGCGAGACCAGCAGCAGGCGTGTGCGCAGGCTCATCGCAGCACGTACCCGACCCCGCGCACCGTCTCGACGGCCGCCGGGGAACCCGCCTCGCGCAGCTTGCGCCGGATGCGCGTGAGGTATGCGTCGAGCGTGTTGTCGTGGACGATCGCGCCCTCCGGCCAACCCGTCGCGACGAGCGTTGCGCGACGCAGAACCTCGCCGGGCCGCGCGGCGAGGGCGGCGAGCAGGCGAAACTCGGTGGGGGTGAGCATCACGCGCTCGCCGTCGTGGACGAGCGCGTGGGCGGCCGGGTCGAGCACCAGGGCGTCGGGCCCGGGCGGAGCGGGCGCGCGGCGCAGCAGGGCGTTGACGCGCACGAGCAGCTCGGCGAGGGCGAACGGCTTGGTCAGGTAGTCGTCGCCCCCGGCGTGGAAGCCGCTGAGGCGGTCGGGCAGCGCGTCGCGCGCGGTCAGGAAGAGCACCGGCGTCGTGACCCCGCCGGCCCGCAGCGCCTGGCACACGTCGCGCCCGTCGGCATCGGGCAGCCCGATGTCGAGCACGAGCACGTCGGGCGGGTCGGCGGCGAAGATGCGCACCGCCTCGGCGCCGGTGGCCGTCGCTCTGACGCTCAGACCCTCCCGCTCCAGCGCCGTGCGCACCGCGCCGCGCAGCTCGTCGTCGTCCTCGCAGATCCCGGCGGTTGCGCTCGACCGCATGCGCGCATCGTAGGGCGCGCCATCGCTTCACCCGATTGAGGCGATGCGAGCCCTTCCCCGCTCACCTCTAATCGGTCCCGAGCGGACGTCTGACAAGCAGGCGGTCACCCCCAAGGAGGCACGTGATGCCAGGACTAGGTCGAGCGATTTTCGCGGCAACGCTGCTGTTGATCGCGGGCACGATGAACATCATCTACGGCATCGGCGCCCTGGACGGTGCGCACATCTTCGTCAACGACAAGCGGTTCATCCTCACCGACCTGAACACCATGGGCTGGGTGCTCATCGCCCTCGGGGTGATCCAGCTCGCGGGAGGCCTGTCGCTGATGGCGGGCAACGCGTTCGGTCGGGTCATCGGGATCGTCGGCGCCAGCCTCGGCGCGATCGGCGCCCTGCTATCGATCGGCGGCGCCTACCCGTGGTGGTCCCTCGCGCTGTTCTTCCTGTGCATCTACATCGTGCACGGCATCTTCATGTACGGCGACGAGGAGCGGATGCCGGCCGGTCAGCGGCTGTAGCGAGCGGTGAACGCCGATCGCGTTCGGTGGGCCAGGTCCTCGATGTCGTGGATGGCGCCGACCACCATGGGGCGGAAAGCGTGCCCCAGGACCCCGAACGCGATCAGCGCGCCCGCGAGCGGCACCGCCTGAGCCGGGGCTCCCGCCAGGCCGCGGAGCGACGTGTTCACCAGCGTTCCGCCCATCGCCGCGTCGGCGCGGGACAGGTGCGGCCGCGCCGGTAGGGCGCCGCGGGCCACCACGCCCGCGGCGCCGAGCAGGGCCACGGTCCCGAGGAACGACTGCTGGTCCCCGGGGACCCCGAAGACCCGCGTCACCGTGCGCCGGCGCGCCTCGCCGATCAACAGCGACCAGACGCGCAGGTCGACGGACAGCCGAGCCGCGCTGGTTCCATTCGTCAGATTCGCCATACCGGAGGCTCTCCGCCACCGCCGGGTGGCGCATCACCCGGATCGAATGAACGCCGGTTCACCCGATCCGGGCGATGCCAAACCTTCTCGCGAGGAGTGCAATGAGATGCGGAACAGTGGGTCAGATCTTCGCCTTCGCGTCGACCGCGGCGCTCAATCCGACGCTGCTCGCGGCCACGACCGTGATGCTCGTGCTGCCCAGTCCGAAGCGGCTGCTGCTCGGCTACCTGCTCGGCGCGATGATGACGAGCATCACGTGCGGGCTCCTGCTCGTCTTCCTGCTCGACGGATCATCCTCCGCGACGTCGACCGCGAAGCGCACGGTCAACCCGATCGTCGACCTCGTGTTCGGCGCCCTGGTGCTGATCATCGCCTTCGTGGTCGCCACCGGCCGTGACAAGCGGCGCCGGGCGTGGAGCGAGCGCAAGCGGTTGGAGAAGGCCGACAAGGCCCCACCGATGTGGCAGCGCAAGCTCAGCGGCGGCACCGCCCGCACGACGTTCGTCATCGGCGCGCTCCTGACGCTGCCCGGAGCGTCCTACCTCGCCGCGATGGCGGCGACGGCCAAGCAGGACCTGTCGGCGGTGGAGACCGTCATCACCGTCATCGCGGTCAATCTCGTCATGCTGATCCTGCTGGAAGTGCCGCTGGTCGGCTACCTGCTCGCACCCGAGAAGACAGCCGACCGGGTCAAGCGCTTCAGCGGATGGCTCAGCCGCGACGGCGGCAAGATCGCGCTGGGGCTCGCTGTTGCGGTCGGCCTCGGCCTCGTCGTGCGTGGCGTCGGCGGCCTGCTGAGCAGCTGAGGACCGGCCCCGGTGCTCGCGTCGCATCTCACCCTCTACGGGTGATTCCGAACGGCGCTTCGGGGCCTACCGTCACCCTGTGATGTCCGCCTCGGATCCTCGCCCTGTGCTGGTCGCCTACGACGCGTCCGCGGAGGCGCAGGCCGCGGTGCGCGAGGCGGTCGGCCTGTTCGGCGACCGGCCCCTGCTCGTGATCAGCGTGTGGGAGCCGGGCCTGGCGACGGCGTTCGTGCCGCCGCCCGGCGACCCCGGCTACATGTACGTCCCCGACCCCGCGGACGTGGCGGCGATCGACCGTGCGCAGTCCGGCCACGCCGCCGAGGTGGCCGAAGCCGGAGCCCGCCTCGCACGCGAGCTGGGCGCGACGGCCGAGGCGCTGGCGGTGCCCGACGCCGTCGACGTGGCAGAGACGCTCGTGTCGGTGGCCGAGGACCGCGACGCCCGGGCGATCGTCGTCGGCTCCCGCGGGCTGGGCGGGTTCAAGTCGCGTGTCCTGGGCTCGACCTCGCGCAAGTTGCTGCACGACACACACCGGCCCGTGCTCGTCGTGCGCTCGCCGTGACGGGTGGGGCGGGGCCTTCGCGTGATAGTTCATACCGATCGGATGAGGTGCCTCGCGCACGTGGCGTCGAGAGTAGCGAGCATGTGCGGCACCGGTACCACAGCACGTGGGCGGGCGTGGCGGGCGCACTGGCAGTGGCCGCGCTGTCGGTCGGCTGCGGCAGCTCGAGCGACGACACCGCGACGAGCGCGACGAGCGCGACGCCGAAGACAGTGGACGACGCGCAGGTCGAGCAGGGCATCAAGGACGACCTCTCGACCTCGAACGCGAAGGCGACCAGCGCCAAATGCCCGGGCGACGTCGCCGTCAAGCAAGGCGACACGTTCACGTGCACCGTCGCGTTCGACAACGGCGCGACCGGCAAGGCCACGGTTACCCAGCAGGGTCTGAACAGGTACACCTACAAGCTCAAGGCGGGCTCCGTCCAGGTCCCCGGCGCGACCGCCGACGCGGCGGTCGAGAAGTCGCTCGCCACACAGGGCGCCCCGAACGCAACGGTCAACTGCCCGGCGAACATCATCGTCAAGGTCGGCACGACGGTCACGTGCAACGTCAGCGGAGCCCAGGGGGTCGCGTCGGGAACGGTGACCTTCACCTTCAGCGACGCCGAGGGCACCGTCGACCCCTCCTCCGTGAAGACCTGAGGCCGTTCACCAGCTACGGCAGCGGCGCACTCGACAACGCGCGCATCTTCGTCACGACCACCGGTACGTCCTGACCTACCCCAACCCGATGGGCTGGGTGCTGGCCACGTCGTAGGCGGCGAGCACGGGTCTGTGATCGCGAGTCGTCATGACAGGGCAACGGTAGGCTGCGTTCGCCTCCGCCGGATCACCCGGAGCGGATGACACGCCGATCCCACCCCCGGGCTACGGTCGCAACCGGATGTTGCATCTGCGCGTGTTCGGGACGACGCCCATGATGGAGCGAGCCGCCGAGCGCGTGGGCGCGCTGCCCGGCGCCGCCCATGTCACGCGGACCGACGCCGGCGACAGCCGCGGCCGGGCGCTCGTGACCGCCGACGTCGACCCCGACGCGGCTGACGCGGCGCTCGGACTCCTCGACGATCTCGGCGTTGCCGGCGAGGACATCTGGCTGTTGCGCCTCGACGGGCTGCAGCCCGGTCGCCGGGGAGGCCGGCGCGAGGGCAACGCGGTGGTGTGGGCCGACCTGCTCGGCCAGGCGGGCGAGCACGCCCGGCCGGTGGGCCGGTTCTTCATCCTCATGGCCGTCGCCGGGGTCATCGCCGCCTACGGAGTCTTTTACAGCAACGGCATCCTCGTGGTGGGCGCCATGGCGGTCAGCCCCGACTTCCTGCCGATCGCCGCGACGTGCATCGGCTTGGTCGCGCGCCGGCGCCGGCTCGTCGGGCGCGCGTTTTGGACCCTGTCCGCCGGGCTCGGGATGGCGGGTGTGGTCGCCGGGGTGCTGACGGTCGCCCTCGACGCCGTTGGCCTGCTCCCGTCCGGCTTCGCCGTCGGCGAGAACGGGCTGGCCGGGCTCACGACCGTCAACAGCTCGACCGTGGTGGTGGCCCTGGTGGCGGGCATCGCCGGGATGCTCGCGATCGAGACCCGTGCCAGCGCCGGGGTCGGTGTCGCGATCTCGGTCACGACGATCCCCGCCTCGGCCTATCTGGGCGTCGCGGCAGGCGTCGGCGAGCTCGACAAGGCGTCGGGCGCACTGCTCGTCCTGGGCATCAACGTGGCCATGCTGCTCACCGGCGGCAGCCTCACCCTTGTGGCCCAGCAGACGCTCATGCGCCGTCGGCCAGGGTGATCGCGCCGTCGGCCGGCGAGAAGAGTCCGCGCCGCAACCCGTCGATGACCCCCGTGCCGATCATCGCGGGTAGCGCGCGATCGACCACGCCCGCACCCTGGCGACGCCGCGGAGCGTCGCGTTGACGAGCAATTCCCAACTCGTCGGCTTGGACGATGCGGCGCTGCGGCAAGAACCCCGCTACCGCCGGGTTCTCGGCGATGGAGCCAGACGGGATCGAACCGACGACCTCCTGCTTGCAAAGCAGGCGCTCTCCCAGCTGAGCTATGGCCCCGTGCCGCGCGGATTCTACCGCGGCGCGGGCGTCAGCCACTCGTCCACGCTGCGCGCCTGCGCTCCAGCTTCGCGACGGCCGGACCGAAGACCGGGGGGCATAGGCAGCGCGCCTTGTGTTGGGGAACGGGAGGCGCGCACGTCGTCCGCTTGCCACGGATCGGGCTAACCGCGGGCGCGCCCCCAACGCCGGCATCGCTGCCGGCCCGGGGGCGCGTCCGCCGCCCGCGGTCGTTCTAGAAGTCGAAGTCCTTCGGCGGCTTCTGCTCGAACCAGAGCCGGTCGTGCTCGGG
>JBDTYI010000090.1:0-11843 GCA_040005775.1 Solirubrobacteraceae bacterium
GCGCGGGACGCCGCTGGCCGAGCACATCGAGGTCATCGCCCGCATCGAGGGCGAGCACGAGAAGCGCCTCGTCCCGGTCTTCCGGCTGTAGGTGCGGCGCGCGTCCACATCGCTAGTCACATCGAGCCGTACCTTTTCCCCCGACACGGGGGAAAAGGTGCGGTTCGGCGCCTACTTCACGTGCACGGTGCGCGTGACGGTCTTGCGCTGGCCCGCACGGTCCGTCGCGATCGTGCTCACCCGGTAGGTGCCCTTCGTCAGCTTCAGCAGCGTGAGCCGGTAGCTCGCGGCGCCGCTGGGCTTCAGGAACGGGCGCTTGCGGGTGCACGAGCGGCTCTTCGTGAGGTGGCCGCTCTTCGCACGGTCGACGAAGCGGCAGGACTTGCCTGCCTTGCGCGACACGCTGATGCGCACGCGGCTGAGGCCCGCGCAGCCGCGGTCCTTCGAGGTGCCGCGCAGCGCCAGGCGCCGCTTCTTGGCGGTGCTGGCCTTCGCGGAGAGCGTCGGGGCGAGGGCGTCGCTGCAGCCGGCCGGTGCACTGGCGCTGTCGCTCGGGCGCGCGGCGCGGCCGGAGAACGTGGGCTTCGCCGGGCAGCCCGCGGCCGGGGCGTTCGGGTCGGGCGTGGTGCGCGGGGTCGACTGGCCGTCGGTGGTGAAGTCGCGGTTGCACGGCGGCGGAGCGGACTCGGCCGCCAGCGCGGAGAGCGCGTCGAAGCCGGTGTCGAGCACGATGTGGTGCGTGGACCACTCGGGGGCGTGGCCGGCCTTGGACTGGTCGCCGTCGACGACCGTGTCGGGCGTGTCGCCGTTGGCCTTGCGGCCGACCGAGTAGAGGTCGGTCTGGACGCCGGCGCCGCGCACCGCCCGCACCATCTGCTGGGCCTGGTCGTAGGGGGCCTGCCCGTCGTCGAGGGCGTGAACGAGCACGATGCCCTTCAGACCCGACGCGGCGATGTCGCCGGCGCGGGTGACGACCGTGCGCTCGGCGTAGGCGTCGGGCTTCTGCTCGGGGCTGCCGCCGTTCTCGGCCACGATGTCGTCGTAGGCCTGCTGGGCGAAGGGGTTGCTGGCCCCGGCGGCGCGGGCGATCTGGGCGAGCTCGGTGAGGTTCCAGACGCCCTCGATGCCGACCCAGTAGTCGAACAGCGCGCGGCCGTCGAGCGTCTTGGCCTTCAGCGCCGCGGCCATGCCCGACGAGTTGCCGCCCATCGAGACGCCGAGCAGGAAGCGCCGGTCGAATCCGCCGCACAGGCGATCGAAGTGCTGGCCGGCGGCGACGAGGTCCTCCGAGCCCGCCTTCACGGGCCAGCCGCGGGCGCGCTCGAACCCGGTGTCGTCCTTGGGCAGGTCCTTCAGGCCGCGGTAGTCCATCGTCACGGCGACCAGGCCGTCCTTCGTCGCGGCGCGGACCATGTGCTCGCGCCAGGCGTCGACGTTGTAGCTGTAGCCGTGGGCGAACACGACGATCCCCCGCGGTGCGGAGGCGGGCAGCGTGTAGAGCCCGTACGTCGGCTGCCCGTTGACGGTGAGGTCCAGGCGCTGGACGGCGCTGGGGTCGCCCGTGCAGGTCGCCGCGCTCGCGGCCGACGGCACGAGTGCGAGCAGCACGAGGGACACGGCCAGGGACAGTCGGCGCATGGCGGGCATCATGCTCGTTTGCCGGCCGTCGTACGCCGCTCGGTAGCGTTCGCGCGACGTTGACGACGCCCGCCGACACGCACGCGCCTCCGCCCGCGCCCGCCGCGCGGCTGGCGGGCGTCCTGTCCTCACCCGTCCGCGACATCCTCGCGCTGACCCAGCAGCCGGGCGTGATCTCCTTCGCCGGCGGCCTGCCCGCGCCCGAGCTGTTCGATGCCACCGGGCTCCGAGCGGCGTTCGCCACCGCCCTCGACGACCCGCAGGCGGGCCGCAACCTCCAGTACTCCACGACCGAGGGCGACCCGCGCCTGCGCGCCGCCGTCGCCGCCCGGCTGACCGCCCGCGGGCTGGCGACCGAGCCCGACGACCTGCTCGTCACCTCGGGCTCGCAGCAGGCGCTCACGCTCGCCGCGACCGCGCTGCTCGAGCCCGGCGACGTGGTGCTCGTGGAGGAGCCGTCCTACCTGGCAGCGCTGCAGTGCTTCGGCCTCGCCGGCGCGCGGCTGGTCGGTGTCGCCTGCGACGAGGACGGGCTCGACCCCGACGCGCTGGCCGCCGCGGTCGCCGAGCACCACCCCAAGGCGCTCTACACGATCCCGACCTTCCAGAACCCGACCGGGCGCACGCTGTCACGCGACCGCCGTGAGGCGATCGCTGCGCTCGCCGCCCACCACGGCTTCTGGATCATCGAGGACGACCCCTACGGCGAGCTGCGCTACCGCGGCGAGGCGCTGCCGGCGATCGCAACGCTCCCCGGCGCCGAGGACCGCACCCTGTCGCTGTCGACGCTGAGCAAGCTCGCCGCGCCCGGCCTGCGCATCGGCTGGGTCCGCGCGCCGATGACCCTGCGCCCGCTGCTGGTGTTGGCGAAGCAGGCGGCCGACCTGCACTCCTCCACCGTCGACCAGGCCGCGGCCGCGCTGTGGCTGGAGGCGGTCGACCTCGACGCCCACGTCGCAGGGCTCTGCGCGGCGTACTCGCCGCGGCGCGACGCCCTGGTGGACGGGCTGCGCGACGCGCTGCCCGAGGGCTCGAGCTGGAACCGCCCGGACGGCGGCATGTTCGTCTGGGCGCGCCTGCCCGACGACCAGGACGCCGAGGTCCTGCTCATCCGCGCGCTCGCCGCGCAGGTCGCGTTCGTGCCCGGCTACCCGTTCTTCTGCGGGGCGCCGGACACGAGCGCGCTGCGCCTGTCCTTCACGACGCACACCCCGGCGGAGATCGCCGAGGGGCTGTCGCGGTTGCGCGCGGCTACCAGTGCACGCCCTTCATGAGGTTGGCCATCGCCATCTGCTCCATCGAGGCCTTCTCGTTCGGGTCGCTCTTGCCCTGCGAGGCCGCGGACTCCGGGAAGACCTTGAACGCCATGTGCAGGATCTGGTCGACGGCCTTCGGCGCCAGCGTGTAGAGCACCTCGCCGAACGTCCCGAGCTTCGTGTTGATCGTCTTCGGACGGGCGCGGATCGCCTCGCAGACGAGGTCGCCGGCCTCGTCGGGGGTGATGGTCGGAAACGAGTCGTACATCTTCGTCGGCGCGATCATCGCGGTCTTGACGAGCGGCATGTGGATCGTCGTGAACGTGATCCCGTCGCCGATGACCTCCGAGCTCACGACGCGCGTCCACGCGTCGAGCGCCGCCTTCGAGGCGACGTAGGCGCTGAAGCGCGGCGGGTTGGTCTGCGCGCCGATCGACGAGACGTTCACGATGTGGCCGAACGAGCGCTCCTTCATGTGCGGCAGCAGGCTCATCGTCAGGCGGATCGTCCCGAAGTAGTTGAGCGCCATCGTGCGCTCGTAGTCGTGGAAGCGGTCGTAGCTCGCCTGCACGCCGCGGCGGATCGAGCGGCCCGCGTTGTTGACGAGCATGTCGATCTTCGGGTGCTCGTCGAGCATCTTCAGCGCGACGGCGTCGATCGCCTCGAGGTCGGAGAGGTCGGCCGAGTAGCAGTACGCGGTGCCGCCCGCCTCCTCGATCTCGGCCTTGACGGCCTCGAGCTTCTCCATCGTGCGCGCGACGAGCAGCGGGATCCCGCCGGCCATCGCGATCTTCATCGCCGCGGCCTTGCCGATGCCCGACGAGGCGCCGGTGATGACGACGGTGCGCCCGTTGACGGCGCCCTCGAAGGAGCGGTCCTTGTAGAGGTCGGGGTCGAGCTGGCGCTCCCAGTAGTCCCAGAGCTTCTCGCTGTAGGACTGGAGCGGGGGGACCTCGATGCCGGTGCCCTTCAGCACCCGCTCGGTGTCGCGGGTGTCGAACTCGGGCTTCAGCGCGACGTAGCCGATGATCTCGTCGGGGATGCCGAGGTCGGCGAGGATCGCGCGGCGCAGGCCCTTGGTCTGGGGCATCTGCATCGCCATCGAGATGACGCCCTTGGGCAGCGCGTCGGTGAGGCGCTTGTCGATGCGCAGCGCGAGCTGCGGGGCGTGCGCGGCGCGGGCGAAGATGTTGAGCACCTCGCCCGAGCGGATGCCCTTGGGGGAGCAGAGGTGGAAGGCCTGGCCGTCGAGGCCCTCCTCATGGGCGATGTGATCCATCGCCTGGGCGACGAAGTCGACCGGGACGATGTTCGTGTGGCCCAGCTCGGGGCCGACGAGCGGGAACCACGCCGGCAGCGTGGCGCGCGCCTTCTGAATCGCCTTGAAGAAGTAGTAGGGGCCGTCGATCTTGTCCATCTCGCCGGTCTTCGAGTTGCCGACGACGACCGCCGGGCGGTACACGCGCCACGGGATCTCGGACTCCTCGCGGGCGATGCGCTCGGACTCGAACTTCGTGCGGTGGTAGGCCGAGGGCAGCTTCTGACCCTCGTCGAAGTGGTCCTCGCGGAACAGGCCCTTGAAGTCGCCGGCCGCGGCGACGGACGAGGTGTGGTGCAGGCGGCCGGCCTCCAGCGCGTTGGCGAGCTGCACGGCGTGGCGCGTGCCGAGGACGTTGGACGTCTCGTTGGCCTCGTCGTCGGCCGTCATGTCGTAGCTGGCGGCGAGGTGGAAGAAGTGGTCGATCGAGCCGGCGTGCTCGGAGATCCACCCGTCGTCGACGCCGAGCTTGGGCTTGGTCAGGTCACCGGTGGCGGCGACGACGCGGTCGCCCGAGCCCCAACGCTCAATCAGCGCGTCGAGCTTGTCGCGGGAGCCCTCGCGGACGAGCACGAAGATCTCGCCCTCGCGGTTGTCCAGCAGCTCCTGCACCAGGTGGCGCCCGATGAATCCGGTCGCACCGGTGACGAAATAGGCCATGCAGTCTCCTCCGAAGCTCTCTCGAAGGCCGGAGCCTATTAGACGCCCGCGCCCGCCCCGCCGCGTCCTTCTCCGCCCGCGAAGCGCGCCGCACCCTCGATCGCGTCGCCGAACACGGAGGGACCCGCCTGCGCCTCCACGGCGAGGCCCGCGCTGAGCGGCAGCCCGAAGCCCTCGATCGCCGCGCGGCGGTCGGCGAGCATCGTGGCCTGGGGGACGCCGGCGAGGCCCTCAGCCATCGCCAGAGCGCGGTCGAGCTCGGTCCCGTCTCCCACCAGCTCGGTCACGAGGCCCATGCGGTCGGCCTCCGCCGCGTCGATGATCCGCCCGGTGAGGATGAGGTCCAGCGCGTGGCCCATCCCCGCGATGCGCGGCAGGCGCTGGGTGCCGCCGTCGATCAGGGGCACGCCCCAGCGGCGCTCGGGGAAGCCGAGGTGCGCGCCCTCGGCGACGATCCGCAGATCGCACCACAGCGCGATCTCCAGGCCGCCGGCCAGGCACCAGCCGCCGATCGCGGCGATCGTCGGCTTGGACGGCGTCAGGCGCGTGAAGCCCAGCGGGCCGCCGGGATCGGCCAGACGCGGGGCGAAGGACTCGATCGCCTTCAGGTCGGCGCCGGCGCAGAACGCCTCGCCGCCGGCCCCGCACATCACGAGGACGCGCGCGTCGTCGTCGGCCTCGAAGGCGTGAACGCCGTCGCGCAGCTTCTCGGCCGTCGGGCCGTCGACCGCGTTGCGGCGGTGCTGGCGGTCGATGGTCAGCACGGCGGCGGCGCCGACGCGCTCGTAGCGGACCTCGTCGATCATCGGCCCATCAAACACGAACGCCCAGGGGCCGCGCGCTAGGGCAGGGACACGGCCGGTACGTCGACCGCGGGCACCGTGATCGGTGACACGGTGACCGTAGGCACCGAGACCGCTGGAACGCCCGCGACCGGTGTGGCGAGCTGAGGGGTGGCGACCGTGGGCGTGGTGACGGCCGGGGTGCTGACTGCCGGCGTGGTCGTACGGGAGCGGCGCGCCGGCACGCGGCGTGCCCGGCGCTCGGCGGGGGCACCGCTGCGTGCGGGGCGTGCCGGCGTCGGGCGCTCGGCCGTGGCCGTGGCCTTTGCCTTGGCCGCGGGCGCGGGCGCCGACCGGCTGGCGGCCTGGCGGGCGGCGGGGGCGTCGAGACCGCGAACGCGTTCCCCCAGCGCGGGCGTGCCGGCGACGGCGATCGCGGCCCCGATCGTCGGAACGGCCTGCAGCGCCGCACCGGCCTGCGAAAGGCCCGCCGCCGCGCGATCGGCGAGGCGTGCGGCGACCGACCCCACGGCGGCGGTCAGGACGACCGGCCGGCGGGTCGAGTAGACGCGCAGGAAGGCGGCGACCGCATCGCCGTCGAGCTGGCTGCCGGCCTCGGTGCGCAGGACCTCGAGCGCTCGCCGGTGGGTCGCGGCGGTGCGGTAGGCGCGCGTCGAGGTCAGCGCGTCGAACGTGTCGGCGACGGCGATGATCCGGGCGCCCATCGGGATGCGGTCGCCCGCCAGGCCGTCGGGATAGCCGTTGCCGTCGAGGCGCTCGTGGTGGTGGCGGACGATCGTGCGGATCTCGGGGCCCGCGGAGGCCTCGAGCAGGTCGGCGCCGTCGGCCGGGTGGCGCTTGATGACGGCGAACTCGGCGTCGGTCAGACGGCCGGGCTTGTCGAGGATCTCCTTGGGCGTATAGATCTTGCCGATGTCGTGCACCAGTGCCGCCTGGCGGATCGTCTCGACCTCTTCAGGGGGCAGGTGCAGCCCACGCGCGATGCTCTGCGCGTAGCGGGCGACGCGGCGGCTGTGCCCGTAGACGTTGCGCTCGCGCGCCTCCAACAGCAGCCCGACGCGTGCCAGCGCGGCCAGGCGCCCCGGCGTGGGCGTGGGTGGCTCGCGGAGCAGGCGCGCGCGCATCCGGCGCAGGCGCTGCTCGCGCCACCGGACGCCCAGCCACCGGCCGAGCAGCAGGTCGGCGAACAGCGTGTCGTCCTCGTGGCGCCGGCGCGACCACGCCACGGTGCCGAGCGCCACCGCGGCCGCGGACAGCGCCAGCGTCAGCACGATCGACGCGATGACCGATCGGATTCCGTCGGCGGTCACCAGGCGTGGGGCGACGAACGCCGGCAGCACGCAGACGAGGAGCGTGACGCCGAGCACCAGCGGCAGCTGCCGGAGGGGGCTGACGCGCACGTTCCGGGTGGCGGTAGGTGCGTCCACGCCCGCAGGGGTTGACGCTTACCGCCTGCGCCACACCACGCTGGACGTATGTCTCGTTCAGCACATACGTCGAATCGAGTGGCTGGGAGCTACCAGCCGCCCCGCCAGGCCTGCTCGCCCGCGAGCGACTTGGCGGCGGCCTTGCGCCGCGCCTTGCGCTTGTCCAAGCGCCACTGGAGCATGCTCATCGCGAAGATGAACAGCGGGAAGAAGGCGATGACGATGAAGCCCGCGTTCGTCACGACGACATCGTTGGTCTCGCCGTACCAGCCCTGGCCGCCGTCGTGCGCGAGCGCTGCGGGCGCGGCGAGCGCCAGCAGGAGCAGAGCGGAGGGGAGGACGGTGAGCAGGCGCGTCATCGGAGGCTCCATCGTATAGAACCTCGCCCGGATGGCGACCCTTCAGCGCGAGCGGCTCGACGCCGGGATCGAGGTGCTGCGACTCGACCGGCCGCAGGCCCGCAATGCCCTGGGCTCGGCGAGCCTGGCCGACCTCGAGGCGGCACTGGCCGAGCTCGCGGCCGACCCCGAGCTGCGCGTGCTCGTGCTCTCGACCACCGACCCGAAGGCGTTCTGCGCGGGCGCCGACGTCCGCGAGGCCCTCGACCACGAGGGGGGCGTGGCGCGGATGGAGGCCTTCGCCCGCGTCTACGCCGCGGTCGAGGCGTTCCCCGCGGCGACGGTCTGCGTGTGCGTCGGCAACGTCGTCGGCGCTGGGGCCGAGCTGGCCGCCGGCTGCGATCTGCGCGTCGGCGGCGACAACCTCAAGCTCATGTGGGCGGGCGCGCGGATGGGCGCGCCTGTGGGCCCGGCCCGGCTGGTGCCGCTCGTCGGGCTCGCCGTGGCCAAGGAGCTCATCCTCACCGGGGCGACCATCGGCATGGACGAGGCGAGCGCCCGCGGTCTCCTACACCGCACTGCTCCGGCTGCGGAGGCCGAGGGCGTCGCGCTTGCGCTCGCCGCGGAGGTCGCGGCCCACGACCCGGCCGGCGTGCGCGCGCTCAAGGCGATGTTCGCCGAGCTGGGTCAGGGACCCGAGCGCGTGGCGCGCGAGAACCAGCTCCTGGTCGACTGGCAGCGCACCGGGACCGGCCTGCCGCGCGCCGAGTAGGCCAGCCCGGGCCGCGCTTCCCTCTCGAAGGAGACTCGGGTTCGAAGCGCCCCGCCGGGGGCATCCGGGTCTCTGTGCCGCTGTTGCAGTTCGTGTTTGTGGCCGAGCCGCTGGCGGCGGTGCACGCTCGTCATGCCGCGAGCGATTTTGCGCGAAAGCACGGCGCAGCCGATCAGACCGTGGGGGACATCGCCCTTGCCGTCTCTGAAGCGGTCACCAACGCCGTCGTTCACGGCTACCGCGATCGACCGGCACCGGGCGACATCACCATGTCCATTCGACGCGACGGGCACCACCTCGTCGTGATGGTGTGCGATGACGGCGTCGGGGTCTCGCCTCGCCGCGATAGCCCTGGACTCGGACTTGGGCTGGCGTTGATCGGTCAGCTCAGTGACTCACTACAGATTCGCGATCGCCGAGAAGGCGGGGCGGAACTCTCGATGCGCTTTCGCCTGCGGCCGGACGACTGAAGGACGACCGTCGGGCCGACGACTATCGACCGGCAGCGCCATTCTCGGCGGTTAAGCCGTGCACCACCCGCCGCAACTTCCGTCGGAGCCGTTGTTAAGGTCCTCCAACAGCCGAGTCTCGCCGCCCCCGGGCGACGAGAGCGGGGGAACCACTCGGGCCGGGTCACCGGCCCTGGGGCGAATCGCCACCAGTTCGTGGCGTAGCGCGTCGGCGCGAGCCCGTCAGCTCACCTCGTAGGCGCACGAGCCGTCCCACAGAAGGAGCTGTACCGATATGAGCGCCCCGAGCGCCCGTCCCCGCACGCCCGCCGACGACGGCTGGGCGATCCTCGCGCCGCCGCCCGGCGAGCGCGACCTGTCCCGCGACGCCTACTGGCTGGCCTCCGGCCGGCGCTCGCAGCGCCGCCGTAACGCTCCCCGGCGCTCAGCGCTGGTGCGCCATGGCGGCGGCCGGGCGTCGATCGCGCTGGCCGCCGTCGCGCTGGCGGGCACGGTCGCCTCCGGCCCCATCGGCGACGCCCAGGCGGCGACGAGCTCGAGCGCCGGGCTGCGCCCCGGCGACAGCGGCCCCAGGGTCAAGGCGCTGCAGCGCGCGCTGCGCGTCACCGCCGACGGGGCGTTCGGCCCGGCCACGAAGCGCGCGGTGAAGGCCTTCCAGCGCGCCCACGGCCTGGAGGCCAAGGGGGTCGTCGGCCCGCTGACCGCGAAGGCCCTGGGCCTCACCGGCGCCAAGGCGCGCAGCGCACCCGCCGCGACCCCTGCGCCCGCCGGCACCGGCACCGGCGCCGCAGCGGCGGTCGCGGCCGCGAGCGCGAAGATCGGCTCCTCCTATGCGGCCGGCGCGACCGGTCCGAACGCGTTCGACTGCTCCGGCCTAGTGCAGTACGCCTTCAAGCAGGCGGGCATCAGCCTGCCGCGCTCGAGCTTCGCCCAGTACGGAGCAGGGACGCGGGTCGCGGCGGGCGACATCCAGGCCGGCGACCTCGTGTTCTTCAACACCAACGGCCCGGGCGCGTCGCACGACGCCGTCGCGATCAGCCCGACGACGGCGCTCTCGGCCACGAGCCACGGCGTGATGGGGCACCCGATCAACTCCGGCTACTGGGGCTCGCACTTCTTGGGCGCTCGCCGTGTGGGCCAGATGAGCTAGCGCAGGCGCTTCAGGAACGGCACGACCGTCGCCAGGAAGCGGTTGCGCTCCGGCGCGGCCGCCAGCGGATCGAGGTGGCTCTGCGTAGGCGAGGCGTCGACGAGCACCGAGCGCCCGCGCGGAATGCGCGACGCGGCGATGAACCGCCGGGCCCCGCGCAGCACGCGCCCCTTGGTCAGCGAGGTCTGCATCGCGTAGAGCGGCACGTCGACGCCTGCGCGGTGCCATGGGCGCAACCCGAGCAGCCTCGTCTGGGCGTTGCGCGTCAGCGCGTTCGCAGCGTCGACGTCGAGCGTCAACCGCTTGGGGAAGTACCACTCCGCCGCGTTCGCGGGCTCCTGGGCGAAGAGCGCCTCGCCGCGCGCGACCGGCGTGACCTCCCCGTCGCGCCAGTTGCCGTCGGGGCCCAGCGTTCCCATCCGCATCTGGATGAGCGCAAGCTCCTCGGGCGACGTCGTCGCGTCGAAGGCATAGCCGAACGCACCGCGGTTGGTCGTCGGCTGCGGGCCCTTGAACTGCGCGGGCACGAGCGGTGAGGCCTGCAGCAGCGACGATGCCGTCGGCTCGCGGACACCGGCGATGGCGGCGGTCTCGGAGAGAACCCCAGCGGCCCACGGCAGCCCGAGGCCGAGCAGGTCGATGAACGGGTCGCTCTTCTGGAGGTCGGCGTAGGCCTTCTTCGTCGCCGCGAGCGTCGGCGTCGAGAACGAGCCGAGCAGGCCGCCGTCGATGAGGACGAGGCCGTCGAGGTCCTTGTAGCCCGGCCGCCCGGCGAAGTCCCAGCTCGCGTAGGCGGCGGTCAGCGAGGCGCCGAGCGAATGGCCGCCGAGGATCACGCGCCGGCCGGCGGCCCGCGCCTTCTGCACGACGCGGTGCACGTCGTTCAGCGTGGTGGTCAGGCCCCAGTCGCGCGCATAGGGCAGCGCCCTGCCGGCGATCGGCTGGAAGTGCGGCTGGATCGAGGGGTCCGCGATCCAGCCCGCGTAGTAGTCGTAGGCCTGCCGGGCGGTGATGCGCCCGGCCAGCGCGTCGCGGAAGCGCGAGGTGTCCTCCAGGGCCTGCGAGCGGCGGTCCAATGCCCACACCTGCACGCCGCCGACGCGCTTGACGATGTCGCGACCGATCAGTGTGAAGTCGCCCGCGCCGCCCTGGAAGCCGGGCATGAGCAGCAGCACCGTCTTCGCCGACGCCGGGCCGATCTTCGTGACCGTGACCTTGTCGTAGCGCGACGGGCCGGGCCCGGCGCTCGCGATCGTCGTGACCCCGGCGTCGGCGGGAGCGGCCAGGACGAGAGCCGCGGCCGCGGCGGCGAGAAGCGTGCGCACGGCGGCGAACCTACCATGGGGTGCGTGGCCGTCCTGATCGCATCCGACCTGTCCAAGGACATGGCGGGCGAGCCCCTCCTGCGCGGGGTGTCGCTGAAGCTCGAGCGCCGCGATCGCGTGACGATCGCCGGGCGCAACGGCGCGGGCAAGACGACGCTGCTGCGGATGCTCTCGGGGGAGACGTCGATCGACGGCGGCGAGCTCGTGCTGGCCAAGAACACGCGCATGGCGCTGCACGACCAGCGGCCGCCGCGCGAGCGCGACCTCAGCCTGCGCGACTACGTGCTCAGCGCGTGCAAGGAGCCGCTGGAGCTGGAGGCCGAGCTCGGCCGCCTCGAGCACGCGATGGCCGAAGGCGACGAGCAGGCGCTGCACCGTTACAGCGACGTCACCGCGCGCTTCGAGGCCGCCGGCGGCTACGGCTGGCGCGAGCGCGCGCGGTCGACGGTCCACGGCCTGGGCTTCGTCGACGACGACCTCGACCGCCCGCTGGGGACGTTCTCCGGCGGCCAGCTCACGCGCGCCTCGCTGGCGCGGGCGCTCGCCGCCGAGCCCGACCTGCTGCTGCTCGACGAGCCCACCAACCACCTCGACATCGAGTCGCTGGAGTGGCTGGAGAAGACGCTGCTCGGCCTCGACGCGGCGATCATCCTCGTCGCCCACGACCGCTGGTTCCTGGAGACCGT
>JBDTYI010000091.1:0-2162 GCA_040005775.1 Solirubrobacteraceae bacterium
TCGCCTCGGCGCCCGAGGAGATCGCCGACGGCGTCTGGGTCATGCGCGGCGGCTTTCCGGCGAAGATCATGAACGTGTACTTCGTGCGTGACGGCGACGGCGTCCTGCTGTTCGACGCGGGCATCGAGGCGATGACCCGCGCAGTGGCCGGGGCCGGCGCCGCGCTCGGCGGCATCACGCGCGTCGTGCTCGGCCACAGCCACGCCGATCACCGCGGCGTCGCGCCCGGCCTGAGCGCCGACGTCTTCTGCCATCGGGCCGAGCGCGACGACGCCGAGGGCGACGGCGGCCTGCACTACTTCCGCCTCGACGAGCTGGCCTGGTTCGCGCGGCCGCTGTACCCGGTTCTGCTGCGCCAATGGGACGGCGGCCCGGTCGAGATCGCCGGCACGCTGGACGAGGGCGACGACGTCGCCGGGTTCGAGGTCGTCCACACGCCCGGGCATGCACCGGGCCTGATCACCCTCTGGCGCGCGAGCGATCGCCTCGCCCTGGCCAGCGACACCTTCTACACCCTCGATCCGCAGACCGGGCGTCCCGGCCACGCGCGCGTGCCCCACCACGCGTTCAACCCCGACACCGAGCAGGCGCGGGCCTCGATCCGCAAGCTGGCCGACCTGCGCCCCGCGACGGCGTGGGCCGGCCACGTCGACCCGCTGACCGGCAACGTGCATTCCCAGCTCCACCACGCGGCTGATACGACATAGGCATGGGTCGACGCTCTCGCCAGCGCGGGAAGGCCGCGAAGCTCAGCGCTCCGGAGACGGAGTACGTCTCAGACGGCGGCGACCGCCTCGTGCTGCGCGGCGCGCTGACCGCGGGCACGCGGCGCAAGTACGAGGACACGCTCCGTGGCGGCCTGCAGCAGGAGGACGCCTGGCAGCGCGCCGTCGAGCTGCTGTTCGAGCGCCTGGCCGTGCGCTGGACGATCAACGACGTTCCCACCGAGGGCCAGCACGAGCTGCTGATGCGCTTCCGCGTCGCGAGCGCCGACGAGCGCCGCTGGGTGCGCGACATCCTGCGCGAGCACTGCGCCGAACATTTCCCTGAGCTGCAGGCGCCGTGACCGGCTTCGCCGGCCATTGGGACATCGACTTCGTCGATCTCCCGGAGGTGAACCTCCAGTGACTGGACACGAGCTCGACCCCGCCGCTTTCGCCGACCTGCTGTGCGGCTACTGCCTGGAGGTCGAGCCCGGCCAGACCGTGCTCGTGCAGTCGACGACGCTCGCCGCGCCGCTGCTGCTCGAGCTGCAGCGGGCGATCCTCGAGCGCGACGCCTGGCCGGTGCTGCGCGCCGAGATTCCCGGCGCGACGCGCGGCTTCTACACACACGCGCGGGACCGCCACCTCGACGACGTCTCGGACCTCGCCTACACGGAGGCCAAGAAGATCAAGGCGTCACTGGGCATCCAGGCGCCGGCCGACGCCCGCGAGCTCGTCGGCATCGACCCCGAGCGCATCGCGCGCTACGCCCGCGCTCGGCGGCCCATCCGCGAGGCGACGATGAAGCGCCGCTGGTGCACGACGGTCTGGCCCACCGAGGCGCTGGCCGAGCGGGCGGGCCTGAGCCTGGCCGAGTACTCGGCGTTCGTGCGCGGGGCGCTGTTCCTCGACCGCGACGACCCGATCGCCGAGTGGGGCCGGCTGCGCGCCTTCCAGGACGAGCTCATCACCCGCCTGCGCGGCGCGCGCGAGGTCCGCATCGAGGCCGAGGGCACCGACCTGCGCCTCGACGTGACCAAGCGCACCTGGGTCAACTCCGACGGCAAGCGCAACATGCCCTCGGGCGAGGTCTTCACCGGGCCGCACGAGACCAGCGCCAACGGCCGCGTCCGCTTCACCGTGCGCAGCGCCCCGGCGGGGGTCGACGTCGACGGCGTCGAGCTCGAGCTGCGCGACGGCGAGGTCGTGGCGGCGAGCGCGTCCGTCGGCGACGAGTACCTCCAGCGCGCGCTGCAGACCGACGACGGCGCGCGGCGCGTCGGCGAGCTGGGCATCGGCACGAACTTCGGGATCACGCGCCCGACCGGCACGATCCTCTTCGACGAGAAGATCGGCGGGACCGTGCACCTCGCGCTGGGGCGCTCCTACGTCGAGACCGGCGGCAAGAACACGAGCGCCCTGCACTGGGATCTGATCTGCGATCTGCGTGACGGCGGG
>JBDTYI010000092.1:0-7721 GCA_040005775.1 Solirubrobacteraceae bacterium
GGTGGCCGGAGCGCGTGGCGTGCCCGGCGTAGGGAACGGGCGGGCCGGGCGGCCGTCGGGATCCAGCGACCGGGTGAACGCCGCCGGGGGCTGCGACCCGCGTGCGGGGCGGAGCCACGACGCGATCGCGCGGCCGCCGGAGACACCGCCGAGGCGCACCCTCGCGGTCGCGTTGTGGGAAACGACCAGGACCGACCCCGTCGCGCGGCCCGTGTCGCGCAGGCGCAGCGCTCGCAGGGTGCGCGGGGCGCCTGTGCGGCCGGGCGTCGAGGTCCACGCCACGGTCGCGCCCGGGCCCGCCGGAGCGATCGCGAGCCCCGAGGCGCCGGTGGCGATCGTGCGGGGCGCCGCGAACCTCGTCGCCCGCGCCGACAGCCGGGCGACGCGCAACGTGCTGATGTCGCGGAAGGCCAGCAGCACGATGCCGGACGGCAGGACGGCCAGGCGCGGCGAAGCCGAGTACGCGTCGCGCACGGCGAAGGAGCCGGTCTGGCGCAGCGCGCCGCCGTGGTCGCGGATCGCGTAGGCCACGCGATTGCTGAGGCTGTGGATCTGGGCCCAGACGGCGACGCGGCGGCCGTCGGGGGTCATCGCGGCCTGCACGTCGCGGGCCTCGCTGAGATCGCTGGAAAGCGTGTCCTGGGTCCACGGCGCGCCGGGCGCCCGGCACGACCAGGCGTGAACGGCCTCCTGCGTGTATTCGGTCGGGCTCATCGTCGCCGCCAGCAGCGCCCCGCCGCCGGCGCCGACCGCCGCGGCGGTCTGGCTGACGTCGCCGCCGCTCACGGTCACCGGGTCGGAGAAGCCGAACGGAGCCGCCAGCGCGCACGACGGCGCCAGCAGCCCGAGCGCGACGGCGACGGGCGCCAGGCGGAAGAGCGTCATGCTCCCCCAACGCGCAGCCGTGCACCGGGTTGCGGCCGCTGCAAGCGAGCGTGCAGGTTGCCGTAACGAGGCAGGATCGCGACGGCCCGTGGCTAACCTCGCAAAGCGCCCATGGCCACAACCGAAGCAGAGATCCGCGCCCGCGAGACGGTCCGCCCGTCGGCGCCGGCGGTCATCGAGTTCAAGCACGTCACGAAGCAGTATCCAGGCCATACCGGCCTGGACGACGTGTCGTTCAAGGTGCGCCGCGGGGAGTTCGTCTTCCTCGTCGGGTCCACCGGCTCGGGGAAGTCGACGCTCATGCGCCTGCTCATCAAGGAGCTCGAGGCGACCGCGGGCCAGATCGAGGTCGCTGGGCGCGATCTGGCCGACATCCCGCGCAAGAAGGTGCCTTACTACCGGCGCAACCTGGGCGTGGTCTTCCAGGACTTCAAGCTGCTCCCCGGCCGCACCGTGCACGACAACGTCGCCTACGCCCTCCAGGTCACCGGCGGCTCGCGCAGGGAGGTCCGCGCGAAGGTGCCCGACATCCTGCGCCTGACCGGCCTGGCGACCAAGCTCCACCACCTGCCCGACCAGCTCTCCGGCGGCGAGCAGCAGCGCGTCTCGGTCGCGCGCGCGTTCGTGAACCATCCGCCGCTGCTGCTGGCCGACGAGCCGACCGGCAACCTCGATCCCGAGACGTCCATCGGGATCATGCAGCTGCTCTATCGCATCAACCTCACCGGCACGACCGTCGTCGTCGCGACCCACGACCAGACCATGGTCGACCGCATGCGCCGCCGCGTGATCGAGCTCTCGGAAGGCCGGATCATCCGTGACGAGGCCACCGGCTCCTACGAGGCGCGCGCCGACATGTCCACCGCCGAGTTCGGCGAGCTGCTGCGCGAGCCCGCACCCCAGCCGCGCCGCGTCCGCGAGCCTGGCGACGAGTTCGACGAGGCCTTCAGGGATTAGCGGCTGATGCGACCGATCTTCTTCCTGCGCGAGGCCTTCCGGTCGATGTCGCGCAACGCGATCCCCAGCTTCGCCGCCGTGGCGTCGGTGCTCGTCACCGTGCTCGTGCTCGGCGTCTTCATCCCCGTCGTCCAGGCGACCACGGGCGCGGCGAACGACGTGCGCGACCGGGTGCTCGTCAACGTCTATCTCAAGACCGACGCCAGGGCCGACGACGTCAAGCGCGTCCAGAGCCTGCTGTCGGGCGGCAAGATCGCCCACGTCGGCAGGGTGCAGTACCTGTCCAAGCAGGCCGCCTACGCCGAGCAGAAGCGCCAGTACCCCGAGGCCTACCAGCTGCTCGGCTCCAACCCGCTGCCCGACACGTTCCGCGTCACCCCGGACAATCCCGACAACGCGCTCAAGCTGCGCGACGCGCTGGCGCCCACGTCGGCCGGCGGCGGACGCAGCACGATCGACCCGTCGATCGACAACGTCAAGAACTCCCAGGACAACACGCAGAAGATCCTCGTCGCCACGCGCGTGGTGAAGCTCACCACCGGCCTGCTGGCGATCCTGCTGGTCGTGGCCAGCGTGCTGCTGGTGTCCAACACGATTCGCCTGTCGCTGTTCTCGCGCCGACGCGAGGTCGAGGTCATGAAGCTCGTCGGCGCGACCGACTGGTTCATCCGCTGGCCGTTCGTGATCGAGGGCATCGTCCTCGGCGCGCTGGGCGGGATCATGGCGATCCTCCTGCTGGCGGTGGGCAAGATCGCGCTCCTCGACCCGCTGATCCAGCAGTTCGCGCTGCTCTCGGGACCCAAGACGATCAACTTCGGCCTGCTCATCACGCTGCTGGTCGCAGCGTCGATCGGGGTAAGCGCGCTGGGCTCGGGGCTCTCGTTGCGCCGCTTCCTCCGCGTCTGAGGCGAAGCCTCGCGCTAGAGCGCTCGTTTCGCTGCGGGTACTCGCTTGCGCTCCTACCCGCGGCCCAAGGACGAGCGGCATCGTAGGCTTAGGGCTCGTGCGCCGCAGCGTTCCCCTCGCAGTGCTGTCCGTCCTCGTCCTGCTTGCCCTGGGCATGTGGGTCGGCGGGCGGCACCCCGACTGGCTCCCGAAGCCCGTGCGCTCAGCGGTCGTCGGCGACAGCGACACGGCGGTCGTGCGCGAGGCGATCGACCGCGTCCACCGGACCTACTACCGCAAGATCCCCAAGGACAAGCTCGCCGACGACGCGATCGCCGGCGTCGTCTCCAAGCTGAACGACCGCTTCTCCAACTACTTCAACCCGGCTGAGTACAAGCGCTTCCGCCAGGCGCAGAGCTCGGAGTTCTCGGGCGTCGGCCTCCAGGTCTCGCCGTCGAAGCAGGGCCTGCGCGTGGAGGCGGTCTACGACGGCTCGCCGGCCAAGCGCGCGGGCCTGCGCACCGGCGACGTGATCGTGCAGGCGGGGACCAAGCCCCTGCGCGGCCTGTCGCAGGACGCCGCCGTCGCGCTCGTGAAGGGCCCGCCGGGCACCGACGTCCGCCTGGCCTGGGTCCGCGGCGGCAAGCGCCTGAGCAGGACGGTCACACGGTCGACGGTGAGCGTGCCCGTCGTGGCGTCGACGCTGAAGCGCGAGAACGGCTGCCCGATCGGCGTGGTGCGCCTGGCGCAGTTCTCCTCCGGCGCGCACGCGGAGGTCTACAAGGCGCTGAAGCGGCTGAAGAAGCGCGGGGCGAAGGCGTTCGTCCTCGACTTGCGCGGCAACGGCGGCGGCCTGGTCAACGAGGCGCAGCTGATCGCCAGCGCGTTCCTGTCCGACGGCCCGATCGTGACCACGCGCGGGCGCACCGTGCCCAGCCAGACCCTGAACGCGACCGGCGACGCGATCTACCCGAAGGGCCCGCTCGGCGTGCTCGTCGACAAGGGCACCGCGTCGGCCTCGGAGATCGTCACCGGTGCGCTGCAGGACCGCGACCGCGCGACGGTGATCGGAACGCGGACGTTCGGCAAGGGCGTCTTCCAGGAGGTCCTCGACCTCTCCAACGGCGGTGCGCTGGACATCACCGCCGGGCAGTACTTCACGCCCAAGGGTCGCAACCTCGGCGGGCGCGGCGTGAAGACGGGCGCCGGCATCGCGCCCGACGTCAAGGCCTCCGACGAGCCGAAGACCGCGGCCGATGAGGGCCTGGACCGCGCGACGCGCGTGGTCGGCGCGAAGTGCCCCCGAGGCTAGTGGTCGACCAGGCCCCGCCCCGCGTCGTCGAGCTGGCGCAGCGCGGCCGCTTCCTCACCGGCGAGCCGTTCTTCTCCCGCGGTCGCCCGGTGACCGTGCAGCGCAGCTCCGACGCCCGTCCGGGCCGGTTGGCGCTGCTGCGGCCGCGGCCGAAAGGCGGGCGCTTCACGATCGATCGCGTCCTGGGGCGCCCGGACGTTGCGCGCGACGTGCTCGACGCGCTCATGCTCGACCGCGGCCTCGCGCGCCGCTTCCCGCCCGGGGTGGAACGCGCCGCCATGCAAGCGCGGCCGCCCGACGATCCCCGCCGCGACCTCACCGCGCTGGCGACGTTCACGATCGACCCGATCACCGCGCGCGACTTCGACGACGCGATCTCCTGCGAACAGATCGAGGACAACAGGTGGCGCGTCTGGGTGCACATCGCCGACGTCAGCGCCTACGTGCGCCCGGGCACCGCGATCGACCGCGCCGCCTACCAGCGCGCCACGTCGGTCTACGTCCCGGGCCTCGTCGAGCCGATGCTCCCCGAGGCGCTGTCCAACGATGCCTGCTCGCTGCGGCCCGGCGTCGAGCGCATGGCGGTTACGGCCGAGCTCGAGCTCGCGGGGGCCGCGACCGTCAAGTCCTCCTTCTACCGCTCGATCATCCGCTCCGACGAGCGCCTGGACTACGACCGCGTCGACCGGATCTTCGCCGGCGAGGAGGGCGCCGCGGACCCGTGGGCGCAGCCGCTCGTCGCCGCCCGGGCGGCCGCCGCCGCGCTTCAGTCACGCCGGGCCGAGGGCCACGCGCTGGCCATCGAGTCCTCCGAGCCCGAGTTCCGCTTCGACCGCCGCGGTCACGTCACGGCGTCGGAGGCGACCGAGCAGACCGAGTCCCACCGGCTCATCGAGCACCTGATGATCGCCGCCAACGAGGCGGTCGCCAAGCTGCTGGCCGAACGGGCGATCCCGGCGCTGCACCGCGTGCACGAGCGCCCGGATCCGGCGCGCGCCGAGCGCCTCGTCGAGCAGCTGGCGTCGCTCGGGGTCGCCACGCCCCCGGTGCACGAGACGATGTCGCCGTCGGAGGCCGCCGTCGTGGTCGCGGAGTGCTCGCAGCTCGTCGACCAGCACGTGCGCCGAACCGGTCACGGGCGCGCCGCGCTGACGTCGCTCGTTCTGCGCTCGCTCAAGCAGGCGCGCTATGACCCGCGGCCCCTCGGGCACGCCGGCCTCGGCCTCGCGCATTACTGCCACTTCACCTCGCCGATCCGCCGCTACCCCGACCTCGTCTGCCACCGCGCGCTGCTCAGCGCCGTCGGCGGGATGGAGGACGCGCCCCGCGCGGACATCCTGGGCGAGGCGGGGGAGTGGACGTCGAACCGCGAGCGCGACGCGATGGTCATCGAGCGCGACGCCGACGACGTCGCCCGCTGCTTCCTGCTGGAGCGTGAGATGTTCGAGCACGGTTGGGACACGGTGCACGACGGCGAGGTCGTCGGACTGATCGGGTCGGGCGCGTTCGTCGCGTTCGGCGACGGGTACCGCGGGATGCTGCCCGTGCGGCGGATGCCCGGCGACTGGTGGGAGCTCAACGAGGAGGGCACGGTCCTCATGGGCACCCGCCGCGGCGGCGCGATCCGCCTCGGCGACCCGGTCACCGTCGCCGTGCGGTCCGTCGAAGCCCCGCGCGGCCGGGTGGATCTCGACCTCGTCGGCATCCCGGACTAGCACCGCCCCGGCAACGGCGCGTCGCGCGGGGCGGCGGCTACCCTGCTGGGGTGGCCAAGGGGAAGAAGCGCAAGGCGGCGGAAGGGGACATCGCCACCAACCGGTACGCGAGCTTCCGCTTCGAGCTGCTCGACCGGCTGGAGTGCGGCATGGTCCTCGAGGGCACCGAGGTGAAGTCGCTGCGCGGCGGCACCGCGCAGATCAAGGACGGCTACGCGCAGATCCGCGACGGCGAGCTGTGGCTGCACAACGTCCACATCCCGCCCTACGGGCCCGCCGCGCGCGAGAACCACGAGCCCGAGCGCCCGCGCAAGCTCCTCGCCCACCAGCGCGAGATCGAGCGCCTCGACGGCCAGGTCGCCGAGCGCGGCCTGACGCTCGTGCCCACGCGCCTGTACTTCAAGGGCTCGCGCGCGAAGGTCGAGATCGCGCTCGCGAAGGGCAAGGACCGCTTCGACAAGCGCGAGTCGCTGAAGGCCAAGGACCAGAAGCGCGACATGCAGCGCGCCCTCTCGGAGCGCTACTGACCATGGGCGCCACGGACGAGGCACGCGCATTCAACGCCGATCTCGAGGAGCGCCTGCGCGCGCTGCCGATGCCGTGGACGGCGACGATCGAGCAGGTGCGTGCGGCGCGGCGCGCCGGCAAGGGCGTCTTCCCGGTGCCTGAGTTGCTCGACCACGCCCGCTGGCACGAGATCGAGGGCCGCGACGGTCCGCTCAAGCTGCGGCTCATCGAGCCGCAGAC
Source organism: Solirubrobacteraceae bacterium (assembly GCA_040005775.1). GTDB lineage: Bacteria > Actinomycetota > Thermoleophilia > Solirubrobacterales > Solirubrobacteraceae > JAOPZW01. The sequence goes on from JBDTYI010000092.1 coordinate 6,502, forward strand.
GCGTGCGGCGACGGGCGCCTACCTGCACATCCACGGCGGCGGCTGGACGCTGGGCACGGCCGACGAGCAGGACACCCGCCTCGGCGTGCTCGCGGAGGCCAACGGCCTCGTCGTCGTCAGCGTCGAGTACCGACTCGGGCCCGAGCATCCCCACCCGGCGGGCCCCGATGACTGCGAGGACGCCGCTCGGTGGCTCCTCGACGGCGGCGCCGGCGAGCTCGGCGCGCCCGAGCGCTACGCGATCGGCGGCGAGTCCGCGGGCGGGCACCTGTCCGCATTGACCCTCCTGCGCCTCCGCGACCGCGGCATCGGCGGCTTCGCTGCCGCCAACCTCGTCTTCGGCGCCTTTGACCTGTCGCTCACGCCCAGCGCGCGCGCCTGGGGCGACCGCTACCTCGTGCTCTCCACGCCCATCATCGACTGGTTCGGCGACCAGTACCTCCCGGGCGTCACGCCCGAGGACCGCCGCGACCCGGCGATCTCGCCGCTCTACGCCGACCTGACCGGCCTGCCGCCGGCGCTCTTCACGGTCGGCACCGAGGATCCGCTGCTCGACGACTCGCTGTTCATGGCCGCGCGCTGGGCCCGGGCCGGCAACGCGGCCGAACTGGACGTCATCGACGAGGCGATCCACGCCTTCAACTACTTCGACCTCGAGATCGCCCGGCGCTCCGAGGCGCGCCAGGCGGCCTTCCTGACCGAGGCGCTCGGGCTCTGAGCGTCAGGCGGCGGCCGGCTCCGGGTCAGGCCGCACGATCACGGTGTCGGCGATCCTGATGATCTCGTCGACCGGCAGGTCCGCTCGCTCCGCGTGCTCGCGGATCTTCTGCGGGCTGCTGGCCTCGTAGATGCAGACGGTGCCGACCGAGCCACCGTCCTCCTCGAGGACGTAGCTTCGGATCCAGCGGATGTCGTCGGACATCTCGTCGTCGCCGACTTTGGACGACCGCCCCGCTGCCTCTTCGAGCTCAGCGCCCGACCGCCAGCCGCTACGCCTCAAGATCACATAGGTGTCCATGTACGCCTCCTGTCCGTTTTGGTGCGTGCGTCCGATCCAAGCGCACCGTGCGGCTCCCGGTCAAGCAGCTAGTTCGGGATGTCGCGTTGCAGGTGCGTGAGGTCCATCCCCAGGACGAGCATGGCGATCAGCGCGACGTAGACGAGGGCGACGAGCGCTCGGTCGCGTGGGCGCACCTTGTAGTAGGTGGCCGCCTCCTCGC
>JBDTYI010000093.1:0-3755 GCA_040005775.1 Solirubrobacteraceae bacterium
CGCACGGGGCGCGCGCTCGGAGCCGAGGTCCTGCTGCGCTGGGCCCATCCGGACCACGGCGCGGTCAGCCCGTCGGAGTTCATCCCGCTGGCCGAGAACACCGGCCTGATCGTCCCGCTCACCCTGCACGTGCTCGACCGCGCCCTGCGCCAGGCGGGGCAGTGGCGCCGGGAGGGCCTCGACGTCGACATCGCCGTGAACCTCTCGGCCCGCACCCTGATCGAGCGCGACCTGCCCGAGCGTGTGGCCGAGATGTGCCACCGCCACGGCGTCCCGACCAGCGCCCTCGTGCTCGAGGTGACCGCGTCGATGGTCGTCGCGGACCCCGCCCGGGCCCTGCCGATCCTCTCGCGGCTGCACGAGCTCGGCGTCGAGTTGTCGATCGACGACTTCGGCACCGGCTACTCCTCCATGGAGTACCTCAAGCTGCTGCCGGTGAGCGAGGTGAAGATCGACCGCTCATTCGTGATGTCGATGGCCCATGATGCGCGCGACGCCGCCATCGTCGCCTGCACGGTGCAGCCGGCCAGCAGCCTGGGCCTGCGCGTCGTCGCCGAGGGCGTCGAGACCCGGGAGATCGGCCGCCTGCTCGCCGAGCTGGGCTGCGATCTCGGCCCGGGCTATTCGTTTGCGAGGGCCCTGCCCGCAGCCGAGTTCGCCACCTGGGTGACCCACGACCGCGCGAAGACGCGGTCGATGGGCAACGTCATCGCGCTGAGCGCCTGACGGCCGCGAGTGCGTCGGGCACGCCGGACGCCCGCAACACCCCGGGCCTGGCCGACGCGGAGGACTGCGGGCCGACGACGATCACCCGGTGCCCGGAGGCCACCAGGTAGCGCACGTCGACGCGTGCCTCGCGCGCGGTGCGGGGCAGGCGAAGCACCGCCCCGGCGTCGCGCAGCGCCGGATCGACCAGCTCGCGCCCGGCGCGCCCGAGGCGGGCGTCGACGACGAGCGCGAGGCGCGCCTCGCCCCCATCGCCGCGCGCGACGGCCGGCCACGCGGTCGCGGCGCACGTCGCCAGCGCGGCGGTGGCAGCGGCGGCAAGTACGGCTCCCTGTCTCGTCATACGTATTAGCATCATACGTATGACGCTAGCAGGCGCAAGTACGGCTGACCGCCGGACTGGTGTGATGTGGACATGGGCGCGGATCGCGTGACCAGCGTGGCGGTCGCCGAGCACGCCGGAGTGTCGCAGTCGACGGTGTCGCTGGTGCTGTCCGGCAAGGCGCGCGGGCGCGTGTCCGCCGCCACCGAGGAGGCCGTGCGCCGGGCGGCCGCCGAGCTCGGCTACCGCCCCAACCGGGCCGCGCAGGCGCTGAAGCTGGGTGCGGCGCGCGTCGTCTGCCTCGTCGTCCCCGACGTGACGAACCCGTTCTTCGGCCAGGTGCTGCGCGGTGCGACCCACGCCGCGCGCGCCGCAGGGTTCGAGGTCGCACTCGTCGACCTCGACCGCGACGAGACGTGGGCGCAACAGTCCTTCTCCGCGCTGGCCGCGGGGCCCGTCGACGGCTTCCTGCTCTTCGGCGTGACCCCGCCGGCCGGGGAGCCCGCTGACCGCGTCGTGCTCATCGAGCTCGAGGCGCCCCGGCTGCCGTCGGTGCGCTTTCGCTTCGAGGACGGCGTCCGGGCGGCGATCGACCACCTCGCCGGTCTCGGGCACCGGCGGATCGGGCACCTGAGCTCCTCGGTCAACGAGCCGACCTTCCACCGGCGCGTCGAGGCCGCCGACGCAGAGGTGGCCGGGCGGGGCCTGCCGCCGATCACGCGCGCGCACTCGGCGATCGCCCACGCGCCGGCCACGGCCGCGACGCGGGGCCTCCTGGAGGGCGGCGGCGGCCCAACCGCGCTCATCTGCGACGACGACATCATGGCGGCGGGCGCCTGCGTCGCCGCTCGCCAGCTGGGCCTGCGCGTGCCCGAGGACGTCTCGATCGTCGGGTGCGACGACCTGCCCGTGGCCAGCGTCCTGGACCCGCCCTTGACGACGCTGGCCGCCGACGGCGAGCTGATCGGCGCCGCCGGCTTCGAGATGCTGGCCGCCGTGCTGGAGGGCCGCAGGCCGCGCCGGCGCACGTTGCCGGTCGAGCTGGTCGTCCGCGGATCCACCGGACCGGCGCCCGGCTGAGCCGTCGCGGGAAGACGTGCGGTTCGCCCCCAACCGATCCTTCGCCAAATCGTCCTTCCTGTGTCGCTATGGCAACACCAAGAGGACGAGATGCGGCGGGGACACCGGCGCGCTCGAGGCCTTCGCCGCTAGCGTTTGTCGCCGAGCAGGTGCACGTCGACGAGGAACGAGCGCGACGCCACTATGGGCAGGCGCTTGCGCGAGCGCCGGCGCGAGGCGACCGACTTGCCCATGCGGACCGCGGCGACGGTCGCCACGCCGGCCGCGAAGGACCCGACGGCCACCGCGGCCGCCTGCTTGACCACGACCGCGCCCTGCGCGCGCTGGTCGGCCACCGGGGCGCCGGCGGACGCGAGCACCGGGACGGCGTCGACCTCCTCGACGTCCTCGGGCTGGGGCACCGGACCGCTCATCGCGTGCTCCCGGCGAGCAGGTGGTCGCCCGAGCCGAGCGTGTCGCCCAGCTTGGTGAACTGCATGTGGTCGAGGTAGTAGTGCTGCAACAGGGTGCTGAGGATGACGATGTAGTAGGACGTTTGCAGCTCGACTCCCCCGATCGTGTGGATCGCAAGCACCAGCAGTCCGGCCGACAGCGTCAGCGCGACGGTCAGGCCGTAGAAGGCGAGCGGCCGCTCGGGGCCGCTGAGCTCGGCCACGAAGTGGTTGTCGATCTCGCCCCGCTCCTTGCGCATCGTGCCCAGGAACCAGATCAGGGCCAGGTACTGCATCGAGTGCCAGCAGTTGAAGCCCTGGAAGGCGACGTCGATGTTTCCGAACAGCGGCAGCGTGAAGCCGACGGCGATCGTCAGCCCGATGAGCAGCACGCTGGGCACGTTGAGGGTCCCCTCGCGCCACTCGCGCAGCCCCTTGGCCACCCACAGCACGAAGAAGACGCCGAACACGGCGAAGGCGGCGAAGATCTGCGCGTCGGCGACGAAGCCGTGGTCGGCCCAGCTCGGCACATAGAGCTGGTGGCCGCCGAGCTGGAAGTCGTGGTTGAGGATCTGCGGCGTGGCCATCGGATACAGGCAGCTGAACGTCACGCCGTAGTCGATGATCCGCGAGCGCCGCGACCGCGCCACCGGGCGCTTGGCCGCGTAGCAGTCGTTGATGTAGGTGATCTGGTGCAGCACGTGCACCGACGCCCACGTGAAGAAGATCGTCAGCAGCACCTGGAGGTTCACGAACGCCAGCACGGTCACGAGCACCGGCAGCAGCCCTGAGCCGAGCATGAAGCGCTTGTGGCGCGCACGGTAGTTGGGCTCGAAGAACGTGTAGGTGAACGTCGAGTACAGGTGCGGCCCGCCGATCAGGCCGGCGACGATCAGGTTGACCGCCGTCTGGGAGATCCCGAGCCCGTGGTAGAGCAGCAGCGGGATCGGCACGAGGACGACGCTGAGGATCAGGAAGCCCAGGTCCCAGTTGCGCGAGCGCAGCCAGATCGGATCGGTCGACGAGCCCATCCGGGCCAGGGCGGCCGAGGCGACGACGCTGGCAGCCATCGGCGGGGAGTCTAACCCCGTCGATGGACTCAGCCGAGGGCGCGGCGGTAGATCCGGTAGGTCTTGACCTGGCGGCCGTTCATGGCCTCCATGCCGCGGTTCATCGCGCGGTTGGTCTCCAGGATC
>JBDTYI010000094.1:0-29504 GCA_040005775.1 Solirubrobacteraceae bacterium
ACACCTCCCAGGTCGATCAGCTGCGCGCCGCCGCCGGGTTCGTCAAGGGCTGGCTCGAGTCCCGCGACGTGCCGGTGACCGACCGCGACCACGACGGCCTGCCGGTGATCATGGCCGAGGTCGGGCCGTCCGACGGCCCGACGGTGATCTTCCATGGCCACCTCGACGTCGTCCCGGGTCGTGAAGGCCAGTTCGAGCCGCGGGTCGAGGGCGACCGGCTCATCGGCCGCGGCGCCTACGACATGAAGGGCGGCCTCGCGGCGATGATGTGCGCGCTCAAGGACGCCGCCGGTCAGGACAGGGTGCGGGTGCGCTTCGTCTGCGTGCCCGACGAGGAGTCCGAGGACATCTCGCGGCGCTCGACCGACGAGCTCATCAAAGACGGCCTGCGCGGCGACTTCGCGATCACCGGCGAGCCCACCGACCTGCATATCGGCGTCCAGGCCAAGGGCGTGCTCGCCGTCCGCGCGCAGATCAGCGGCACGGCGGCGCACGGCTCGACGCCGTGGCTGGGCGACAACGCGATCCTCAAGGCCCAGGACGCCTACCGCCGCATCGAGACGCTCCCGTTCAGCCGCATGAGCTCCGACCTCTTCGACCGCCCGTCGATCAACCTCGCGCGGATCGTCGGCGGGGACGCGTTCAACAAGGTGCCCGACACCTGCACGATGGACGTCGACATCCGCTTCCTCCCCAACCAGGACCCGGGCGAGATCCTGGCCCAGATCCGCGACATCGCCGACCTCGAGATCGTCAAGTGCTTCACGCGCGCGCCGGCGATCGTGTCGCGCCAGAACCTCTACGTGCAGGCGCTGCGCGACGCCGTGGGGCGGTCGGTCGAGGGCGAGGCGCTGTCGATCGGCCGTGACGGCGCATCGGATGCCGTGTCGTTCCTGGAGGTCGGCGTGCCCGCGGTCGAGTTCGGCCCGGTCGGCGGCGGCCACCACGGCCCGGCCGAGTGGGTGTCGGTATCCTCGCTCGAGCGCTACCGCCAGGCGCTGGGTGATTTCGTCCGCGGACTGCCCGCGTGGCTGGAGCGCCAGGAGCAGCCACCGCTGAGGGCGGTGGAGGGCGGCCTGGCCTGAGCCGCCGCCGTCGCACCGCCTAGTCTCATCCGTTCCCCGCTGTCATGAGTGCGTTCGAACCCGACGAGAAGCCACCCCGCGTCTCCCGCGGCCTGTACCTGCGGTTCCTGATCGCGGGCGCGCTGATCGTGCTCTGCACGGCGGGCACGATCGCCTCCGCCGGGCTGATCGAGGTCAACAGCCTCGTGCGGATCGTCACCGACGGGCGCCCGCCGATCCCGAACCTCAAGGGGGCGCTCGACGACGTCAAGGGCGGCGGCCCACAGACCCTGCTCGTGCTCGGCTCCGACCGGCGCTTCGTCGACGTGAAGGCCGACAACCCGGTGCGCTCGGACACGATGATGCTTGTGCGCCTGGATCCCAAGAAGTCCGCGACAGCGGTCATGTCGATCCCGCGCGACCTCAAGGTGCAGATTCCGGGTCAGGGGACGCAGAAGATCAACGCGGCTTACGCGCTCGGTGGCCCCGCGCTGGCGGTCAAGACGGTCAAGAGCCTGCTGCACATCCCGATATCGCACGTGGTCAACGTGAACTTCGGCGGCTTCCGCCGCGCCGTCGACCGCCTTCGCTGCGTGTTCGTCGACGTCGATCGCAAGTACCAGCACTCCAACGTGGGCGTGCCCCCGAGCCAGCAGTACGCCGAGATCAACATCCCGGCGGGCTACCAGAAGCTCTGCGGCCAGAAGGCGCTGGACTACGTCCGCTACCGCCACGAGGACTCAGACTTCGTGCGCTCGGCGCGCCAGCAGGACTTCCTGCGCCAGGCCAAGGCCCAGATCGGCCTCGGCCGCCTGTTCGGCGACCGCAAGGAGCTGCTGAAGATCTTCGGCGCCTACACGGACACCGACCTGAACTCCACGCCGGCGATCCTGCGCCTGCTCAAGCTCGCCTTCGAGTCCTCCAGCCACCCGATCCGCGAGGTGCAGTTCCGCGGCGACGCGGGCCCGGAGTACGTGACGATCTCCGACGGGAACCTTCAGAAGTCCCTCGGCGACTTCCTCAACGTGCGCGCGACGGGCAAGAAGAAGGTCGGCCGCGCCGACAACGCCACGACCAAGAAGAAGAAGAAGGCCAAGACCTCGCCCGGCCTGCCGCCGGGCATGGTCAACGACCGCCGCCAGGCCGAGGACCACGTCGCCAAGGCGTCGGCGCGCCTCTCGTTCCCGCTCTACTTCCCCTCCGCGCGACTGTCGAAGGGCTCCTACGTCGGCGACGGGCCCCGCGTCTATGACATCTACGACCGCGGCCACCGCAAGCACCGCGCCTACCGCATGGTCGTCAGCGCGGGCCTCTTCGGCCAGTACTACGGCGTGCAGGGCACGAACTGGAAGGCACCGCCGATCCTCGACGACCCCTCGGAGACGTTGAAGGCCCGCGGGCGCAAGTTCCAGCTCTACTACGACGGCGGCCGCCTGCGCCTCGTCTCGTGGAAGACGCCGCGTGCCGTTTACTGGGTCTCGAACTCGCTGTCGGAGACGATCAGCAACAAGCAGATGCTGGCCATCGCCCGGTCGCTCACCACCGTCGGCTCGCGCTAGCGGAACAGCGCGCTCAGAGCCTCGTCGAAGACCGCGGTGTGGCGGTCGACGTCGGCGGCCGTCGTGGGAGGCGCCATCAGCGCCATGTTGTGGAAGGGCGTCAGCAGCACGCCGCGGTTGAGCGCGTGGAGGTGCAGGAAGCGCTCGAGGTCGTGGTCGGCCGCCGCGTGTGCCTGCGTCCCGTTGCGCGCCGGCTCGGGCGTGAACGCGTACTCCGCGCGGCAGCCCAGCTGCGTGACGTGCCACGGCGCGCCGTGGCGGGCGACGACCTCTTCCACGCCCGCGGCGAAGCGGCCGGCCAGCGGGATCGTGTGCGCGTAGGCCTCAGCCGTCAGCACGTGCTGAAGCGTGGCCCGCATCGCGGCCGCCGACATGGGGTTGCCCGCCAGCGTGCCGCCGACCCCGCCCGTGTCCTCGTAGTCGGCGTCGGGCTGGGCGAACATCGCCGATGAGGTCGCCTCCGAGAGGCCGAGCACGCCGACCGGCACCCCGCCGGCCAGCGCCTTGCCCGCGGTCAGCAGGTCGGGCTCCAGGTCCCAGGCCGCCGTGCACCCGCCCGGGCCGGCGGACAGGCAATGGGTCTCGTCGATGACGAGCAGCGTCCCCGTCTCGCGCGTGAGGGCGCGCAGCCCCTCCAGGTAGCCCTCGTCGGGCAGCACGATGCCCATGTTCGTCATGGCGGGCTCGGCGAGCACGCACGCGACCTCCTGGCCGCGCAGGGCCGCCTCCAGCGCGCCAAGGTCGTTGAACTCGACGGCCGTCGTGGTCGATGCCGGCTCGACGGCCGGCCCGACGTTGCCGGCGCGCGAGCGCGTGCCCCCGTCCCCGTCGGCCACGGCGAAGGCCTCGTCGACGGAGCCGTGGTAGCAGTAGCTGTAGACCAGCACGCGCCGGCGGCCGGTGATCTCGCGCGCCAGACGCAGCGCGGCGCGATTCGCGTCGGTGGCCGTCAGCGTCAGCATCCAGCGCGCGAGCCCGAAGCGGCGTGTCAGCTCCTCCCCGACCCAGATCGCGTCCTCGGTCGGCAGCATCGTGGTGATTCCGCGTCCGAGCTGCTCGACGACGGCCGCCACGACTGCGGGCGGTCCGTGCCCGGGCATCGCGCCGGTGTCCCCGAGGCAGAAGTCGACGTACTCGTGGCCGTCGACGTCGGTGACCCGCGCGCCCTGCGCCGAGGCGCAGAAGACGGGGAAGGCTCCGGCCCAGCGCATCATCCACGGCATCGGGACCCCGCCGAGGAGCCCCGTGCGCGCGCTCCCCGAGCGCCCGCGAGCGGGGGCGAGCGGCGGCGAACGTGCGCAGCTCCTCCTCGGTGAGGGCGTGCAGGGTGTCGCGGTCGAGGTCGGCGATGGCCCGGCGACGCTATCGCCCCGGGCGGCGCGATCCCGCTAGCCTTCGCGCCGTCCATGACTACGTCTGAACGTGAACCCATCGGCGTCATCGGGACCGGCTACGTCGGTCTCGTCACCGCGGCCGGCTTCGCCGAGCTCGGCTCGGAGGTCTGGTGCATCGACATCGACGCCGACAAGATCGAGCGCCTCGAGCGCGGGGAGATCCCGATCTACGAGCCCGGTCTGGCCGAGCTGGTGCAGAAGCACCGCGGCCGCCTGCATTTCTCGACCGACATCGCCGACGCGCTCGAGCACGCCCGCCTGCTGTTCGTCGCCGTCGGCACCCCGCCGACGTACTCCGGCGACGCCGACCTCAGCGCCGTCAACTCCGTCGTGGCCTCGATGCCGCCCTCGGACCGCCACGCGCTGGTGATGAAGTCGACCGTGCCCGTCGGCACCGGCCGCTCGATCAAGCGCATCTTCGCCGAGCAGGGCAAGGAGGGCTTCCGCTACGCCTCCTGCCCCGAGTTCCTCAAGGAGGGCTCGGCGATCGACGACTTCCTGCACCCGGACCGCGTGGTCGTCGGCGACGACGGCGACTGGGCCGGCGACGCCGTCGTCGAGCTCTACCGCCCGCTCGACGCGCCGCTGGTGCGCACCGACATCGCCAGCGCCGAGATGGTCAAGCTCGCGGCCAACGCGTTCCTGGCCACGAAGATCTCGTTCATCAACGAGATCGCCAACGTCTGCGAGGTCACGGGCTCCAACGTGATCGAGGTCGCCAAGGGCATCGGCCTCGACGACCGCATCGGCCCGAAGTTCCTGCAGGCCGGCGTCGGCTTCGGCGGCTCGTGCTTCCCCAAGGACGTCAACGCGCTCAAGCAGCTCGCGGGCAACTCCGGCTACCACTTCCAGCTGCTCAACGCCGTGATCGAGGTCAACGAGCTGCAGAAGCGCCGGGTGATCGGCAAGCTCGAGAAGCACCTCGGCACCCTGGTCGGCAAGACCGTCGCGCTGCTGGGCCTCGCCTTCAAGCCGAACACCGACGACATGCGCGAGGCGACCTCGCTCGTGCTCAGCGCGCGCCTCCAGGCCGCCGGGGCGAGCGTCCGCGCCTACGACCCGGTCGCCGAGGAGGAGGCGCGCCACATGATGCCCGGGATCGCCTTCGCCGACGGCGCGCTCGGCGCCACCGAGGGCGCCGATGCCGTCGTGCTCGTCACCGAGTGGGACGAGTTCAAGACGCTCGACTGGTCCGCGGTCGCCGGCGCGATGCAGGGCACGCTGCTGATCGACGGGCGCAACGCGCTCGACGCTGATGCCGTCCGGGCCGCCGGCCTGACCTACGAGGGCATCGGGGTCTAGCGCTCGTGCAGGCCGTGATCCTCGTCGGCGGTGAGGGCACGCGCCTGCGGCCGCTCACCTCGACGGTCCCCAAGCCCGTCGTCCCGCTCGTCGACCGGCCGTTCATCGCCTACACACTCGAGTGGCTCGCCCGCCACGGCGTCGACGACGTGGTCGTGTCCTGCGGTTTCCTCGCGACGGCGGTGCGCAACGTGCTCGGCGACGGCTCGCAGTACGGGCTGCGCCTGCGCTTCGTCGAGGAGCCCGACCCGCGCGGCACCGCCGGCGCGCTGAAGTACGCCGAGGACCTGCTCGACGAGCGCTTCCTCATGCTCAACGGCGACGTGCTCACCGACATCGACCTCACCGCCCAGCTCGCCCAGCACGAGGCCACCGGCGCCGTCGGCACGCTCGCGCTCGTGCCCGTCGCCGACCCGTCGGCCTACGGTCTCGTGCGCCTGCACGAGGACAACTCGGTCCGCGGCTTCGTGGAGAAGCCCGCGGCCGACCAGATCGACACGAACCGCATCTCGGCCGGCGCCTACATCCTCGAGCGCTCGGTGCTCGACCTCATCCCGCCGGACCGCAACGTCTCGATCGAGCGCGACGTCTGGCCGCGACTCGTCGACCACGGCCTCTACGGCTTCCCCGCCGAGGCCTACTGGCTGGACATCGGCACCCCCGCGCGCTACCTCCAGGGCACCTTCGACATCCTCGAGGGCAACGTCCACACGGCTGTGGCCGAGCGCCTGGGCGACACCTACCTCTCGGTCGACGATCGCGCCGTCGTGGACGGGCGCGTCATACCGCCCGCGCTGGTCGAGCGTGAGTGCACGATCGCCGAGGGTGCCCATGTCGGCTCGCTGGTCGTCCTCGGTGAGGGCGTGACCGTCGGCGAGGGCGCGACGATCGAGCGTTCCGTCGTGCTCAACGGCGCGCAGATCGGCGCCGGCGCGGTCCTGCGCGACTGCATCGTCGCCGCGGGCGTGCGCATCGGCGCGGGCACCACGGTCGCCGGCGGCGCCGTGCTCGGCGAGGGCGTCACGATCGGGGCGCAGAACGTCCTGGACCACGGCGTGCGAGTCTTCCCGGGCACCGAGATCGCCGACGGGGCGATCAGGTTCTGAGGACGCGAGAGGAGAGCGCAGGCACATGACCAGCCCCACCGACGAGCTCGTGCTCGACCGCGAGACGATCGGCCGGTTCGATCCGACCGATCAGCTCACCGACGTTCTGGCGATTCCCGAGCACCTCCGCGACGCGGTGTGGAAGGTCGAGTCGGCGGGCCTGGACCCGTGGGACTCCACCGACGGCATCGTCATCGCCGGCATGGGCGGCTCGGCGATCGGCGGCCCGCTCTCCCGCGCGATCCTCGGTGATCACGCCTCCCGCCCGATCCTCGGCGCGCGCGCCTACGGCCTGCCGCCGTGGACGACGCACGACACCACCGTCCTGTGCGCGTCCTACTCGGGCAACACCGAGGAGACGCTCGCCTGCTTCGAGGCCGCCGGCGTCATCGGCGCCCGCCGCGTCGTCGTCACCAGCGGCGGCAAGCTCGCCGAGATGGCCCGCGCCGAGCGCGTCCCGGTGCTGCCGGTCGCCGGCGGCTTCCAGCCCCGCGCGGCCGTCGCCTACATGACCGTCGCCGTGCTCGAGGTCGCCGCGCTGTGCGGCGTGAGCTCGCGTATGAACTCCGAGATCGACGTCGCCGCCGACCACCTCGAGGCGCTCGTGGAGGAGTGGGGGCCCGAGGGGTCCGAGGACGGGCTGGCCAAGTCGCTGGCCCGCGCGCTGAACGGCACCGTGCCCGTGATCGCGGGCGCCGGGCTCACGACGCCGATCGCCTACCGCTGGAAGACCCAGATCAACGAGAACGCCAAGTCGCCGGCGTTCGCCTCCGAGCTGCCCGAGCTCGACCACAACGAGATCGAGGGCTGGGGCTCGGCCTCCGAGCACGGCCGGTTCTCCGCCGTGTTCCTCGACGACGCCGACACGCACCCGCGGGTGCGTGAGCGCATCGACCTGACGGCCGAGCTCATCGCCCCCGGCGCCGCGCAGGTCCTGCGCGCCGAATCGCGCGGGCAGACCGCGGTGGAGCGCGTGTTCTCGCTCGTGCTCCTGGGCGACCTCGTCTCGCTGTACATGGCCGTCCTGCGCGGGGTCGACCCCGAGCCGGTCGAACTGCTCGGCCAGCTCAAGAGCCAGCTCACCCAGGAGTAGGCGCCGGGCCCCTACGGTCGTCCCGCGGCGGGTCGTTGCGCGGCGCGTCGAACGTCGGTCCTGCCCCCTCATAGGGGGCGAAGACCGACGTTCGAGCCGCCACCCGCGCGCGGCGGGCAACTGGGAGCGTGGTCTCAGCCCGCCGCGCCCCAAACCTTGACACAACCCTGGTAAGGTTGGGGCATCTTGGATGCGCTGACCATCAACGAGGCCGCCCGGACGACGGGCTGGTCCGCGCGCATGCTGCGGTACATCGAGCAGGTCGGGCTCGTCGAGCCGGCTCGCTCGGGATCGGGCTACCGCCTCTACGGCGCGCCCGAGCTGCAGCGGCTGCGGACCCTGCGCGAGCTGCTCGACAGCCGCGGCGTGGGCCTGGGCGAGATGGGCTTCGTACGCCGTATGCGTGACGACAACGGCCTGCGGGCCGAGGTCGACACGTGGTTCGAATCCGAGGCCCGGCGCCCGGCCGACGTCGCCCCGAGCGACTGGCTGCGCTTCGAGCAGGACAAGCACGAGCGGCTCCTCGCCGCCGCGACCCAGCTGATCTAGACGTCCCCCAACCGCAAGGAACAGATGCCCCCCACCGCCACCGCCACGAGCACCGACTACAAGGTCGCCGATCTCTCCCTGGCCGAGTACGGCCGCAACGAGATCCGTCTTGCCGAGCACGAGATGCCCGGCCTGATGAAGACGCGCGAGGAATACGCCGCGTCGCAGCCGCTGCAGGGCGCCCGCATCATGGGCTCGCTGCACATGACCATCCAGACCGCGGTCCTCATCGAGACGCTGACTGCTCTGGGCGCCGACGTGCGCTGGTGCTCGTGCAACATCTTCTCCACGCAGGACCACGCGGCCGCCGCGATCGTCGTCGGCCCCAACGGCACCCCCGAGGATCCGCAGGGCGTCCCCGTCTTCGCCTGGAAGGGCGAGACGCTGGAGGAGTACTGGTGGTGCACGGAGCAGGCGCTGACGTGGCCCGGCGAAGGCCCCAACATGATCCTCGACGACGGTGGTGACTCGACGATGCTCGTCCACAAGGGCACCGAGTACGAGAAGGCCGGCGCCGTGCCGGACCCGGCGCAGGCCGAGTCCGAGGAGTTCCAGGTGTTCCTGACCCTCCTGCGGCGGTCGATCGCCGAGGACGGCGAGCGCTGGACGAAGATCGGCGAGGGCATCAAGGGCGTCACCGAGGAAACGACCACGGGCGTCCACCGCCTCTACCAGATGCAGCAGACCGGCGAGCTGCTGTTCCCGGCCATCAACGTCAACGACTCGGTCACCAAGTCGAAGTTCGACAACCTCTACGGCTGCCGCCACTCGCTCGTCGACGGCATCAACCGCGCGACCGACGTCATGATCGCCGGCAAGGTCGCCGTCATCTGCGGCTACGGCGACGTCGGCAAGGGCTCGGCCGCCTCGCTGCGCGGCCAGGGCGCTCGCGTGATCGTCACCGAGATCGACCCGATCTGCGCGCTGCAGGCCGCGATGGAGGGCTACGAGGTCAAGACGCTCGAGGACGTCATCCGCGAGGGCGACATCTTCATCACGACCACCGGCAACAAGGACATCATCACCGCCCAGCACATGGCGCAGATGAAGCACCAAGCCATCGTGGGCAACATCGGCCACTTCGACAACGAGATCGACATCGCCGGCCTGGCCAAGGCGCAGGGCATCACGCGCACGAACATCAAGCCGCAGGTCGACGAGTGGACCTTCGAGGACGGCCACTCGATCATCCTGCTGTCCGAGGGGCGCCTGCTGAACCTCGGCAACGCGACCGGCCACCCGTCGTTCGTGATGTCGAACTCCTTCACCAACCAGACGATCGCCCAGATCGAGCTGTTCACGAAGGAGAGCGAGTACGAGAAGCAGGTCTACGTGCTCCCCAAGCACCTCGACGAGAAGGTCGCCCGCCTGCACCTCGACGCGCTCGGCGTGAAGCTCACCGAGCTGACCCCCGAGCAGGCCGCCTACATCGACGTGCCGGTCGAGGGCCCGTACAAGTCAGACCACTACAGGTACTAACCGCCTGTGGCCGCCGCGGCGGAGACGCTCGTCACCGCGGGCCGCGACCGGATCGACTGGGCCGACGCCCAGATGCCGGTCCTGCGGTCCGTGCGCGAGCGGCTCGCCGCGGACCGGCCGCTGGACGGGATCACCGTCGGGGCGTGCCTGCACGTCACGGCGGAGACCGCCAACCTCGTCCGCGCCCTCGTCGCCGGGGGCGCGGAAGTGGCGCTGTGCGCCGCCAACCCGCTGTCCACGCAGGACGACACCGCGGCGGCGCTCGCGGCCGACGGCGTGGCGGTCCATGGCGTGCGCGGCGAGGACGCCGACGCCTACGCGGCGAACGTCGCCGCGGTCGCGCGGACGCGCCCGCACGTCACGCTCGACGACGGCGCCGACCTCGTCGGTCTGTTGCACGCCGCCGGCCCGGGCGTGCGCGAACGGCTCATCGGGGGCACCGAGGAGACCACCACCGGCCTGCTGCGCGTGCGCGCGATGGACCTCACCGTCCCGGTGATCGCCGTCAACGAGGCGCGCGCCGAACGGCTGTTCAACGACTACTACGGCACGGGCCAGTCGGCGCTCGACGGCATCCTGCGCGCCACGAACGTGCTCGTCGCCGGGCAGACGTGGGTCGTCCTGGGCTACGGCCCCACCGGCAGCGGCCTCGCCCACCGCGCCCGGGGCGCCGGGGCGCAGGTGATCGTCTGCGAGGTCGATCCGATTCGCGCGCTCGAGGCGCGCATGGAGGGCTTCGAGGTCATGCCCGCGCTGGCCGCCGCACCGCGCGCCGACATCCTCGTCACCGTCACCGGCTCGCGCGGCGTCCTCGGCGCCGAGCACTTCGCCGTCATGAAGGACGGCGCCATCCTCGCCAACGCCGGGCACTTCGACGTCGAGATCGATCTCGACGCGCTGCGCGCCGCCGCCACCGACGTCCGCGACGCGCTGCCGCTCGTGCAGCAGTACGACCTCGGCGGGCGGCGCCTGAACCTGCTCGCCTCCGGGCGCGTCGTCAACCTCGCCGCGGGCCAGGGCCACCCGCCGGCCGTCATGGACATGTCCTTCGCGCTCCAGGCGCTCGTGGTCTCAGACCTCGTCGCCCGCGGCGCCGACCTGGCGCCCGGCGTGCACCCGGTCGCGCCGCACATCGACGCCGAGGTCGCGCGCCTGAAGCTCGACGCCCTCGGCGTGCGGATCGACGCGCTCACCGAGGCGCAGCAGGCCTACCTGGAGTCCTGGGGGTCCTGAGGCGGGTCGTTTCCGTTGGGGGGTGTGACGGCCTGACGGTCTATATGACCGTCATCTCGTCACACCCCCGCGAAACCACTCGTGCCCTACGCAGCGCCCGGCAGCACCCAGAACGCGATGACCGCGTAGTGGGCGGCGGCGGCCACGATCGTGCAGGCGTGGAAGATCTCGTGGTAGCCGAAGGTGCTCGGCAGCGGGTCGGGGCGCTTGAGCGCATAGATGACGGCGCCCGCGGTGTAGAGCAGGCCGCCGAGCAGCACGAGCAGGCAGGGCACGATCCCGATGCCCGCGACGAGGCCGGGCACCGCGACGACCGCGGCCCAGCCCATCAGCAGATAGATCGCGACGCTGACCCAGCGCGGCAGGCGCCACGGCAGCAGGTTCACGGCCGCGCCCGCGACCGCGGCGCCCCACACGACGGCGAGCAGCACGGTGCCCATGGTGCCGCCGATCGCCAGCAGGCAGATCGGCGTGTAGGTCCCCGCGATCAGCACGAAGATCATCGCGTGGTCGACGCGCTGAAGCCAGGCGCGCACGGCGGGCTCCCAGCGCCCGCGGTGGTAGACCCCGCTGGTGGCGAACAGGCCGACGACGGCCAGCGCGTAGATCGCGGCGGCGAGGGTCGCGCGCCCGCTGGGGGCGAAGATCACCAGCAGCACTCCGAGGGCAACGGCGACGGGCACGGCGCCGAGATGCAGCCAGCCACGCAGCCGCGGCCGAGGCAGGCCGTCGGGCAGCAGGTACTCCGCTAGATGGCGCGGACTCACACCCCCACCGTACCCAGGTGGGGGGATAGCCTCAGTCGCATGCCGCCGCTCACCGAGTCCCCGAACTGTCTTCCCGCGTTCTCCCCCGACACCGTCGACCGGGACGACGCATGAGCGGCCTCGACGCGGGCGTCGAGAAGCTGCGCGCCGACGGCGCCGGCGACGCCGCGATCGCGAGCTTCCGCCACTACTACGGGTTGCTGGAGTCGGGTGACGAGGGGATGCTCGCCGAACGCGACATCGAGCCCGTGGCGGATGTCCCGTCGGTCGACGACCTGTCCGAGGACGCCGGGCCCGACGTGCTCGACCAAGCCGTGGTGCTGAAGCTCAACGGCGGGCTGGGCACGAGCATGGGGATGACCAGGGCGAAGTCGCTGCTCGAGGTCCGCGACGGGCAGAGCTTCCTGGACATCATCGTCCGCCAGGTCCTCGAGCTGCGCGAGCGCACCGGCGCGCGGCTGCCGCTCGTGCTCATGAACTCCTTCGCCACGCGCGAGGACTCGCTCGCCGCGCTCGCGAAGCACCCGGAGATCGCCGCCGACGTCCCCGCGGACCTCCTGCAGAACAAGCTGCCCAAGCTCACCGCGGACGGGCTGGAGCCGGTCGAGTGGCCGGCCGAGCCGGGGCTCGAATGGGCGCCCCCCGGTCACGGCGACCTCTACACCGCGCTGGTCACCTCAGGGATGCTCGGCGAGCTTCTCGATCACGGGTACCGCTATGCGTTCGTCTCGAACTCCGACAACCTCGGCGCGGTCCTGGAGCCGCGGATCCTCGCGTGGGTCGCGCGCGAGGACATCCCGTTCGCCATGGAGGTCGCCGACCGCACCGCGGCCGACCGCAAGGGCGGGCACCTCGCACAGCGCCCTGACGGCGGCCTCGTGCTGCGCGAGATCGCCCAGACCCCGGACGACGACGTCGAGGCCTTCCAGGACACGAGCCGTCACCGCTTCTTCAACACCAACACGCTGTGGGTCGACCTGCACGCGCTGCGCGGCGTGATCGATGCCCGCGACGGCGTGCTCGGCCTGCCGATGATCGTCAACCGAAAGACGGTGGACCCCTCCGACAAGTCCTCGCCCGCCGTCGTGCAGCTCGAGACGGCCATGGGCGCGGCGATCGACGTCTTCGACGGTGCCCGCGCGCTGCGGGTGGACCGCGCGCGCTTCGCGCCGGTGAAGACCACCGACGACCTGCTCGCGCTCCGCTCGGACGCCTACGAGCTCACCGACGACGCCCGCGTCGCGCTCGTGGCGGGCCGCGAGGACGCGCCGCACGTGACCCTCGACCCCGATTACTACAAGCTGTTGGCCGACTTCGACGCCCGTTTCCCCCATGGCGCGCCGTCGCTGCGCGAGTGTGAGGCGCTGACGGTCCACGGCGACGTGACGTTCGGGCACGACGTCGTGGTGAAGGGGCGCGTCGAGCTCGAGGGGCCACGCGAGGTCGCCGACGGCGAGGTCGTCTCGTAAGCGACTTGCAGCGCGGCTCGGACCGCCTTACGGCCGGAAGCTGATGCTGAAGGCCGGAGGGGTCGAGCGTCCGAGTCGCTTCAAGCAGTAGGCGACGTCCGCTCGTGACGACTGTTTCTTAGTCCGTCCGACTGGGCAATCACGCTTCCATCGCCCCCGTCCCCAGCCGCAAGGCATGGCACGGGGGCTTTCTTTTGCCTGCTAGCCGGCCATTCAGGCGGCGTACCTCTCCGCGCGCTGCTCCTCCGCCTCGCTCTCCGACAGCGCGCGCATGAACAGCCAGACCAGCGCGACGCCCATCACGACCGACTGCTCGAGGGCCATCAGCGCGCCGGCGAGCGCCTGGTCATCGCCCGGGCCCAGGCCCCAGATCCCAGGCCGGTTCTCGTAGAAGGCGTAGATCGCGTCGGGCGCGAACGTGAGGCCGATGCCCAGCAGCCCGACGAGCAGCTTCGTGGAGAGCATGTAGACGATGGGGCCCATGCCGCCCAGGCGCAGCCGCGTGCGGATGGGGGAGAGCAGATGCCACCAGTACAGGAGGCCGGCGGTCATGAACGCCGTGTGCTCCAGGGCGTGGACGGCGGGGTGCTCCAGGGCGGCGTCGTAGAACGCCGGGACGTGCCAGGCCCACATCACGCCGACGTAGAGGAAGACGGCGAAGGCGGGATGGGCGAGCGGCCCAGCGGCCCGCTCCAGGCGGCTCAGGCGACGCGTTGCGGGCCGGAGGATGACCTTGGTCAGCGAGACGATGAGCAGGACGGGGGCCACGTCGAGCAGCAGCACGTGCTGGGTCATGTGCATCACGAAGGCCTGCTCGCCGAGGCGGTCGATCGGGGACATCAGCGCCGCGACGAGCACGAGCAGGCCCGACACGAACGCGACGAGGCGGATCGTGGGCGCTCCGCGAGCGCCGTCGGTCCGGCGCACGCGGCGCCAGCGGGGCACGTAGAGCGCGACGGCAAGGCCGACGAGCAGGACGGCTCCGGGGTCGAACGTCCACGATGTGTCCGCAGCCACTCCGGTGGATCGTCGCAAATGCGCACTGGCGCCGTGACGCGCGACGTCCGACCATCAGACGATGCCGTCGCTGATCTCGCTCATCGCACCTCCGGCCTGCTGGTGCTGCCGGGCGGCGGTGCGGGCCGGCGAGGCGCTCTGCGGGGCCTGCCGCGCCGTGCTGCCGTTCCTTCGTGGCGCCCGCTGCCCCCGCTGCGCGCTCCCGGCGCCGTGCGGGCGCCGGTGCCCCGGGGCCGGCGGCGCCGTGCGCCTAGCGTGGTCCCCGGTGGCCTTCTCCGGACCGGCGCGCGACCTCGTCCACGCACTCAAGTTCCACGGCGCTCGCAGCGCGGCCGACGTCATGGCGGCCCAGATGGTCGCGGGCGCGCCGGCGGGCCTGCTCGGCCCGGACGTGGTGCTCGTGCCGGTTCCCAGCCACCCGCGCCACGTGCGTGTGCGCGGGAGCGACCACGCGCGGACGCTGGCCACGCTGATCGGCCGGCGCACCGGGCTCCCGGTCGTGTCGTGCCTGGCGCGGGCCGGGCCGGCGGTCCGCCAGGTCGGCGCGTCGCGGGCCGATCGGCGCAGCGAGGGACGTCTGCGCCTCGAGGTCCGGCGCCAGGGGCCGCCGATCGCCGTCCTGATCGACGACGTGCACACGACCGGCGCGACCCTCGAGGCGTGCGCGATCGCGCTGCTGGAGCGGGGATCGGACCGGGTGTCGGCAATCACCTACGCGCGGGCGTTGAGTTGAGCCGGGGGCGGGGGTAACGTGGACAGGCTCCAGCTCCCAGGCGAAAGGATCTGCATGCGGATCGAGGTCAAGGGTCGCAACGACGTCGTCGTGTCCGACGAACTGCGCGAGCACGTGGAGAAGCGATTCGCGAAGATCGCCAGGCAGGTGTCGGAGCTGGCGACGCTGGAGGTCGAGCTCAGGCGTGAGCACAACCCCGCGATCGCCGAAGACCAGATCGCCGAGGCGAACCTCTTCCTCAAGGGCGCGACGCTGCGCGCGTCCGACCGCGCACGCGACATGCGCCACGCGATCCACCTCTGCGAGGAGGAGCTCTCGCGCCAGGTCAAGCGCCACCGGGAGAAGCGCCGCGGGCGCCGCAAGGTGGGCGCGGAAACCATCCGGATGCCCGATCCCGAGACCTACGGAGGCGACGCCGCGGTCGCGGGCTGACCACCCGTCCACGGCCCCTTCGGGAGGCCGTGCCGGGCGCCGGAATCGGCGCCCCCGATTGCTAGGCTCAAAGCATGGGTCTCCTCGACCGTGCCTTGAACATCGGCGAAGCCAAGCAGTTTCGCGACTACGAAAAGCGAGTGGCCCGGATCGCGGCCTACGAGCCCGAGCTCGAGCTCGAATCCGACAACGAGCTGCGCGAGCGCTTCCAGAGCCTGCGCGAGCAGGCCGGCGAGGGCACGTCGCTCGACGACCTCTTGCCCGAGACCTTCGCGATCGTCCGCGAGGTCGGCAAGCGCACGATGGGCATGCGCCACTTCGACGTGCAGCTGATCGGCGGGATGGTCCTGCACGGCGGGAGCATCGCCGAGATGAAGACCGGCGAGGGCAAGACCCTGACGGCGACCACGGCGGTCGTGCTCAACGCGCTGGCCGGCAAGGGCGTGCACCTCGTGACGGTCAACGACTACCTGGCCCGCCGCGACGCCGAGTGGATGAGCCCGATCTACACGTTCCTCGGGCTCGAGGTCGGGATCCTGCAGAACATGCAGGGCTACGAGGACAAGCACGCCGCCTACGCCGCGGACGTGACGTACGGGACGAACTCCGAGTTCGGCTTCGACTACCTGCGCGACAACATGGCCGAGAACCTCGAGGAGAAGGTCCAGCGCAGCCACCCGTTCGGGATCGTCGACGAGGTCGACAACATCCTCATCGACGAGGCGCGCACGCCGCTGATCATCTCCGGCGCCCCCGAGCAGGCCGCCGACCTCTACGTGAAGTTCGCACGCCTCGCGCCACAGATGGAGTCTGGCAAGCAGCCCGACGGCATGGACCCGCGCATGAAGAAGGAGTGGGTCGCCGAGTTCGACTTCGAGTTCGACGAGAAGCACAAGACCGTTGCCGTCACCGAGCGCGGCGTAGCCAAGGCCGAGCGCTTCATGGGGATCGACCATCTCTACCGCGCCGAGAACGGCCACATGGTCAACCACCTCATCCAGTCGCTGAAGGCGCAGTCGCTGTACAAGCGCGGCGTCGACTACGAGGTGATCGACGGCGAGGTCAAGATCATCGACGAGTTCACCGGCCGCATCCTCGACGGCCGCCGCTGGTCCGAAGGCCTGCATCAGGCGGTCGAGGCGAAGGAGGGGGTGCGCGTCCAGGAGGAGAATCAGACGCTCGCGACGATCACCCTCCAGAACTACTTCCGCATGTACGAGAAGCTCTCGGGGATGACCGGCACGGCCCTCACCGAGGCCACCGAGTTCATGAAGATCTACAAGCTCGGCGTCGTGCAGGTGCCCACCAACCAACCGATGGTGCGCGCAGACAAGAACGATCAGGTCTACAAGACCCGCGAGGGCAAATGGCAGGCCGTCGTCAGCGAGATCGCCAAGCGCCACGAGGACGGCCAGCCGGTCCTCGTCGGCACGATCTCCGTCGAGGTCTCCGAGCTGCTGGGCGACCGCCTGCGCGAGAAGGGGATCCGCCACACGGTCCTGAACGCCAAGCCCGAGCACGCCGAGCGCGAGGGCGAGATCGTGGCCGAGGCCGGCCAGCCCGGCGCGGTCACGATCGCCACCAACATGGCCGGCCGTGGCGTCGACATCAAGCTCGGGGGCAACGCCGAGCACCTGGCCGAGCTCGAACTGGTCAAGCTGGGCCTGCAGCCGGGCGACCCGGACTACGAGGAGCGCATGGCCGACGTCCTCCCGGCCATCGAGACGCGCGTGGAGAGCCAGCGCGAGCAGGTCCTGGAGTCGGGCGGGATGTTCATCGTCGGCACCGAGCGCCACGAGTCGCGCCGCATCGACAACCAGCTGCGCGGCCGCGCCGGCCGCCAGGGCGACCCGGGCGAGTCGCGCTTCTTCCTCAGCGCCGAGGACGACCTCGTCCGCCTGTTCGCCGGCGACCGCATCTACAAGATCCTCGACCGCCTCGGCACGACCGACGACGAGGGCAACGAGGAGCCCATCGAGGCCGGGATGCTGTCCAAGCAGATCGAGAAGGCCCAGCGCAAGGTCGAGGAGCAGAACTTCCTGATCCGCAAGCGCGTGCTCGAGTACGACGACGTCATGAACGAGCAGCGCCGCATCGTCTACCAGTACCGCGACGAGGTGCTCGAGGGCCGCGACATGGGCGCCTCCGCCCGCGAGGAGGTCGGCAACGTCGTCGCCCGGCTCGTGGAGGAGTACACCGCCGGTGACTACGTGGAGGAATGGGACCTCGACGGCCTGTTCGTCGCGCTGCAGGACATCTGGCCCGTCAACATGACCGCCAGCGACGTGACCTCGCGCAACCTCGACCGCTCGGAGCTGGTCGACGCGATCAGCGCCGACGCCGTCGGCCTCTACGACCGCCGCGAGGCGGAGCTCGGAGAGGAGCTGATGCGCGCGCTGGAGCGCTACCTGCTGCTGCAGATCATCGACAGCCGCTGGCGCGAGCACCTCTACGACATGGACTACCTGCGCGAGGGCATCCACCTCCGCGGGTTCGCGCAGATCGAGCCGATCGTCGCCTACAAGAACGAGGCGTTCACGCTCTTCCGCGACCTCATGAACACCGTCTGGGCGGACTTCGCGCGGATGGTCTTCCACGTCGAGGTCGAAATTGAAGGCGAGAACGGCGCCGGCCAGGCGCAGGCTCCCGCCTCATGGGGCTCGGGCGGCGGGTCCTCGACGACCGGCGGCCGCGTGTCGTACTCCGGTGGCGCCGGCTCCGCGCAGCCCAGCGCGCTCGCCGCGGCCGCTGCGGGGGCCCCCGCGGAATACGCGGGCGCCGAGGAGGCCGAGCCGATCCCCGCCGTCGAGCAGCGGCGCCTGTCGCCTGATCAGCAGGTCGGGCGCAACGACCCGTGCTGGTGCGGGAGCGGCAAGAAGTTCAAGAAGTGCCACGGCGCCGCCGCCTAACGCTGCAATAGCGCAATAGTTGGCCGTCGCAACGGTTGCGTCAGCAACAAACCGTCTACAGTTGGCGCGCTATGGCTTCGCAAACGCGCACCCCCGTCGACCCCAACCGCTGGGCCGTTCTCGCGCTCCTCGGCGTCGCGCAGCTCATGGTCGTGCTCGACGCGACGATCGTGAACATCGCGCTGCCGTCGGCGCAGCGCGACCTCGGCTTCTCGACCGAGAGCCGGCAGTGGATCATCACGGCCTACGCGCTGGCCTTCGGGAGCCTGCTGCTGCTCGGCGGCAAGCTCGGCGACCTCTTCGGGCGCAAGTGGACGTTCATCGGCGGCCTGATCGGGTTCTCGATCGCCTCGGCCCTCGGCGGGCTGGCGCAGTCCTTCGGCCTGCTCGTCGGCGCGCGAGCGCTTCAGGGCGCCTTCGGCGCGCTGCTCGCCCCGTCGGCGCTTTCGCTGCTCACCGTGACCTTCGCGGACTCCCCCGACCGGGCCAAGGCCTTCGGCGTCTTTGGCGCGATCGCGGGCGGCGGCGCGTCGATCGGGCTGCTGCTCGGCGGGATCCTCACCGAAGCGCTGTCCTGGCGCTGGTGTCTGTACGTGAACCTCGCCATCGCGCTTCCGGCGGCACTCGTCGCGCTGCGACTGCTGGTGAACCAGCGCCGGCCGCAGCGTCCGCGCATCGACGTCCCCGGCGTCCTGGCGGCGTCCGCGGGCCTCTTCGCCCTGGTCTTCGGCTTCTCCAACGCCGCGACCCACGCATGGACCGCGCCGCTGACCGTCGTCGCCCTCGCGGCCAGCGCCGTCCTGCTCGTCAGCTTCGTGTTCATCGAGCAGCGCACGAGTCACCCGCTGCTGCCGCTGCACATCGTCGCCGACCGCGCCCGCGGCGGGGCCTATGCCTCGATCGGGCTCGCCGGTTCGGGCGTGTTCGGTGTCTTTCTCTTCCTGACCTACTACATGCAGCAGAACCTCGGCTTCTCGCCGCTGCAGACCGGCGTAGCGTTTCTGCCCATGACCGCCACGATCGTCGTCACGGCGACCACCGTGCAGACCAAGCTCCTGGATCGCATCGGCGCGAAGGTGCTGATCTCGGTCGGCATGACGCTGGGCATCGCCGCGATGCTCACGTTCACCCGGCTGGAGCCCGGCAGCGGCTACGTCACCTACGTGCTGCCCGGGCTGCTGCTCCTCGGGCTGGGGATGGGCTGCATCTTCGCGCCGGCGTTCGGGACCGCGACGCTCGGCGTCGACCGGACCGAGGCCGGCGTGGCATCGGCGATGGTCAACACGTCCCAGCAGGTGGGCGGGTCGGTCGGCACGGCCCTGCTGAGCACGATCTTCGCCAGCGCGGCGTCGGGCTACGCCTCCACCCACGTCCGCACCCCGGGCTTGGCGGCCGCGGCCTCGGTGCACGGCTACACGACGGCGTTCTGGTGGGCGGCGGGGCTGTTCGGTCTGGGCCTGATCGTCGCGCTCGGAATCCTTCCGGCCCACGTCGGGTCCCGCCGCCAGGCCGTGCCCGTCGCCGGCTGACTGCGCACCAGCGTCACCGAACGGACCGTGATGCGCATCGCGCAGCGCGCCCCAGCGCGATCCGTCACGCTGGCCGAATGCTCGTTCACACCTGCATCCGCGTGCGCGACATCGACGCATCCGTCCGCTTCTATGAGGCCCTAGGGTTCGAGCGGCGCGGCAAGCTCGACTTCGGCGCCGCCTACAACATCTACATGGGCCTGCCCGGCGACGGCGACCGCCTCGAGCTGACCGTCAACGTCGGCCGCGACGAGACCTACGACCTCGGCGACGGCTACAACCACTTCGCCGTCACGGTCGACGACATCGACGCCGCGCTGGAGCAGATGGCCGCGATCGGCGTACAGCCCGAAAAGCCCGCCTACCGCCCCGGCGACCGCGACGAGCTGCCCCGGATCGCGTTCGTGGCCGACCCCGACGGCTACCGCGTCGAGCTGATCGACGGCGACTTCCCCACGCCGCAGGACGCCTGACCGCTTCCTCATCCACTAGCGTGGCCGCGATGGCCGGCACCGCCGACAGCCTCCCGATCGCCCAGCGCCTGCAGGCGATCCGCGAGCAGCTCGAGCTCCTGCGCGAGGGCACCGACGAGGCTGCGCTCGACGCGCAGGCCGCAGAGCTCGAGCAGAAGATGGGCGAGCCGGGGTTCTGGGACGACCAGGGCTCCGCGGCGAGCGTCAGCGGCGATCACTCCCGCCTGACGCGCCGCCTGGAGCGCTGGCGTTCGCTCACCTCCGACGTCGCGGACCTCGAGCCGCTGGCCGAGATGGCCGGCGAGGACGAGTCGATGGCCGCAGAGCTCGACGAGCAACTGGTGTCGGTGCAGGCGCGCCTGGACGAGCTCGAGGAGGAGCGCCTGTTCTCGGGCCCCTACGACGCGGGCGACGCGCTCGTGACGGTCAACGCCGGCGCCGGCGGCACCGATGCCCAGGACTGGGCCGAGATGGTGCTGCGGATGATGATGCGCTGGTCCGAGCGCCGCGGCTTCAAGGTCGAGCTGCTGGAGGCCAGCGCGGGGGAGGAGGCCGGCATCAAGTCGGCCACGTTCCGCGCCGAGGGCGAGAACGCCTACGGCCTGTTCGGGGCCGAGAAGGGTGTGCACCGCCTCGTGCGCCTGTCGCCCTTCGACTCGGCCAACCGCCGCCAGACGTCGTTCGCCGGCGTGGAGGTCGCGCCGGTCGTCGAGGACGTCGGCGACATCGCGATCGAGGACGACGACCTGCAGATCGACACCTACCGCGCCTCGGGCGCCGGCGGCCAGCACGTCAACAAGACCGACTCGGCCGTGCGCCTCACCCACCGTCCGAGCGGGATCGTCGTGCAGTGCCAGAACGAGCGCTCGCAGTCGGCCAACAAGGACACGGCGATGCGCATGCTGCGCGCGAAGCTGCTGGAGGCCGAGGAGCGCAAGCGCCAGGAGGAGATCGCCAAGGAGAAGGGCGAGGCGCAGGACGTGAACTTCGGCTCGCAGATCCGCTCCTACGTCCTGCACCCGTACACGATGGTCAAGGACCACCGCACGAACTACGAGATGGGCAACGCGCAGGGTGTGCTCGACGGCGACCTCGACGGGTTCGTGCGCGCCGAGCTCCTGCGCAGCGCTGGGCGCGGATGAGCGCCGAGCAGCCGTCGGCGCCCTACCTCGACGCGGTCGTCGCGTACGGCACGCGCGGGCCCGGGCGCTTCCACGTCCCCGGCCACAAGGGCGGCCAGGGCGCCGACCCCGCCGTGCGCTTCGGCCTCGGGCGCGCGCTCGCGCTCGACATCCCGCAGGACATCTGGGGCGTCGACCTCGGCGTCGAGCCCACCCCCTATGACGAGGCCGAGCGCCTGGCCGCAGAGGCTCACGGCGCCGCCCGGACGTTCTTCCTGACCAACGGCGCGACGCAGGGCAACCACGCGCTGTGCCTCGCGCTCGCGCCCCTCGGCGCCCAGGTCGTCGTGCAGCGCAACTCCCACGCGTCGGTCGTCGACGGCCTGGTGCTCTCCGGCGGGGTCCCGGCGTTCGTCGCGCCGCAGTACGACGCCGGGCTGGGCATGGCCAACGGCGTCGAGCCCGCGGCGCTGGAACGGGTGCTGGCCGAGGCCCCGGAGGCGCGCGCGGCGTTCATCGTCTCGCCGACCTACTACGGCATGATCGCCGACGTCGAAGGCTGCGCCGAGGTCGCGCGCGCGGCCGGCGTCGCTCTCGTCGTCGACCAGTCCTGGGGCCCGCACTTCGGCTTCCATGAGGGCGTGCCCGAGAGCGCCTTGGCCCTCGGTGCCGACGCCGTGCTCACCTCGACGCACAAGATCGCCGGCGCACTGACGCAGGCCGCGATGCTGCACATCGCCGACGGCCTGGTCGAACCCGAGCTCGTGTCACGCTCGATCCGGCTGGTGCGCTCGACCTCGCCGTCGTCGCTGCTGCTCGCCTCGCTGGATGGCGCCCGGCGCCAGTTGGCCCTGCACGGCGAGCAGATGCTCCACGAGACGCTGCAGGCGATCGCCGCCGCGCGGGCCAAGCTCGAGGCCATCGACTCGGTTGCCGTGGTCGACAACGCCGATCGGCTGCGGATCGTGCTCGACGTGCGCGCGAGCGGGCGGACCGGCTATGAGTGGTCCGACGCGCTGCGGCGCCACTACGACGTCAACGTCGAGCTCGCGACGCAGGCGACGATCGTCTTCCTGGTCGGCCTCGGCGAGCGTTCCGAGACGCTTCAGCGCCTCGCCGGCGACGTCGAAGAAGTGGCCAAGCGGATCTCCCGGGCGGGGGAGACGAGCGCGATCGTGCGCCCGCCCGCGACGCTGCGCAACGAGATGGCCGTCAGCCCCCGCGACGCCTTCCTCGGCGCGGCCGAGCTCGTGTCCGCCGACGACGCCGTCGGACGTGTGTCGTGCGAGTCGATCGCCGGCTACCCGCCAGGGATCCCCGCGCTGCTGCCCGGCGAGCGCATCGGTGCGGAGACCGTCGCCTACCTGCGTGAGATCGTCGCCGGTGGGGCACGTCTTCATGGAGCGAGCGATCCGTCGTTCGCCAGCATCCACGTCCTGATCGAGGAGTGAGAGATGGCAGAGCACGCGAAGATAAACCTGCGCGACGAGGCCGAGGACCAGGCCCCGAAGTTCTCGATGCCCGATGGCATCGAGGCGCGCTTCGCCCGCAAGGCCATGGGTGACAGCCCCCGGTCGGGTGTGAGCTACTTTGCCTACGGGCCGGACTTCAAGACCGCCTTCGGCCACACGCATGCCGAGCAGGAGGAGACCTACGTGATCGTCGCCGGTGGCGGCAGCGCCCGGGTCGGCGACGAGGACGTCGAGCTGCGCACCTGGGACGCGCTGCGCGTGCCGCCCGGCGTCCCGCACGCGCTGGCGGCCGGGCCGGACGGCATGGAGCTGATCGCCTTCGGCGCCGGCCCCAGCGGGGACGCCGAGATGATCAGCGACTACTGGTAGGCCGCAGCCGCGCGCGCAGCGTGTAGAACGCGGCGATCGGGATGAACGCCGCGCCGGCCAGCGAACCGCCGGCGAAACGGGCGAGGCGCGCGAGCGTCCATGGCTGCGGCTCCTCCGGCGCCAGCGGCGCCAGCGCGAGCGGCGACGGTCCGGGGGCCGGCTTCGTGCCGGCGATCGCCACCGCGTACGGATCCCAGCCCGCCTCCCACCACTCGGGCGCGACGTGCACGGCGCGGACGTCGGTGAATCCGGCCCGCTCCATCCACGCGCGGTAGTCGGCCTCGGGCGGGAACAGCATCCACGCGTCCGACAGCGCCCGCGCGATGGGATTCGTGCGCGCGAGCGGGCCGGCGACGAGCGCCACGCCGCCGGGGCGGACCACGCGGTAGGCCTCGGCGATCGCGCGCTGCGGGTCGGGCCAGTACTCGATCGATCCGGTCGAGACGTAGCGGTCGAAGCGATCGTCGGCGAACGGGAGCTCCTCGGCGTCGCCGATGATCTTCCCGATCCCGTCGAGCGCCGGCTTGTGCCGGGCGCGGCGCAGCTGGTGGGTGCTCTGGTCGACCATCGTGATCTGCGCGTCGGGCGCCGCGGCCGCGATGATGCCCTCGGTGGCGAAGCCGGTGCCCGCGCCGACGTCGACGATCTGCAGCCCAGGCTCGCCGAGGCGCGCGATCGCCAGCGATGCGTCGCGCATCGCCGCGGTCCAGAACAGCGGGTTGATCCAGTGGTCATAGCCCTTGGAGACGACGCGATAGAACCGGCGCGCCTCCTCCTTGTGCTGGATGAAGCGTGGCATCAGTCGACTCCGCCGCCGATCACGTAGGCGAGCGCCACCAGGGCGTACTCGCAGAAGAACAGGAACCAGACCCGCTGGTAGAACGCCGCGAACGCGGTGCGGTCTGAGGGGTCCAGCCGCAGCGCCCAGCCCCAGAGCACGAGCAGCCCGGCGACGTGGCCGGCCACGAGCACAACGGCGCTGGCGCCGTCGAGCGCGATGGGGCCGGCGATCGCCATGCCCACGCCGGCGAGGGTGAGGGCGGCGACCCCGATGGCGAGCACCGGCCGCGGGCCCATGCGCACCGAGAACGTGCTGATGCCGAAGCGCCGGTCGCCCTCGATGTCGGGCACGTCCTTGAGAACGGCGATCGCGAACGCGAACGGCACGGTGGCGAGCGTCAGCGCCCAGACCCCCGCGTCGACGGGGGTGCCGGCGAAGTGCAGCCAGACGCCGAGGTTGAGCACGAGCGCGCGCACGAGCGTGATCGAACCGGCCGCGACAGCGGGGAAGCGCTTCAGGCGCAGCGGCGCGACCGAGTACGCGGCACCGACCGCCAGGGCCACGGCGACGGCGACGGTCTCCGCAACGCCCTGGGTGACGGCCATGGCCAGCGGAACGATCGCGCTCGCCGCCACGATGCGTCGCGCCGCCCGGGCGCTCAGCTCGCCCGCCGCGATCGGCAGCCACGGCTTGTTGAGCCGGTCGATCTCGACGTCC
Source organism: Solirubrobacteraceae bacterium (assembly GCA_040005775.1). Taxonomy (GTDB): domain Bacteria; phylum Actinomycetota; class Thermoleophilia; order Solirubrobacterales; family Solirubrobacteraceae; genus JAOPZW01. Next base: position 24,569 of record JBDTYI010000094.1, read on the forward strand.
TCGATCTGGTTGATGCCGACGATGAAGACGTTCACGCACGCCCCGGCGAGCAGCGTGAGCGCGAGGTCGCCGGCGCTGGACCCGCGGCCCTGCACGGTCGCGATGGTCCACAGCGCGACGATGCCCAGCGTCGTACCGATCAGGGTGTGGGGGCGGCTGAACCGCCAGAGCACGCCGAGCGCACCGGCCGCCGCGCGCGGGCGGGGCGGGCCCAGCACGACCTCGGGGCGGCTCATGGGCGGGACGCTACCCCCTGCGCGTGCGAGGATGCGCGCCAGATGCTGTCCGCGTACCGCGCCGCCGGCGCGACCCTGCCCTTCGGCGACCCGCGCGGCTACCACGGCGCGGGCATGGAGGGCCATTACTGGCGCTTCACGCACGCGGCCTCGAGGCGCGTGGTCATCGTCATCCTCGCCATCAGCCGCGACCGCGACGGGGCGGCATGGTCGATGGTGTCGCTCGCCACCCACCCCGAGGGCCGCGTCGTCTCCGCGACGGTCCCGAAGGCCGCGGCGGCCGCCCGCGGGCTCTCCGTGCGCGCGGGGGATGTCCTCGCCGCGACCGCCCGCGGGCTCGATGTGCGCCTCGACGGCGCCGAGCTGCACGTCGCCTTCGAGCAGCCGCAGCTCTGGCCGCGCCGGACCTTCGGCGCGCTCGGGCTCGCCGGGGCCGTGCCGGGCCTCAGCCAGTACTGGCACCCGTGGCTGCTGGGCGGCCGGGCGCGCGGCGTGCTGGCTCTCGATGGCCGCGAGCACCTGCTCGACGGCGCGACCGCGTACGCCGAGAAGAACTGGGGCGCCGGGGGGATGCCGCCGGCCTGGTGGTGGGGGCAGGCCGACGCGTTCGGAGACGGCGACGCCTGCGTCGCCTTCGCAGGCGGCCACGCCGGCATGGGCCGGCTGCGGGTGCCCGCGGGCGCCGTGGTCGCCCGGGTCGGTGACGTGGTGCGCACGGTCGCCCGCCCGCCGCAGGCGCTGCGCATCGACGTCGGCGCGGCGGGCTGGCGGCTGCGCGGCGGCGGCATCGAGATCGACGGGGAGGCCGGCGGAGCGCAGCCGCTCCTCCTGCCGGTGCCGGTCCCGCGCGAACGCCGCCGGATCGACGCGCGCGCGCCTCAGCTGCTCGCAGGGACCCTCCGCCTCCGCGTGACGCGGGGCAGGCGGCTGATCTTCGCGGGCGAGTCGCCGCTCGCCGGCTTGGAGCAGGGGCGCGGGGCGCCCTAGCTGTAGGTCCTGAGCAGGTGCCGAGCCCGCGGCAGCGCGGGCATCTCCGCAAGTTGACGGTCCATGTGACCGTCAATCATGATCGGTCAGGCGCGCTGCGCGGCGAGCGCCAGCGGCTCGGCGCCGATGAGCCGCTCGAACGGCCCGATTACGGACCACAGCGAGCGCAGGCGCAGGCCGGCGCGGCGGTCGACCGGCTCGACGCGGGCCTCGGAGAAGAGCATGCTGCCCTTGCCGTCGGGCTCGACCCAGTTGGCCAACAGCACCCGCACCGTGCCCGGTTCGTCCCAGTCGCGGAAGGCCTGCGGGCCGTCGAGGCGCGGGTAGTCGCGCTGCAGGGTCCAGATGCGCCCGGCGAGCCCCGAGAGCGTCCAGCCGTCGCCCTCGTCGAGCAGGCAGAAGGGGTAGTCGGCGAGCAGTCCCTGGAACGTCTGCTCCGGCGGCACCCCGGGGATGCGCCAGCGCACGAGACGCCCGAGCCTGCGCGCCTCGGAGAGCTTCAGCTCGCCGGCGGCCCGCCACAGCGCCTGCGTGTCGGCCTGCGACCGCCGGCAGTGATGGCTGCGCACCATGGGGTCCGGCAGCCAGTCGTCGAGTCGCATCGTCGCCACGGTACCGTCGTGCCCATGACCGGCCCGTCGCGCACAGAGCTCGAAGCGGTCGTGCGCCAGGCGCTCGCCGAGGACGTCGGCACCGGCGACCTCACGACACAGGCGACCGTGCCGCCCGGCACACGAGCGCGGGCGCGCATCACCCAGAAGCAGGAGGGCGTGATCTTCGGCCTCGACGCCGCCGAGATCGCCTTCGCGCTGCTTGACCCGGACGTTGACACCGAGCGACTCGCGTCCGAGGCGACGTGGCGTGAGGGCGGCCCGGTGCTCGAGGTGGAGGGCGACGCCGCCGCCCTGCTGAGCGCCGAGCGAACCGCACTGAACCTGCTGCAGCGCCTGAGCGGCGTGGCGACGCTGACCGCCCGCTACGTCGAGGCGATCTCGGGCACCGGCGCCCGTCTGCTCGACACGCGCAAGACGACGCCCGGGCTGCGGATGCTCGAGAAGGCGGCCGTGGTCGCGGGCGGCGGCCACAACCATCGCATCGGCCTGTTCGACGCGATCCTGATCAAGGAGAACCACATCGCGATGGCCGGCGGCCTGGCCGACGCGGTGCGCAAGGCCCGCGCGGCCTCGCCCGGTGTGCTCGTGGAGGTCGAGGCCCGTACGGCGCAGGACGTCGAGGCGGCGCTCGAGGCCGAAGCTCCGCGGATCCTGCTCGACAACATGACGCCCGACGCGATGCGCGCCATCGTCGCGCGCGTCGGCGCCCGCGCCGAGCTGGAGGCCAGCGGCAACATCACCCTGGCGACGATCCGGGCCGTGGCGGAGACCGGCGTACAATTCATCTCGGTCGGTGCGCTCACGCACTCCGCCCCCGCCCTCGATCTCTCCCTCCTCTTGGAGCCGCTGCCGTGAACCTCCCCATGGCCCCCGTGGCCGCCCCCACCCCGACGGAGGACGTGCCTGCCCTGCAGGCCGAGGTCCGCGAGCTCGCCGAGGCACGCGGCGCCGTCATCCTCGCCCACAACTACCAGGTGCCCGAGGTACAGGACGTGGCCGACTACGTCGGCGACTCGCTGGGCCTCAGCCGCCAGGCGGCCGCCGCGAGCGCGTCGACCATCGCCTTCTGCGGCGTGCACTTCATGGCCGAGACGGCGTCGATCCTCAGCCCCGAGAAGACCGTGCTGATCCCCGATCCCGACGCCGGCTGCTCGCTGGCCAGCTCGATCGACGCCGCCCAGCTGCGCGACTGGCAGGCCAAGCACCCGGGCGCCGTGACGGTCATGTACGTCAACACCACCGCCGAGGTCAAGGCGCTCACCGACTACTGCGTAACGTCCTCCAACGCCGTCGGCGTGGTCCAGCACATCCTGCGCGAGCACGGTGAGGACACCGAGATCCTCTTCGGCCCCGACATGTTCCTCGGCGCCTACGTCGAGAAGCGCGTCGGGCGGGCGCTGCACGTGTGGGACGGCGAGTGCCACGTGCACGCCGGCATCCGCCCGAGCGACATCGAGCGCACTCGCGCCGAGCACCCCGGCGCCGACTTCCTCATCCACCCCGAGTGCGGCTGCTCGACCTCGGTGATGGAGTACGTCGCCGCGGGCGACGTCGACCCGCAGGGCGTCCACATGCTCTCGACCGGCGGGATGCTCGACTACGCGCGCGACCGGGCCGGCGCCGGCGGCACCGCCGTCATGGCGACCGAGACGGGCATGCTGCACCAGCTGCGCCTGGCGGCCCCCGACGTCGAGTTCGTCCCCGCCAACGCCGAGGCGAGCTGCGTCTTCATGAAGATGATCACGCTCACGAAGCTGCGTGATGGCCTGCGCGACGGCGTGCACGAGGTCCGCGTGCCGGCGGCCATCGCCGAGCGGGCGCGGATCCCGATCGAGCGCATGGTCGCGATCTCATAGCGGGGCGGGTGGGACGAATCAACACGTTCGCCGGCGGCGTGCTCGACCGCGCCGGCGCGCAGCGCACCGACGCTGCGTGGCTCGCTGCACGCCGCGCGGACCCGGCGGCGCGCGCGGTCGTCGTGACCCGCGAGGGCGTGCTGATGGCGGGCGACGAGCCGGCGTTCGTCGGCCTCGACGCGCTCGGCGACGCCCCGGAGCTCGTGCTCCTGGGCGTCGACGGCGTGGGCAGCGCGATTTTCGCGGCCGACGCTTCCGGCCCCTACCCGACCGGCGAGATCCGGTCCCTGCGCGACGCGGCCCCGGGGCTGGCGCCGGCCGACGGCGGCCTGCTCGCCCAGGCGGCGGGGCTGCTCAACTGGCACCGCCGCCACCGCTTCTGCGCGAACTGCGGCGCACCGACGGCGATGGCCGAAGCCGGGCACGTCCGCGGGTGTCCCGTGTGCGGCGCTCAACACCATCCGCGCACCGATCCCGTCGTGATCATGCTCGTGACGCGCGAGGATCAGATCCTGCTCGGCCGCCAGGCGTCCTGGCCGGACCGGCGCTACAGCGCGCTCGCGGGCTTCGTCGAGCCGGGGGAGAGCCTGGAGGAGGCCGTCGCGCGCGAGGTGCACGAGGAGGCCGGGGTGCGGGTGCGCGACGTGCGCTACCGCTCCTCACAGCCGTGGCCGTTCCCGGCGTCGCTGATGCTCGGGTTCGAGGCCGGCTGGGCCGCGGGCGAGCCCGAGGTCCGCGACGGCGAGCTGGAGGCCGTGGGCTGGTTCACCGCCGCGGACGTGCGGGACGGCAGCGTCCTCCTGCCGCCTCGCCAGGCCATCGCGCGGCGCCTCATCGACGAGTGGCTCGCCGACACGCCCGACGCCTAGGCGCCCAGCTTCACCTCGTCGAAGTGCAGGCCGTCGGGCGTCGTGCGCAGCTCGGCCTCGTGCACGACCGTGCCGGCGGTGAGCTTGTCCGGGCCGCAGGTCGTCGACCCATGGTCGCCGTCCTCGTGGTCGCCGTCGTCGTCATTACCGTCTTCGTGCTGGCCGTCGCCCTGGTCGTCGTCACCGGACTCGCGGTCGCCCTCGTCGTCGTCGCCGTGGTCGCGCGGGCTCGCGGCGGTGGTCGCCGTGCCCTCGCACTTGATCTCGGTGGCGTCGTCGACCTTGCCCTCGACGGTCTTGTCGGTGCGGTAGAGCTTGATGGTCAGGACGCCGCCGGTGAACGACACGACGGTGCCGGAGTCCTCGCGGCCGTC
>JBDTYI010000095.1:0-2345 GCA_040005775.1 Solirubrobacteraceae bacterium
GGGATCCTGCTCGGCACGCAGATGGTCGCCAAAGGCCACGACTTCCCCGACGTCGATCTGGGCGTGGTGGTCGATGCCGACGCGACCCTGCGCTTCCCCGACTTCCGTGCGGAGGAGCGGACGTTCGCGCTCGTCACGCAGCTCGCGGGCCGTGCCGGACGCGGGCGGGCGGGCGGCCGGGTGCTCGTCCAGACGCTCGACCCCGACGCCGACGCCATCCGCTTCGCCGCCCGCCACGACGCCGACGGCTTCCTCGCCGCCGAGCTCGGCCGCCGCGAGGCGCTGCGCTACCCGCCCTTCTCCACCCTGATCCGCGTCGTCTGCTCCTCCACGGTTCCCGGGGCGGCCCTGGCTGCCGCGGGCGCCGTGCGCGAGCGCCTGCCCGGCGCCCTGGGGCCCGCGCCACTGTTCCGCCTGCGCGGCCGCGAGCGCGCGCAGGTCATGCTCAAGGCGGGCGACCGCGCCGCCGCCGTGGCGCAGGTGGGCGCCGCGGTGGACGCCGTCGCCGGCGGCCGCGCGCACCGCCAGGCGGCGTTCAGCGTCGACGTCGACCCCCAGTAAGGGGCTGTCCCCGTCTGGATGGGCTGTGCAGACGGACCGGGATAGGCCCTAACCTGAGGGGCAGATGGCCGAGCAGGACGTGCACGAGGAACTGGTCGAGGAGGAGCCCCGCGAGGAGCTCGACCCCGAGGTCGCCCGCCGGCGGGCGGAGGCGCTCGCTCATGTCCGCCAGTACGGCGACCCCGTGCTGCGCTCGCGCGCCCGGGAGATCACGACCTTCGACGACGGGCTGCGCACCGAGATCGCCCAGATGGGCTCGCTGATGACCGACGCGCTGGGCATCGGCCTGGCCGCGACGCAGGTCGGGCTGCTGCGCCGGCTGCTCGTGTACCGCGTCGAGCACGACTCGCCCATCAACGCGCTGGTGAACCCGGTGATCGAGTGGTCGGGCAAGGAGAAGGAGATCGCCGAGGAGGGCTGCCTCAGCCTCCCGGGCGTCATGGTCGAGGTCGAGCGCCCGATCCACGTGCGCGTCCGCGCGCAGGACGGCGACGGCGAGGACATCGTGATCGAGGCCAGCGGTCTGGAGGCGCGGGTCATCCAGCACGAGCTGGACCACCTCGACGGCACCCTCATCCTGGACCGCACCGCGCGCGACCAGCGCAAAGAGGCGATGCGCGCCCTGCGCGAGCGCCTCGACCATTGATGGCCGATCTCATCACGTGAGGACCGTCTACCTCGGCACCTCGCCCTTCGCCGCCGCGGTGCTGGAGCGCCTCGCGGAGACCGAGCATCGGCCTCAGCTCGTCGTCACCCGCCCGGACCGCCCGAAGGGCCGCGGCCGCAAGCTCCAGTCGCCGGCGGTCGCCGGCGCTGCCCGCGCGCTCGGCCTCGAGCTCGACCAGCCCGCCTCCGTCAACGCCGACGAGGCCCGTGGGCGGATCGCCGCCGCCGCGCCCGACGCGCTCATCGTGTGCGCGTTCGGCGCGCTCATCAAGGAGCCGCTGCTGAGCGACTTCGAGGTGCTCAACGTGCACCCGTCGCTGCTGCCGCGCTGGCGCGGGGCGGCCCCGGTGGAGCGCGCGATCATGGCCGGCGACACCGAGACGGGCGTCGCCATCATGCGCCTGACCGCCGGGCTCGACGAGGGGTCGGTGGCGCTGATGGAGGCTGAGCCGATCCGCCCTGACGATGACTACGCGACGCTCGCGGGGCGCCTTGAGCGCCTCGGCGCCCGGCTGCTGATCCGCGCGCTCGACGAGCGCCCGGCGTTCGCGCAGCAGCCCGCCGACGGCGTCACCTACGCCGAGAAGATAACGGCCGAGGACCGCACCCTGGACCCGGCCGCGCCGGCGGAGGTCAACGAGCGGATCGTCCGCGCGCTGCACCCGCACGTCGGGGCGCGCATCGCGCTCCAGGACGGCAGCTTCCTCGGCGTTCGCCGCGCGCGCGTGGGGGACGGCGGCGCGCTCGAGCCGCTCGAGGTCCAGCCGCCCGGCGGCCGGCCGATGCCCTACGCGGACTACGTCCGCGGGCACGGCGAGCGGTTCAGGTCAGCTTGACCGTATGGTATAGGCTGCCTTGACCGTGACGGACGCCGGCGTCAACCCCTTCGTCTACGACGACCCCGTCGGGCCGCGGGAGCTCATCGACCGCAAGGGCGAGGCCACGCAGCTGCTCGACCTCGCGATCGGCGGGCACAACACGCGCCTGAGCGCGCCCCGGCGCTTCGGCAAGACGAGCCTGCTGCTGAAGGTCATGGACGACGCGCGCGACGAGGGCCTGCACGCGGTCTTCGTCGACTTCTACGGCGCCGTCGCCGTCCACGAGATCGCCCGCCGCGT
>JBDTYI010000096.1:0-8527 GCA_040005775.1 Solirubrobacteraceae bacterium
CGGCCGCGCGGGCGACGGCATGGTCCACCGCATCGTCTGGCGGGTGTCCTCCGCGGGCGCGATCGACTTCTGGGAGACGCGCCTGGCCGACCAGGGCGTCGCCTCCGAGCGCGTCTCCGGGCGCCTGCGCTTCCGCGACCCTGAGGGCCTCGAGCACGAGCTCACGATCGTCACCGGCCCCGACGCGCCGCTGGCCGCCGAGCATCCCGACGTCCCCGCCGAGCACGCACTCCAGGGCTTCGACGCCGTGCGCGCGTACGCGTCGGACCCCGCCCGCAGCGAGCAGCTCCTGCGCGAGGTGCTGGGCTTCGACGGCGGCGAGGCCGGCCACTGGGAGGTTCGCGGCGACGAGCGTCACGGCCACTACGTCTACGACGCGCCGCCCGCCGAGCGACCCGTGCCCGGCGCGGGCACCGTGCACCACGTCGCCTTCGCGACGCGCGTGGAGGACCAGGAGGCCTGGCAGGCCCACGTGGCCCAGTCCCGCGCGGTCCGGCCGACCCCGGTGATCGACCGCTTCTACTTCCGCTCGGTCTACTTCCGCGAGCCCAGCGGGGTGCTCTTCGAGCTGGCCACGATGGGGCCCGGGTTCAGCAGCGACGAGGACGCCGACCACCTCGGCGAGCGCCTCTCCCTCCCGCCGAACTACGAGCACCTGCGCGATCAGGTCGAGAAGGTCCTCACGCCGCTGCCGAATCCGCGCGCGGCGACGCGCAGCTAGGCGGCGGCTTTTCCGTCGCGCATCTGCTTCGCGACGATGAGCGCGACGATCCCCAGCGTGAACCAAAGGGCGTAGCGCCCGACGGCGTGCGCGACATCCACGGCGGGCTGTCCGATGGCGTAGCCCAGGCCCGCCAGGAGGCCGGTCCACAGCAGCGCGCCGAGGAGGTCGAGGATCAGGAACGTCCGCAGGCGCATGCCGATCCAGCCCGCCGCGGCGTCGATCAGCGCGGTCGGCAGCGGGAGCACGTAGCCGAAGAGGACTGCGTAGGGCCCCAGCCGGCGCATGACGCCCTCCAGGCGCCGGACCTGGCGACCCCGCTTGGCGCCGTTGCCCAGGAACATCGTCACCGCGCGATGGCCCCATCGCCGTCCGGCCAGCCAGAAGACCCAGTCGAACATGACCAGCGCCGGGATCGCCGCGAGCACCGCGACCGCGAGCGACGCATCGCCGGTCCGCGCCAGCGCACCCATCGTGATGATCGACGACACCGACCCCCGGATGATCTCCAGCGCCAGGGGATGCGAGTCGATCAGGGCAGGCGTCAGCGGCAGCAACAGCAACGCATACAGCCCGCTGACGACCAGGCCGACGATGATCACCCGGTCGACGCGCTCCGCCTTGCCCGTCCAGGGCATCGGGCCGGCGGTGCCCTCTGCTGGGAGCGGCTCGGGTGCCTCGGGGAGCTTCACCCGACCCAGGGTAGTTGCGCGGACAGGGTTGACGCATGGCTTTGTCCCGGAGTACGTTCGCGGACCCAACGGCCCCGGTGGCGTGTCGCAGTCGTTTGGCCAGGACGTCAAGCTGGGCCTGGCCGACCCTCGCGCGTTCAACCCGGGTGACGCGTGTCGGGGCGGAAGCAACCCGGATAACCCGTAGCCGGTTCCCTGTAGCGCATCGAGGCGCAGCCCCTACCCCGCCGCAGCCGCGATCGCCGCCGACGCGCCGGAGCAGTCGTAGAGGCTGTTCGCGCTCGGCACGCTCGCGCACGCCTTCTGCACCGCGGCCATCGCCCGGGTCGCCCCGACGCGGCCGTCGGAGGGTCCACCCATGCCCCCGCTGCTGGTCACCACCCAGCGAACGCGACCGTCCTTGACGGCCTGCGCCAGCCACTGCGCGCTGATGTCGCTCTCGCGGCCCGAGAAGCCGCCGATGCCGGCTACTTTCGCCCCGCTGGCGATGATCGCCGAGGACGCGCCGGTCTGGCTCGGGACCGCGACCGTGCCGCCGCCGTGGCTGTGGACGTAGCTGAGCACCGAGGTCAGGTCCGAGCCGCCGAAGGGCCCGCCGGCGCCGAAGCGACCACCCCCGGGAGGCCCGCCGATCATCCCGACGGACGCCGGGCCGCCCTCGGGGAACGTCCCGTTCGTGGCGTGGCCGAGCGTCTGCGCCGCCCACGACGCCGGCGCGGCGAGCAGCGCGGCCATCACCACCGCGAGCGCGATCGCGCGGGCCAGGCCGGCGAAGGGCGCGGTCAGCGCGACGCCCATCATGATCCCGACCGCCACCGCGACGGGCACCGCCCACGACGGCGCGCCCGCCGTGTTGCGAACCACGAGGACCGTCGTGAGCACCCCGCCCGCGATCGCCGGCGGGGCGAGCACGCGCCCGCCGATCCCGCCGCGCAGGATCGTTCCCGCGCCGCCGCCGATCAGCGCCGCCGTGAAGGGCGCCAGTAGCGACACGTAGTAGGGATGGAAGATCCCGCTGGCGTAGCTGAAGGTCACCGCGCACGCGGCGAACGCGCCGCCTGTCGCGATGACCCAGCCCGTGCGCGCATCGCCCCGGCGCAGACGCGAGAGCACCGCGATGCCCAGTCCCGACATGAGCGCGAAGCCGACGAGCCAGCCCGCCTGCGACCCGAGGCTCGCCTCGACCAGGCGCAGCGGCCCGGTCGGGCCGCCGAACATGCTTCCGCCGCCACCGCCGCCACCGCCGCCACCGCCGCCTCCGAAGGCCTGCGGGCCGCCCGCCTGCCCGTCGACGCGGCCGAGGCCGTTGTAGCCGACGATCAGCGACCAGATCGAGTTGTCGCTCGTGCCCGCGATGTACGGGCGGCTCGCGGCCGGCGTCAGCGCCATGAGCAGCGGCCACGCCCCGCCCGCGACCACGAGCGCAAGGCCGCCGAGCGCGAGTTGCCTGACCGCCGCGAGGTATCCGCGCGGCGCGACCCACAGCCACGCCGCCGCGAGCCCCGGAACGACGATGAGCGCCGCGGCCATCTTCGTCTCGAAGCCCAGGCCGATCATCATGCCGCACCAGACGAGCCACTTCGTGCGCCCGTCCTGGAGCCCGCGCACCAGGAACCACAGCGCAGCCGTGGCGCACAGGACCAGCAGCGCGTCGGGGTTGTTGTGGCGCGCGACAGCGACCGTGATCGGCGTCAACGCTAGGGCGAGGCCGCCGGCGAAACCGGCCGCGCGGCCGAAGGGCCGGCGGACGAGGTCGTACACGAGGGCCACGGCGCCCATCCCCATGAGCGCCTGGGGCACGAGGATCGCCAGCGAGTGGAAGCCGAAGACGCGCACCGAGAGCGCCTGCACCCACAGCGCCAGCGGCGGCTTGTCGACGGTCTGCACGCCGCTCACGTCGAAGGAGCCGTAGAGGAAGGCGTGCCAGCTGGTGCTCATCGAGCGCACCGCCGCCGCGTAGTAGTCGTTCGCCATGCCGTTCGTGCTCAGCGCCCAGAGGTTCAGCGCGGCGGCGAGCGCCATCAGGACGAGGAGCTCGGGCCGCGGCGTGGCGACGCGCTCGCCGAGGCGCGCGGCGGCCGGGGCGGTGCGGCCGCGCGGCGGCGAGACGAGGGGTGTCGTGGACATCGGGCCAGCCTGCAGCCCGGGCCTGGGCGGTTCCTGAGCCCGTGCGCAGAGTGCGCTGGGACCGGCGGTTCTATGCTCGCGGCGATGCCCGAGCCGTCGACTTCCGCGCTGCGCGCCGTGAGCGACGCCGTGCTGGCCGTCGCCTCGCGGCTGTCGGTCGAGGACGTGCTCCAGGGGCTGGTCGACGAAGCGCGCGTCCTGGGCGGCGCGCGCTACGCGGCGCTCGGCATCCCTGACGGCGCCGGTGGCTTCTCCCGCTTCCTCGTCGCCGGCATGAGCGACGAGCTGATCGCCGCGATGGGTCCCCTGCCGCGCACGCACGGCATGCTCGGCGCGATCCTCGTCGCCCCGGGTCCGTATCGCACCGACGACATCCACACCCACCCGCGCTTCAAAGGCTGGTGGCCGAGCGAGCACCCCGACATGCGATCGTTTCTCGGCGTCCCGATCGTCGCCGAGGGCGAAGTGATCGGCGCCTTCTACCTCACCGAGAAGCAGGGCGCCGAGCGCTTCAGCGACACGGACCAGGAGATCATCGAGCTGCTCGCCGCGCACGCCGCGATCGCGATCACCAACGCGCGCCTGTACGAGCACAGCCGCGAGCTGTCGGTGCTCAGCGAACGCAACCGGCTCGCGCTCGAGCTGCACGACGTCGTCAGCCAGAAGCTGTTCGCGCTCGTGCTCGGCGCGGAGGCCGCGGCGACGACGCTCGACCGCGACCCCGAGGCGACACGCGGGCAGCTCCAGCGCCTGCAGTCGCTCTCGCGCGAGGCCCTCGACGAGCTCCGCTCGCTCGTGCTGGAGCTGCGCCCGCCCGACCTCGACCGCGACGGCCTGTGCGGCACGCTCACCAAGCACGTCGAGCTCGTCCGGCGACTGCACGACGCGCACATCGACCTCGACCTCGACGCCGGCGTGACGGCGGGCGCCGAGCGCGACCGCGAGATCCTGCGGGTGGCCCAAGAGGCGCTGCACAACGCCCTGCGCCACGCCGACGCGCGGCGCGTGCGGGTCTCGGTCCGCACCGACGGCGCAGCGCTCGTGCTCGAGGTCGCCGACGACGGGATCGGCTTCGACCCCGACGACGCCGAGCTGCGCTCGCGCCACCTCGGCCTCACCTCGATGGAGGAGCGCGCGCGGCGCATCGGTGGGCAGCTGCGCATCGACCCCACCCCCGGCGGGGGCGCGACCGTCCGGCTGCAGGCGCCGCGTGCCTGACCCGATCCGCGTGCTGATCGCCGACGACCACGCCGTCGTGCGCGAGGGGCTGCGGACGTTCCTCCAGCTCCAGGACGGCATCGACGTCGTCGGCGAGGCGCCCGATGGGGAGGCGGCCGTCGCCGAGGCCGAGCGCCTTGTGCCCGACGTCGTGCTCATGGACCTCGCGATGCCGCGCCTCGACGGCGCCGGCGCCATGCGCGAGCTGCGCCGCCGCGGGTCGCCCGCGCGCGTGATCGTACTGACGAGCTTCGTCGACGAGGGCCGCCTGCTGCCGGCCCTGCAGGCGGGCGCCGCCGGCTACCTGCTCAAGGACGTCGCGCCGCAGGAGCTCGCCCGCGCGATCCGCGCCGCCCACGACGGCGAGGCGCTGCTCGACCCCGGCGTCGCTGCCCGGCTGCTCGACGCGATGGCGCGCGGGGGCGGGCCGGTCACAGACCTGACCGCTCGCGAGACCGAGGTCCTCGCGCTCATCGTGCGCGGCCGGGCCAACAAGGTCATCGCCCGCGAGCTCGGCATCTCGGAGAAGACGGTCAAGGCTCACGTCGGCCGCGTGCTGGCCAAGCTCGGGGTCGCCGACCGTACGCAGGCCGCCCTGCTGGCCGTGCGCACCGGCCTCGTTCCCGACGGGTCTTAAGACCAATTGCGCCTGGTGGGCGGGACCACGCTGCACCTAGCGTCGGGTCCATGCCCATCGCCATCATCACCGGCGCCTCCCGCGGCCTCGGCCTCGCGCTCGCCCGCGCTCTGGCCGCCGCCGGCTGGCGCCTGATCATCGACGCTCGCGGACCGGGCGCCCTCCAGCGCGCCGCGACCGAGCTCAGCGCCCTGAGCGAGGTCATCGCGATCCCCGGCGACGTCACCGATCCCGCCCACCGCACCGAGCTGGTCGAGGCCGGGGGCGACCGCATCGACCTGCTCGTCAACAACGCCAGCCACCTCGGCCCGAGCCCCCAGCCGGCGGTCGAGGACCTCGCGCTCGACGACTTCGCGCGCATCCTCGGCGTGAACGTGCTCGCTCCGCTCGCGCTGGCCCAGCTCGCGCTCGGGCGGATGCCCGCCGGCGCCACGATCGTCAACGTCACCTCCGACGCCGGCGTCGAAGCCTACGGCGGCTGGGGCGGCTACGGCGCCTCGAAGGCCGCGCTCGAGCAGCTGACCGCCGTGCTCGCCGTCGAACACCCCGAGCTGCGGATCCACGCCGTCGACCCGGGCGACATGAACACCGCGATGCACCAGGCGGCGTTCCCCGGTGAGGACATCTCCGACCGCCCGCCGCCCGAGAACAGCGTGCCCGGCCTGCTCGCGCTGATCGAGGGCGACGTCCCCAGCGGGCGCCACCGTGCCCACGATCTCGCGGCGGCGGCATGACGGCTGTCGCCGCGGCCTTCTCGCTCCCGGCGAGGCTGCAAGCCCGCGAGCCACCCGAGGCCCGTGGGCTGCGGCGGGACGGCGTGCGCCTACTGGTCGCTGCGCGCGCGGCGGAGACGATCGAGCATGCCCGCTTCGGCGACCTGGGGTCGCTGCTGTCCCCCGGCGACCTCGTCGTCGTGAACGTCTCCGCGACGCTCGCGGCCGCGATCGACGCGCAGCGCGCGGACGGGACGCGGGTCACCGTCCACGTCGCCACGCGCGCCCCGCACGCACCGGGCGACGACTGGTGGGTGCTCGAGCTGCGCCACGCCGGGGGCGCCACGCCTCTGCGGGGCGGACGCGCCGGGGAGCGCCTCGTGCTCGACGGCGGGGCGATCGCGACCCTCGCGGCTCCCTACGCCGGAGGCGCCCGCCTGTGGCTGGCGCAGGTCGACGCGGGCGGCTCGCTGCCCACCCACCTCGAGCGCCACGGGCGCCCGATCCGCTACGGCTACGTCCCCCGCCCCTGGCCGCTGGCCGACTACCAGACGGTCTTCGGCCTCGAGCCCGGCTCAGCGGAGATGCCCAGCGCGGGCCGCCCGTTCACGACCGAGCTCGTGACGCGCCTGATCGCGGGCGGCGTAGGCATCGTCCCGGTCACCCTGCACACCGGCGTCTCGTCCCCCGAGCGCCACGAGCCCCCCTACCCGGAGGAGTTCGAGGTCTCCGCCCACACCGCCCGCGCCGTGAACGAGGCGCGCGCCGCCGGCGGTCGCATCGTCGCCGTGGGCACCACCGTCGTCCGCGCGCTGGAGAGCGCGGCGGGCGACGACGGCACCGCCGTCCCGGCCCGCGGATGGACCCCGCTGGTGATCGGCCCCGACCGCGGAGTGCGGGTCGTCGACGGCATCGTCACCGGCTGGCACGAGCCCGAGGCGTCGCACCTCCGGATGCTCGAGGCGATCGCGGGACCCGAGCTCCTGCGCCGCAGCTACGACGCCGCACTCGCCCACGGCTACCTATGGCACGAGTTCGGAGACAGCCACCTGATCCTGCCCTGAAGCGCCGGGCCCCCGCGGCAGCGAGCGGACCTCGGGCACCGACAGGAACGCCAGCGCGCACGCGACGCCGGCGGCGCTCATGACCAGCAGCGTCTCCTGGGCGCCGACCGCTGCGGCGATCGGGCCGGCCAGTGCGGTGCCCAGCGGCATCAGCCCGGCGGCGGCGACGTAGTCGAACGAGCTCACGCGCGACAGCGCCGCGCCGGGCACGTGCTCCTGCAGCGACACTTCCCACAGCGTGAAGAAGATCGTCACGCCGACCCCCGCCACCAGCTGGAGGGCGCACATGAGCGCGAGCGTCGCGCCCGACCCGTAGACCGCAGCCTGCAGCGAGGCCACCACAAGACCGATCGCCGCGGCGCGCAGCGCGAGCCGCGGGCGTATGCGCAGCAGCAGCAGGTCGCCGAGCACCGCGCCGACCCCAAACGCCACGACGACGACCGCCCACGCCCCCGGCCCGCCCAGGTCCCGCGAGACCGTGACCGGGCCGAGCACGTACACCGCCGGCAGCACGATCGCGTGGTAGCAGGCCATGGCCCCGAGCCCGGCCATGATCCAGCGGCGGGTGCGGATCTCGCGCCAGCCGCCCCGCAGCGACTCCATCAACGGCGGCGGCGCCTCCTCGACCGACACGCCGGCGACGATCGGCGCCAAGCGCGACAGGAACACCACGCTGACCGCGAACGACGCGGCGTCGAAGAGCATCGCCGTTCCCGCCCCGGAAGCGGCGATGAGCACGCCCGCCAGCGCCGGTCCGGCGATGCTGGCCACCGAGAAGCTCAGTCCGCGCAACGCGTTGGCGGGCTGCAGCTGGCCGGGGTGCGACACCGTCTGGGGCAGCAGCCCGGTGAACGCCGGCTGAAAGAACGCCTCCGCGCTGCCGTACAGCGCCGCCAGGACGCCCAAGCGCACCGGCGTCGCCGCGTCGGTCACGAGCAACACCCCGCCCGTCGCCTGGACGACGAGCCGCGCGAGGTCGGACCCGATCAGCACGCGGCGCCGGTCGCCCCGATCCGACAGCACCCCGCCCACGAGCGCGAGGACCAGGAACGGGACCAACTGCGCGGCGACCACCAGCCCGACCGCCCCCAGCCCGCCGCCGGCCTCGAGGACCGCGAACGGCAGTGCGACGAGCATGACCCGGTCCCCGACGATCGACAGCACCTGGCCGCCGAACAGCAGGCGGAACTGCGGCTCGACCCGCAGGACCTCGGGGATGAGGGACCGCGTCGCGCGCCTCACCGCGCCGACGCTATCTGACCCCACCCACGGAAGAACTGCAATCGGGGCGCCCGGATTCGAACCGGGGACCTCGCCGACCCGAACGGCGCGCGCTACCAGGCTGCGCCACGCCC
>JBDTYI010000097.1:0-1757 GCA_040005775.1 Solirubrobacteraceae bacterium
ACGATGTGCGCGCGGTCGATGCCCAGGGCGTCGAGCAGGCCGACGCCGTCGGCGGCCATGTCGTCGAGCGTGTAGTGCGCGGCCTTCTTCGAGCGCACGGCGAGCTGGCGCAGCGTCGGGGGCGCGCCGGTCATGTGCTGCGAGCGCCCGACGTCGCGGTTGTCGTAGCGGATCACGCGGAAGCCGCGCCCGGCGAGCTCGGCGCAGAAGTCCTCGTGCCAGGCGAGCATCTGCGTCGCCAGGCCCATGACGAGCAGGACGGCGGGGTCCGACGGGTCTCCGAACTCCTCGTAACAGAGCTCGATTCCGTTGGCGGTGATGGTGTCTTCGGGCATCGGGCGGGACTCTATTGGGCGCAAGCCTGAGAGCGCTCTCGGCGGATTCTCAGGTTGTAGGGGCACTCTTGCCCACATGTCCCATCGCCTTCCAAAGACCGCTGCCGTCGTCGCCACCGCTGCCACCGCGGCGTTCGCGGCCTACGCCGTCGGCAGTCAGACCAACTCCAGCGGCACCGCCGGCGCGTCCGGCTCCGCCGCAGCCGGCTACGGGCCGGCGGGCTACGGCCCCGGCCCGGGCGCCCCGCGCGACGGCCGGCACATCGGCCGCGGCCCCGACCTCTCCGCGCTCGCGACCGAGCTCGGCGTCGAGCCCGCCGCGCTGAAGTCGGCGCTGCAGTCGCTGCGCCCTGACATGGGCGACCACGCCGACGAGCGCGACGCGATGGTCCAGAAGCTCGCCGACGCGCTGAAGGTCGACAAGGCCCAGGTCACCGCAGCGCTGGCCAAGGTGCGCCCTGACCGCCACGGCGGTCCGCGCGACCGCGCCAAGGGGGACGACGCCACCTTCGCCGCGGCCCTCGCCAAGGAGCTGAACGTGAGCACCGCCGACGTCACGGCCGCGTTCACCAAGCTGCGCGCCGACCACGAGGCGACAGAGACGGCCGAGCGCGACGCGTTCGCTCAGAAGCTCGCCGACAAGCTCAACATCGACGTCGCCAAGGTAAAGAGCGCCTTCGCCGACGGCCCGTTCGGCGGCCACGGCGGCCCGGGCCACCACGGCCCGCGCCACCGCTAGCCGCATCGCCCAACGTCGGTTAGGTGCCCCTGTGTGGGCACCAAACCGACGTTCGGCGCTTCCATGCCGCCCGGGCGCTCAGAGCGCCCGTGTCGCGGGCGCTTCGGCGTTCTGCGCCAGCGCCTGCGGGCGCCGGCGGCGCACCGCGAACACCCACGTGCGAAGCGCGACGTAGCGCGTGACCGTCGCGACGGCGCCGGCCATCATCAGCACGGCGACCTCGACGGTGCGCGACGGGTGGGCGCCGAGCCTGTGCATGACGGCCAGCGTGCCGCTGGTCAGCCCGAGCGTGATCGCGTAGATGACGGCGCCGAGCGCGTGCTGGCGCAGCAGGCCGGCGCGACCGCACACGCCGAACGTGAAGCGGCGGTTGGCCGCGGCGTTTCCGACGGCCGTGATGGCCAGTGCCGTCGCGTTCGCGCCGCCCGCGCCCAGCGGGCCGCGCAGCAGCAGGTAGAGCAGCGCGTAGGCGAGCGTGGAGGCCACGCCGATGGCGGCGAACCGCGCGGGCCGGCTGGCGGCGAGCATCCGCCCGACGCCGCGCAGATCGGTCATCGCGGTCGCGAGGATCGCGACGCGCGAGTCCGGATCGTCGACCCAGTCGACAGGCACCTCGTGGATGCGCATCCCGCGGCGCTGGGCCAGCACGAGCAGCTCGGTGTCGAAGAACCAGCCGTCGTCGC
>JBDTYI010000098.1:0-2680 GCA_040005775.1 Solirubrobacteraceae bacterium
ACGGGCCCGTCGGCCAGCGGGTCGGAGAACGGCACGCCGAGCTCGATCATGTCGGCGCCCGCGTCGATGCACGCCTCGCCGACACGCCGCGAGGCGTCGAGGTCGGGGAAGCCGCCCATCACGTAGGGCTGGAGCGCCGCGCGCTTGCCCGAACCGCGGAAGGCGGCGGCGATGACGCCGTCGGACCCGGTCACGGCCGGGCCAGGACCTCGGCCAGGTCCTTGTCGCCGCGGCCACTCAGGCAGACGACGTCGAGCTCGGAGTCCGCCGGCTGAAGCGCGAAGTGCAGCGCGTGGGACGTCTCGAGTGCCGGGATGATGCCCTCGAGCTGCGCGACGCGCCGGAAGGCGGCCACGGCCTCGTCGTCGCTGACGGCGAGGTAGCGCGCCCGGCCGGTGTCGCGCAGGTAGGCGTGCTCGGGCCCCGACCCCGGATAGTCAAGGCCCGCCGAGATCGAGTGCGCCTCGAGGATCTGGCCCATCTCGTCCTGGAGCACCGAGGACAGCGCCCCGTGCAGCACCCCGGATGGGCCGTTGACGGTCAGCGGGGCGCCGTGGCGCCCGGACTCGAGGCTCTCCCCCGCCGCCTCGACGCCGACGAGCTCGACGTCGGCGTCGCCCACGAAGGGCACGAACATGCCGATCGCGTTCGAGCCGCCGCCGACGCAGGCGATGACGCGGTCGGGCAGCCGGCCCTCGCGCTCGAGCAGCTGGGCTCGCGACTCGTCGCCGATGACGCGCTGCAGGTCGCGGACGATCGCCGGAAATGGCGCCGGGCCGACACACGAGCCGATGATGTAGTGGCTGTCGGCGACGTTGGTCACCCAGTCGCGAATCGCCTCCGACACGGCCTCCTTGAGCGTGCGCGCGCCGGCCTCGACCGGTTCGACCCTGGCCCCGAGAAGCTCCATGCGCTTGACGTTGGGCTCCTGGCGGCGGATGTCCACGGTGCCCATGAACACCACGCACTCCAGGCCGAGCAGCGCGCAGGCGGTCGCGCTGGCCACGCCGTGCTGACCGGCGCCGGTCTCGGCGATGATCCGCGGCTTGCCCATCCGCTTGGCCAGCAGTGCCTGCCCGAGCGCGTTGTTGATCTTGTGCGCACCGGTGTGGTTGAGGTCCTCGCGCTTGAGGTAGATCCTGCGCCCCGCCACCTCGCTGAGCCGGGTGGCGAGGTACAGCGGCGACGGGCGCCCGACGTAGTCGCGCAACAGCCCGTCGAGCTCTTGCCCGAACGCGGGGTCGGCCCTCGCCTCGAGCCAGGCGGCCTCGAGCTCGGCCAGCGCGGGCATCAGCGTCTCGGGGACGTACTGGCCGCCGTAGGGGCCGAAGCGATGCTCCACGGGACGAGCAAGCTCGTCCTTGCGAGGTCGCTTCGCGAACCCGGGGGCGCTCACGACGACGGCACCTCCTCGGTCGCGTCCGCGGCGTCGGGCTCGGGCTCGGGCTCGGGCGGTGCCGTGGCGTGGACGGCGTCGAAGAAGGCGGCCATGCGGTCGGGGTCCTTGACGCCGGGCGAGGCCTCGGTTCCGCTCGCGCTGTCGACGGCGAAGGGCTCAGTGGCCGCGATGGCCGGGCCGACGTTGTCGGGGCTCAGGCCGCCGGCGAGGATCATCGGCGTGCGCGTGCGCCGCTCGTTGACCAGCCGCCAGTCGAACGTCGTTCCCGTGCCGCCGCGCTGGCCCTCGACGTAGGCGTCAAGCAGGTGGAAGTCGGTGTGGAAGGCCTCCATGGCGACGATGTCCGAGCGCAGGTGGATCGGCGCGGCCTTGATCACCTTCGCCCCGGTGCGCCGCGCGATCTCCGAGCAGTACGCCGGGCCCTCGTCGCCGTGGAGCTGCACGATGCTGAAGCCGACCCCGTCGACCATCCCCGCGACCTCGTCGAGGTGCGCGTTGACGAACACGCCGACCACCTCCACGCGGCGGCGCAGGCCGGCGACGATGCGCGCCGCCTCGGCCGGATCGCACGCCCGCGGCGACCGCGCCCACAGATTGCACCCGACCGCCCAGGCGCCGAGGTCTGCGGCCATCGTGGCGTCGTGAAGCGACGTGACGCCGCAGACCTTTATGCGTGGGACGGGGGACATGCCCCTCGCATCGTACGAGGGTGGGTGGGGGCGCACTTACTCCGCTACGGCGTGCCGGTCGCCGGGCGCTCGCCCAGCGTCACCGTGACCTCGGTTGTGCGCCGGCCGCGCAGCAGCGACACCTTCACCCGGTCGCCCGCCTGGCGCCCGGCGACGGCGTTGAGCACGTCCTGGTCGGTGCGCACCTCGTTGCCGGCGATACGCGTGATCACGTCGCCCCCGAGCTGGATCGGCGCGCCGTTGAGCGACGCGGCGATGTTGCCCGCGCGGATCCCGGCCTTCTGCGCCGGACTGGCCGGCGTGACCGACTGCACCAGCGCCCCATGGCCAACCGGCAGGTTGAGGCCCTTCAGGGACTTGTCGATCGTCAGCGTGCTTACGCCGAGGAACCCGCGGTCCACGCGGCCGGACTTCTGGAGCTGAGGGATGATCTGCTTGGCGGTGTCGATCGGGACGGCGAAGCCGATGCCGATGTTGCCGCCCGAGCTGCCGCTCCCGCCGGTCTCGATCTGCGAGTTGATGCCGATCACGCGGCCCGCGCCGTCGATGAGCGGGCCGCCGGAGTTGCCGGGGTTGATCGGCGCGTCGGTCT
>JBDTYI010000099.1:0-7754 GCA_040005775.1 Solirubrobacteraceae bacterium
AGTGGTCGGCGACGGTGGCGCCGTCGGGGCGCATCGGGCGCCCCTCGCCGGCCCACCGCGTCAGACCGCCCGCCATCGAGTAGGCCTCGAAGCCCGCCTGGCGGAACGCCTGGGCGGCCATGAGTGACCGCGCGCCAGAGCGACACTGGAAGATGACGGGGCGGTCGCGATCCAGCGTGTCGGCCTGCGCCGGCAGCGCCTGGAGCTCGACGTGGCGCGCGGCCTCGATGTGCCCGGCCGCGTACTCGTAGTCCTCGCGCACATCGACGAGCTGCGCGCCGCCGCTCCCGACGGCGGCCTGCGCCTGCTCGGGGCTGACCTCGATCTCGCCCTCGGGAAGACTCATCCCCTCGAGGCTAGTGAACGGTCGCGCGGACGTCCCCGGCGACGGCCTGCAGCGCATCGCCGAGGGTCTCCGCAGCGCCGTCGACCTGATCGCGCGTGATGACCAGCGGCGGTGAGAACGCGACGCCGTCGCCCATCGGGCGGATGAACAGCCCGCGCTCGCGGCACGCGCCGAACAGGCGGTAGGGCAGGTCGGGCGCCTCGGCGAGCGCGTCGGCCGCGAAGGCCACCGCGCCGAGCGCGCCGATCCCCGCGCGGACCTCGCCCACGAGCGGGGCGCCCTCGAGGGTGCGCAGCGCACTCTCGATCTCGCCCTCGAGCTCGAGGCCGCGGTCCAGCAGGCCCTCGCGCTCGATGATGTCGAGGTTGGCCATCGCCGCCGCGGCGACCGTGGGGTGCCCGGAGTAGGTCGGCCCGTGGCGGAACCACGTGTCGTGCTCCCAGAAGGGCTCCGCGATGCGGCCGCCGACGACGACGCCGCCCAGGGGCAGGTAGCCGCTGGTGACGCCCTTGGCGAACGTGATCATGTCCGGACGCACCCCGAAGCGCTCGGCGCCGAACCAGGTGCCCAGGCGGCCGAACGCGCCGATGACGGCGTCGACGACGAAGAGCACGCCGGTGCGCGCGCACAGCTCGGCGACGCCCTCGACGTAGCCGGGCAGGGGCTGGTGCACGCCGCCGGCCCCGATGACCGGCTCGACGAACACCGCCGCGACACGGTCGGCGCCGACGCACGCGATCTCGTTCTCGAGCGCCTCGAGGGAGTCGTGCTGGACGAGCGATGCGTTGGGATCCAGCGGCCCCACGTCCTGGCGGTTGGCGGGGATGCCGCCGATCGACGTGCCGACGCCGTGGGTGCCGTGGTAGCCCTGCGTGCGCGCGATCAGGTGCACGCGCTCGGGTGCGCCGGTCGCGGCGAAGTAGCGCCGGGCGAGCTTGGCCGCGGTGTCGATCGCGTCGCCGCCGCCGGAGCCCAGGAAGATCCGCGCGTCGTCGACCGGCGCGAGGCCCGCGAGGCGCTCGGCGAGGTCGAGCGCCGGCTGGTTGGCGAACGCGCCGAAGCACTGGTAGGTCGCCAGCCGGTCCATCTGAGCGCGGACCGCGTCGGCGATCTCCGCGCGCCCGTGGCCGACGTTGACGCACCACAGGCTCGCCGTGCCGTCGAGGTAGGCGTTGCCCTCGTTGTCCCAGACGTGGACGCCCTCCGCGCGGTCGATGACGATCTCCGCGCCGCGGACGGCGTGCATGTTCGCAAACGGGTGCCAGAGGCGTGTGTCCATGAGGCGCACGCTACGGGCTGCTCACCGCGGCCCGCAATCACCGTCTCGGCGCAACGGGCCGGCAGTCCTGCGCCGGATGGTCAGGGCCGCGTGCCGCGGGCGACCGGCCCGTGGTGGGCGTCGAGCGCGACCAGCTCGTGCGCCCGCTGCGCCCAGTCGCAGAGGATCGGCCGCGTATCGCGCGGGTCGATGATCTCCTCCACGCTGAAGCGCTCGGCGGTTCGGAACGGTGAACGCACCCGGTTCAGGCGCTCCTCGATCTCGGCGCGTAGCGCGATCGGATCCTCGCTGCCCTCCAGCTCACGGCGGTAGGCGGCCTCGATGCCGCCCTGGATCGGCAGCGAGCCCCAGTCGCCGCTGGGCCAGGCGAAGCGCAGGTTCAGCCGCGAGCCGTCGCCGTGCCCCGCGCCCGCGACGCCGAAGACCTTGCGCACGAGCACCGACGCCCACGGCGTGCGCGCCTGGTGCACGGCGGCCAGTGCGCGGGCGCCGCGGCGCATCGTTCCCGCGCGCTCGGCCTCGGTGCCGATCACGAAGCCGGGCACGTCGACGAAGTTCACGACGGGCAGGCGGAAGGCGTCGCACGTGTCGGCGAACCGCGTGAGCTTGTCTGACGCGTCGGCGGTCAGGCCGCCGCCGTAGTGGGTGGGGTCGGAGGCGATGACGCCGACCGGGCGGCCGTCGAGGCGGGCCAGGGCGGTGATGGTCGGGCGCCCGTAGCGGGCGCCCACCTCGAACAGGGAGCCACGGTCGGCCACGAGCTCGAGGATGCGGCGCATCTTGTAGCTCTGGCGCGCCGCGCGCGGGACGATCGACAGCAGCTCCTCCTCGCGGCGGCCGGCGTCGTCGGCCGAGGCGGCGAGCGGGGGCGCCTCCCAAGCGCTGGGAGGCAGGTAGGACAGGTAGCGCCGCAGCTGGGCGAGCGCGTCCTCCTCGTCAGCGGCCTCGTTGTCGACCGCGCCGGCGCGCGTCTGGGCGCGGGCGCCGCCGAGCTGCTCCTTGTCGGGCGACTCGCCCATCGCCGCCGCCACGACCGGCGGCCCGGCGACGAACAGCTGCGCCGAGCCGCGCACGATCACGCTGAAGTGGCTGAGGGCGACGCGCGCCGCGCCGAGGCCGGCGCACGGCCCGAGCGCGGCCGCGACCACCGGGACGCGCGAGAGGTTCTCGATCACCAGCTCGAAGCCCGGCAGCGGCGGGACGTAGGAGAAGCCCATGGTCTCGAGCGTCTTCACGCTGCCCCCGCCGCCGGTGCCGTCGACCAGGCGCACGAGCGGCTGGCGCAGCTCGTGGGCGGCCTGCTCGGCCCAGACCATCTTCTCCCAGATGGCGGCGTCCGCAGCGCCACCGCGGATCGTGAAGTCGTCGGCCTGCAGCACCACGCGCCGATCCTGCACCCGGCCCTGGCCGACGACCATGTTCGCGGGCGTGAATCCCTCCAGCCTGCCGTCGTCGCCGTAGACGCCGGCGCCGGCCAGGCCGCCGGTCTCGTGGAAGGTGCCGTCGTCGAGCAGCCGGTCGATGCGCTCGCGCGCGGTGAGCTTGCCCTGGGCGTGCTGGCGCGCGACCCGCTCCTCGCCGCCCATCTCGCGCGCCAGCGCCTCACGGCGGCGCAGCTCGTCGAGCTCGGGCTGCCAGCTCATCCGCGCCAGCCTATCGGCGTCCGTCGCCGGGAGCCGCGCCCGCTGCCATGATCGGGCCATGGTCCGCGCCCGCCACTGCGCCCTGCTCGCTGCGATGCTGGTCATCGCCGGCTGCGGCGGCGGGAGCGGCAAGTCCGCCGGGACGACCGCGAAGACGCCGCCCGCCTCGACGCAGCCCAAGGCGGCGCCCAACCCGCTCGACCCGCCGGCCAACGTGCCCCAGCAGGCCACCGGCAAGGCCGACGCGGAATCGGCGCGGGTGATCAGGGCCTGGGCGCGGACCCTGCGCCGCGGCCAGGTGGAGAAGGCCGCCCGCTACTTCTCGCTGCCGAGCAAGTTCCAGAACGCCACGCCGGTGCTGACGATCGACATCCCGGCCGAGCGCATCGCGGTCAACCAGGCCCTTCCGTGCGGCGCGGTGCCGATCAAGCTCGGCAGCGCCGGCGTCTTCACCATCGTGACCTTCAGGCTCGTCGAGCGCCGGGGCGGGGACTGCAGCGCCGCCGCGGGGGCGAAGGCGCGCTCCGCGATCCGCGTGGCCGACGGTCACATCCGCGAGTGGTACCGGCTGCCCGACGAGCCCGGCGGCAACGGCTCGCAGGAGCCCGACGGCTCCACCCCTGTGGTCTAGCCGCACTCGGCCCGCCGGGGGCCGCGGCGTATGAGCGCAAGCGAATACCCGCAAAACGAACCCGAGCCGCTAGGCGAGTGGTTCGTCGAATACCCGCAAAACGAACCCGAGCCGCTAGGCGAGTGGTTCGTCATCCCCAGAAGAGGTTGAACAGCCCGAACTGGCGCTCCGGACGCCAGGCGACCGGCGGGCCGAGGCGCATGCGGTCGCCGGCGCTCGAAGCGCGGAAGCCCCAGCGGCGCAGCGCGGCCGCGGCGCCCGGGTTCGCGTCGGGCACGACGAGCGTCGCGGCCTCCGCGCCGTTCGCGGCGGCCGCCAGCAGCGCGACGCCCGCGGCGTCGCCGTCGGCGCAGATCGCGATCCCCGCGCCGTAGGGGGCACGCGCGGCCCAGCCGGCGAGCGCGCCGCCGCGGTCGACGGCGAGGCCGGTCAGCGGGTGGAGCGTGTCGAGCATGGGCTCGCGCTGCTCGCCCGTCGCGTCACGGTCCAGTCGGGCGACGGCGGCGCGGTCGTCCTCGTGCAGGCGGCGCACCTCGCCGCCGGTGACCGGCACGCCGGCGATCCCGCGCCACGCGGTGGCCGAGCCGTCGGTGGCGAAGCCCAGGTGCTCGTAGAGCGGGCGCCCCATATCGGTGGCGAAGAGCAGGATCGTCGCTGCGCCACGATCGCGGAGCCGCGCGATCGCCGCTTCGGTGAGCGCCCGTCCGAGGCCCTGGCGGCGCGCCTCGGGGGCGACGCCGAGCGCGCCGATCCAGCCGGTCGCGCCGAAGGAGACGCAGCACACGGCGCCCTGCGGCTCGCCGCGATGATCGGCGACGAGCACGTCACCCTGCGGGCTGGTGCGCGGAAAGGCAACCAGACGCGAGACCGTCGGGCCGAAGGCCGCGCGCGACAGGAGGTCGGCGACCCGCCCCGTCTCGTCCTCGCGTGCGTGGCGAACCTCCGCGACCATCGCCGCGGAGGCTAGACGACCGTGTGCCCTATAGGCGGGGGTCGCGCGGGTCGTCCACGTACCGCTCGCGCTCGACGACGCCACCGCGGCGCGTCGAGTTGGCGTACATGAACAGCCCGACGAGCAGGCCGACGACGCCGGCGATCATAAGGATCAGGCCGATCACCTGAAGGTCGATCCCGGAGATCGAGTCGGTGATCGCGTAGCGCAGGATCGCGCCCACGGCAATGAGGAAGATGGATCCGCCAACGGTCATGCGCGGAGCTTCCCCTGCAGGGCGGACGGATACACCCCGTTGGACGGCTCTACGATGCGGTGCATGAGCGTGACCACCACGGATCTCTACGACCTTCCGCAGGAGCACAGGGACTTCCGCGACACGATCCGACAGATCGTCGACGGCGAGATCCGCCCGCGCGCGGCCGAGATCGACGCCAAGGGCGAGTACCCGTGGGACATCCGCAAGCTGCTGGGCGAGCAGGACATCCTCGGCCTCCCCTTCGGCGAGGAGTACGGCGGCACCGGCACCGGAACGCTGATGCTGCAGATCGCCGTCGAGGAGATCGCCAAGGCGTGCGCCTCCAGCGCGCTGATCCTGATGATCCAGGAGCTCGGCACGCTGCCGATCACGCTCTTCGGCTCCGACGAGCTGAAGGACCGGATCCTGCCGCGGTGCGCGACCGGCGAGTGGTCGCCCGCGTTCGCGCTGTCCGAGCCCGAGGCGGGCTCCGACCCCGCCTCGCTGCGCACGACTGCCGTAAAGGACGGCGACGAATGGATCATCAACGGCGCGAAGAACTGGATCTCCAACGCGTCGATCGCCGACTACTACATCGTCTTCGCCATGACCGACCGCGAGAATCGCCGCCTGAGCGCATTCGTCGTCGAGTCCGACCGCGACGGCGTCAGCGTCCCCAAGCTCGAGCACAAGCTCGGCATCAAGGGCTCGCCCACCGGCTCGCCGGTGTTCGAGGACGTCCGCGTTCCCGCCGAGAACCTGATCGGCACGGAGGGCAAGGGCCTCGGCGTCGCGCTCGGCACCCTGCAGTACACGCGCCTGGGCGCCGCCGCGCAGGCCGTCGGGATCGCGCAGGGCGCGACCGATTACGCCAACCAGTACGCCAAGGAACGCATCACCTTCGGCAAGCCGATCAACGAGTTCCAGGCGATCGCGTTCAAGCTTGCCGACATGGAGACCCGCACGGCCGCGGCGCGCGAGCTGCTCTACAAGGCCTGCTCGATGGCCGATCGGCGCGAGCCCGACCTGGGCAAGTACACGTCGATGGCCAAGCTCTTCGCGTCCGACACCGCGATGTGGGTCACGATCGAGGCGATCCAGGTGCTCGGCGGCTACGGCTACGTCACCGAGTACCCCGTCGAGCGCATGATGCGCGACGCGAAGATCACCCAGATCTACGAAGGAACGAACGAGATCCAGCGCATGGTCATCGCGCGCGCGATGCGCTAGTCATGGACGGCTTGCGGCGGATCCTCCCGGCGGCGTTCGTCGCCCTGTGCGCAGGGCTTACGGCCGTCGTCGTGCTGGGCGGGCTGAGCTCGGACCCGATGGTCAAGCTCATCGAGACGCTCGCCGTCGGGGCGTTCGTGGCGGCGGTGGTGTTCGGCGGTGCGATGGCGATCGGCCTGCGCCTGGCCGACTGGAAGGAGCCGGCGTCCGAGGAGGAGTTCGACGAGCTCGTCGAGCGCTCCGAGCGCATGGCCCGCGACGGCGTTGCCTACGAACCCGAAGAGACCGACTTCCTCGACCTCGACCCGTTCGACGACGACGACTTCGAGGAGCTCGTCCGCGACGCGCTCGACGAGCTGCCCGACCTGCTGCGCACGCTGGTCGAGAACCACAACGTCGCCGTCGTCGTGTCCGACCACGGCCGCCGCCACCGCGCCTACGGCCTGTACATCGGCGACGGCGCCACGCGCGACGAGGTGCCCGACCGCATCGTGATCTTCCGCGACACCCTGCGTCGCGATTTCGGCCACGCTCCGGACCTCCTGCGCGAGCAGGTCGTCAAGACCGTGCGCCACGAGCTCGCCCACCACGTCGGCTTCGACGAGCTGGGCGTCCGCGACCTGGGACTGTGACCGCCTCATGATGATCGTGATGACCCCGCACGCGACGGAGGCGGAAGTCGCCGCCGTGCGCGAGCGCCTCCAGACCACCGGCGTGCACGTCGTGGTGATGCCCGGCGAGCTGACCACGGCGATCGGCGCGATCGGCGACCCCGAGGGCGTGCGCGAGCTCGGCGTCGAGGGCATGGCCGGCGTCGACCGCGTCGTGCCGATCTCGCGGCCCTACAAGCTCGCCTCCTCCGAGCTCTATCACCAGGGCCCGAGCGTGTTCGACATCGGCGGGCGCAAGGTCGGCGGGGGCGACACGTTCTGCCTGATCGCCGGCCCATGCACCGTCGAGTCGCGCGAGCAGACGCTCGAGGTCGCCCGCGCCGTGAAGGCGGCCGGCGCGTCGATGCTTCGCGGCGGGGCGTTCAAGCCCCGCACCTCGCCGTTCGCGTTCAAGGGGCTGGGCGCCGAGGCCCTGGCGATCCTGGGGGAGGCACGCGCCGAGACCGGCCTGCCCGTCGTCACCGAGCTCCTCGACGCCTCGCACGCCGACCTCATCGCCGAGCACGCCGACGTCGTGCAGATCGGCGCGCGCAACATGCAGAACTACGCGCTGCTCGAGGTCGCCGGCAAGCTCGGCAAGCCGACGCTGCTCAAGCGCGGCCTGAGCTCGAGCCTCGACGAACTGCTCCAGGCGGCCGACTACGTGCTCAAGGAGGGCAACGAGGCGGTCGTGCTCTGCGAGCGCGGCATCCGCACGTTCGAGACCGCGACGCGCTTCACGCTCGACCTCGGCGCGATCCCGTGGCTGAAGCTGCACACCCACC
>JBDTYI010000100.1:0-9928 GCA_040005775.1 Solirubrobacteraceae bacterium
TCGGCCTTGGGATAGAAGTAGAGGACGACCGCCTGACCCTGGAGGTCGGAGAGGCGCACGGGATTCCCGTCTTGGTCGGGCAGCTCGAAGGCTGGAGCAGGGTCACCTGGGGAGAGCATCGTCGGCAGGCTATCGGGAGCCCTGCAACCGTCTAGCGTCTCCGTGCCGGCTCGCACTCTCACTCCGGTCGACCGCGTCCAAGGCTGCGGCGACAGCCCGGCGAGGGTGATCTGCTCGACGCCAGGTCGGCGGCTCGCGCGCGGGCGGCCTGGCGGACCATGTGGTCGCGCTCGGCGACGTTCGTGGCGCGGCCGGCGGCCTCAGCGTACGCCGAGGCGGCGGCGAGCAGGTCGCCGTCGAGCTCGTGCAGGTGCCCGCGCACGGCGTGCCACCGATGCCGCTCGCCGATCACCTCGCGCAGCCGGTCTGTCTCGCGCAGCCCGGCGCCGGCGCCGAGGACATGGCCGACCGAGACCGCGCGGCCGAGCACCGCGGCGGGGTCCTGGCACACGGGGTCGTCGGCGAGGGCGAGGAGATCGTCGTACCAAGCAAGGATCTGCGGCCAGTCGGTCTCCTCGACGCTCGCGGCGTCGTCGTGCAGGGCGGCGATCGCGGCCTCGACCTGATAGCGGCCGGGGCGCCCAGCGGCCAGCGCCGACTGCAGGACGCGCACGCCCTCGACGATGTCGCGCGTGTCCCACAGCCCGCGGTCCTGCCGGTCGAGCGTGACGAGCCGGCCCTCGGCGTCGAGCCGCGCCGGTAGCCGGGCATGGTTGAGGAGCATCAGCGCGAGCAGCCCGCGCGCCTCGGGCTCCTCCGTGGCGAGGGTGAGCTGGCGGGCGAGCCGGATCGCCTCGCCGGCCAGGTCCACCCGGCCCGCGTGGCCGGCCGTGTAGACGAGGTAGAGCACGCGCAGCACGACGGCGAGGTCGCCGGGCTGGTCCAGGCGGCGCCCGTGCAGGGTGCGCTTGGCGCGGCTGATCCGCTGCGCCATCGTCGCCTCCGGGACGTAGAAGGCGTCGGCGATCTCCCGGGTGGTGAGGCCGCCGACGGCGCGCAGGGTGAGCGCCACCTGGGACGCGGGCGCGAGGTCGGGATGGCAGCAGCAGAACAGCAGGAAGAGGGTGTCGTCGCCCTCCTGGGTGACGACCGGCCGCGGCTCCGCGTACGTCGTCTCCTCGCGGCGCTGCCTGGCGACCTCGCTGCGGCGGGCGTCGACGAGCCGCCGCGTCGCGACGGCGGTCAGCCACGCACGCGGGTCCCCCGGCGGGTGCTCGGGCCAAATCCGGAGCGCCTCCAGCAGCGCTTCCTGGAGCGCGTCCTCGGCGGCGTCGAAGTCCTCGCCCCTGCGGACGAGGCCCGCGAGCACCCGCGGGACGAGGGCGCGCAGCGCGCCCTCGTCCAGCCGCCGCACCGGCTCGTCGACCACGCCGATCAGTCCTCCGACGACGCTCCGGACATCATCTCCCGGACGTCGATCCACTCGTAGAGCGGCTCGCCGCCCGGGCCCGGCTCGGAGGAGACGTAGGCCGCGATCTCGAGCGCGCGCTCGTGGGAGTCCACGTCAATCATGTACCAGCCCGCGATCAGGTCGCTGGTCTCCGGGTGCGGGCCGTCGGTGGTGACCGGCGCCGCGTCGGGGCCGCCGTAGCGGACCCAGGTGCGCACCGGCGTCAGCGCCTGTGCGCCGACGTACTCGCCGCGCTCCTCGAGCACGTTGCTGACGTTCCGGAGGAAGGCCATGTGCGCCTCAACGTCCTCCGGCGCCCACTGGTCCATCGGCGGGAACGGATGATGGCGCTCCGGGCCGCCCCGGTAGTGCTTGAGAAGCAGGTACTTGGGCATCGTGGGCTCCTGGTGTCGTGGGCCGCGTCGGTCGTGGCCCTTCACCTAGTGAGCGGAGCCGGCCGGCGTTTCTCGACATCGTGCCGTAGTTGCCAATTTCGATCCGATCCTTCCCAGCGTGAAGTCGGGTGCGGTCTCGCCGGGTTCGATCATGGGGCGATCGTAATCTGGGCCGCGATGGCCCCCACCCCCAAGACGCCCGAGGCCCCGAGTCCGCCGCGCTGGGACGCCGACCCCGGCTCCGCCCTGCCCAACGACGTCGGGGCCGGCCTCGACGAGCTGCGCCTCGACGGCGTCGCGCTCGCCGGCGGCCGCCACCGTGCCCTGATGATCCGCGACTGCGAGCTGCGCACGTGCGACCTCTCGACGCTCTCGGCGCGCGAGGGGCGCCTGCTGCGCACCGAGCTCACCGGCTGCCGCGCCACGGGCCTGGATTGGCCGGAGGGCGCCCTGCGTGACGTGACCTTCCGCGACTGCCAGCTCGACCTCGCGTCGTTTCGCTTCAGCGCGCTGCAGCGCGTCGTGTTCGAGGGCTGCGTGCTGCGCGAGGCCGACTTCGCGCAGACGCGCTGCGAGTCGCTGCGCTTCGAGGCGTGCGATCTGTCGAGCGCGAGCTTCGAGCGCGCGACGCTGCGGCGCACCGAGCTGCGCGGCTGCACGCTCGACGCCCTTCAGGGCGTCGAGGGCCTGCGCGGCGCCGCGATGGAGTGGGCCGACGTGGTCGCACTCGCCCCGGTGTTCGCGAGCGCGCTGGGGATCCGCATCCTGGGGGATCAGGCGCTCACTTCAGCAGCCGCGAGAGGCGCCGGTCCTTGAGGACGCGCCCGCCCGTCTGGTCGACCGGGCAGTAACACATCACGTAGCTCTCGTAGTGGACCGCCTCGATGGTCGCGCCGCAGCGCGGGCAGGCCTCGCCGGCGCGGCGATGCACCTCCAGCGGCAAAGGGAGCTTGTCTGGAATCGGCAGCGTGACGACCTTCTCGTAGTGCTCCAGCGCACCGCCCAGGCGCTCGACCATCGCCGCCGCGAGCCGCTCGGCCTCCTCCTCGGAGAGGTCGTCGGCGCGCTTGAACGGCGACAGGCGCGCCGTCCAGAGGATCTCGTCGACCCACGAGCGCCCGATGCCCGCGATCACGCGCTGGTCGCGCAGCACGCCGTGCAGCGGCCGGTGCCCCTGTGCCGCCAGCAGCTCGCGCAGCGGCGGCGGGGACGGCCACGCGTCGGGGCCGAGCGTCGCCAGCGCGGGGTCGGCCTCGACCTCGCCGGTCGCCAGCAGCTTCACCCAGGCCGCCTGGCGGGTGCCGAACTCGCGCATGCGGAGCTCGCGCCCGTCGTCGAGGCGCACGAGCAGGCGCGAGGTTCGGTCCCGCGGCCCGGCGCGCTTGTCGAACAGCTGCAGGCGCCCGGCGCTCATCAGGTGCGCCAGGAGCGACAGCTCGCCCGCGACGTCGATCACGAAGTGCTTGCCCCGGCGGCGGACGCCGGCGATGGCGCGGCCGTCGATCGCGTGCAGCGGGGGGTCGAAGGTCTTCAGCGCGTTGAGGCCCGGCGCGAGCGTCGACTCGATCGTCGCGCCGCGCACGGCGGCGTCGAGGCGGCGCGCGGTGATCTCCACCTCGGGGAGCTCGGGCACACCCCGATGCTACGGGCCGGGCAGGAACGCCTCGACCACGTGCGGGTCGAACTGGATGCCCGCGCTCGCGCGCAGGCGCCGGCAGGCCTCGCGCTCGGGCACCGCCCCGCGGTAGGCGCGGTGGCTGGTCATCGCGTCGTAGGCGTCGACGACCGCGACGATCCGCGCGGCGAGCGGGATGCGCTCGCCGCGCAGCCCGTCGGGATAGCCGGTGCCGTCCCACGCCTCGTGCGTGGCCCGGACGGCCGGCGCGAGCTCCTCGAGGCCGGCGACGCCGGCGAGCAGCTCCTCACCCTCGATCGTGTGGCGGCGCACGCAGCGGATCTGCTCGTCGGTCAGCGCGGTCGGCTGGTCGAGCAGCTTGGGGTCGATCGCGAGCTTGCCGACGTCGTGAAGCACCGCGACCAGCTCGACCTCGGTCGCCGTGAGCGCGCCGAGGTGCATGCGCTCGGCGACGATGCGGGCCAGGTCGGCGAGGCGGTGGCTGTGGTCTGCGGTCGCCGCGTGGTGGGTGCGCAGCTCCTCGGCGAGCGCCAGCACCGCCCGCGTCATCCACGGCTGGCGGGAGAAGCGCGAGGAGAGCTGCTCGGGATCCACGTCGATGCTCGTCCTCACGCGCCTAGGCATGTGCGGTCGCTACGGTGGCGGCCATGGCGGAGCGGCTGATGGTCATCGGAGGGGACGCTGCGGGTATGAGCGCGGCCAGTACGGCGAAGCGCCGTGATCCAGACCTCGACGTCGTGGCGTTCGATAGAGGTCCGTATACCTCCTTTTCGGCGTGCGGGATTCCGTTCTACCTGAGCGGTGTCGTGGAGCGGTCCGACGGTCTGATCGCCCGTTCGCCGGAGGAGCACCGCAAGAACGGGCTTGCGGTCCATCCCCGCACCGAGGTCCTTTCGATCGACCTCGACGCCCGCTCGGCGACGGTGCGCGACGCCACCGGCGCCGAGCGCCGCGAGGGCTTCGACCAGCTCGTGCTGGCCACCGGCGCGGAGTCCGTGGCGCTCCCCGTCCCCGGCGCCGAGCGCGCCGAGCCCGCGCGCACGATCCCCGAGGCCGAACGGCTGAAGTTCGCCCTCGAGCACTCCGGGACGTCGGCCGTGGTCGTCGGCGGCGGCTACATCGGTCTGGAGATGGCCGAGGCGCTCGTCGAGCGCGGGCTGACCGTCACGCTCGTCGAGCGCGAGCAGTCCGTGATGGCGAGCCTCGACGAGGAGATGGCCGCCCACGTGCAGGACGCCGCGGAGGGCGTGGGCATCGACGTGCGCCTGGGCGCGACGCTGGAGGAGATCCGCAAGCACTCCGTCGTGGTGGACGGTGAGGAGATCGACGCCGATCACGTGATCGCTGCTGCGGGCGTGCGGCCTGCCGCGGATCTCGCGGTGGACGCAGATATGAGCGTCGGTGAGAGCGGCGGGATCTGCGTCGACGACGGCCAGCGCTGCGCCGACCACGACGGCGTGTGGGCGGCGGGCGATTGCGTCGAGACCTGGCATCGCGTGCTCAAACGCTCGGTGAGCGTGAAACTTGGCACGCACGCCAACAAACAGGGCCGTGTTGCAGGAATCAATGCAACGGGCGGTGACGCGGCGTTCCCCGGCGTGATCGGCACGGCCGCATCGCGGATCTGCCGCTACGAGGTCGCCCGCACCGGGATCACCGAGGCCGAAGCAGCGCAGGCCGGGATCGAGGTGCGCTCCGCGCTGATCAAGGATCGCACCCGGGCGGGCTACTACCCCGGCAGCGGGCCCATCTGGGTGAAGCTCGTCGTCGAGCCCGGAAGCGGCCGGCTGCTCGGCGGGCAGATCGTCGGGACCGAGGGCGCCGCCAAGCGAATCGACGTCCTCGCGCTCGCGGTGTGGAACGAGATGGCCGTCGACGAGCTCGCGCTCGTCGACCTCGCCTACGCCCCGCCCTACAGCGGCGTCTACGACCCGCTGCTGGTTGCCGCCTACGCGACGGCCAAGATCGCCTAGATGACTGGTTCCGCGGAATCAGTCATCTGAGGGCGCGGGGGCGATCCGGACGATCTCGCCCGGGCGCAGCAGCACGATCAGCTCGCCCGCAGCGCCGTTGATGCGCACGCCGGCGATGCCGCCCTTCTTCATGTCGATGCGCGCGCCGGTGAGGTCGCCCACGACGGCGGAGAAGTCGGGCTCGTGCCCGACGACGAGCACGCGCTGCTCGGGGCCGGCGGCCGCGACGAGCGCCAGCGCCTCGCGTGCGTCGAACCCCGACGCCAGCGGCTCGTGCCCGAGCGCCTCCACGCCGAGCTCGGCGCAGGCCAGGCGCGCGGTGTCGCGCGCACGGACCTTCGGGCTCGTGAAGACCATCTGGAAGTCGATGCTCAGCGCCGCGAGCGTGCGTCCCGCGGCGATCGACTGCGCGCGTCCGCGATCGGTCAGTTCGCGGTCGAAGTCCGTGTTGGAGTCGTGCGGCTCGGCCTCGCCGTGCCGCAGGAGCCAGAGCTGCTGCGCCATCGCGCTGCCACGCTACCGCGCGGCTCTAGCGCTTGTACGCGCGGGTGGCGCTGCCGTGGTAGACGGTGCCACCGGGGGACGTCCACGTGAGGCGCCACTGGCGACTCTTCGCGTCGGACAACGTGCGCGTGACGTAGCCCCGTGCGTCGGTGGTGTATGTGCCCAGCGTGCGCCACGTGCGGCCGCCGTTGGAGGAGGTCTCCACCGTGGCCTTTGTCGCGCCGCCCGCCGGGCGCACGAAGCCCCACAGCGAGATCTTGCCGCCGCGCCGCCACGCGACCAGGGGCAGGCGGAAGCCGTCGAAGCTGGGCTTCGCCTTGCCGGCCGACGTGAACAGCCCGGTCTCGAAGCCCGGGTAGCGCAGCACCTTCGGTACGCCGGCCTTCGGCTGGTCGTCGCGCAGCAGGTACTGGTTGAACGACACGATCCGGGGGTTGTCGTAGGAGATGCGCTCGGAGATCGAGCGGTACTCCGACTGCTTCTGCAGGCTCACGCCGCGCAGCGGGTCGGGGGTGCTCTCGATGCCGAACTCGGTGAGCCAGATCGGCAGGGTCGTGTTGGTCGCGCCGGCCTTCTTCGCGCGGCTCAGCGCGCTCGTGAGGCGCGACAGGACCCCGATCGTCACGTCGTTGGGCTGCGGCGGGTGGAAGGTCGGGCCCTGGCCGGTCGTGTACGCGTGGTGGGCGTAGCCGGAGGCGGGGACGGCCGCGCACGTCTTCGACCTGCGGTAGCTGCCGTCGAGGCACAGCGCGCCGCGCAGGAACGTCAGCGGCGGCACGACCTTGCCGGTGCCGCGCGGGGAGGTCTCGCCGATCAGAACCGGCTTGGCGCCCTGACCGGCGTTGCGCAGGCCGCGGACCGCGGCGAAGAACAGGTTGCGATAGATCCGCGGCGACAGCGGGTTGTGGCGCGCGGAGTACTGGGGCGCGAGGAACTGGGGCTGGTTGGGCTCGTTCCAGATGCTCCAGGTGTCGACCTTGGCGTTGAAGTGCGTGGCGGCCGCCTGCACGAACATGCGGAACTCGTTCGGGCTGGGGCGCGTGACGCTGTCCTTGGCCCCGTTGGTCGCCCAGCGCGGCACCGGGCCCGACGGGGTCATCAGCACCTTCCAGCCCCGCTGCTGGGCGGCGTCGACGAGCGCGTCGTAGCGGCTCCAGTCGTAGGCGGCGGGATCGGTGGCGTCGAACTTCGGCTTCACGCGCGAGGTGGCGTCGGGGGCCACGCCCTGCCACGTGAGCACGATCCGCAGCGACTTCACCCCGAGCGACGCGGCGTCGTCGAGGGCCTTGGGGCGCGCGTTGGCGTCGAGCAGGTCGCGGGGGCCGTCGAGGGTCGTCGACTGCGTGCGCGAGGCAAGGGCCGCGGGGGCCAGGGCGCCGAGCGCGCACAGCAGGAACAGGGCTATTGAGAGAGAGCGTCGCATGGGGATCGCCTTCAAGAACAGTCGCGCGCGGGAGAAGGTTGCGGGCGCGCAGCGCGAGCGAGGCGGGCTTAACACCGTACCAATAGGGTCTTCACGGTGAGTCCTGCACAGGCCCCAGACGACGTCGTCCGGACGCGCGAGGAGGGCGCCGCCAACGGGCGCGAGCCCCTGCTCGTGCTCGAGCCGCTCACGGAGTTCCTCGCGGCCAACGGACTCGGTTCGACCGACGGAATGCCGGTGGTTGAGCCCATCGGCGACGGGCACTCCAACGTGACCTACGCCCTCGACCACAACGGGCGCGAGCTGATCGTGCGCCGCCCGCCGCGCGGCCCGCTGGCCCCCAGCGCGCACGACGTGCTGCGCGAGGCGCGCGTGCTCAGCGCGCTCGAGGGCCAGGCGCGCGTGCCGCGGGTGCTGGCCGTGTGCGACGACGAGGACGTGATCGGCGCGCCGTTCTACGTCATGGAGCGCTTGCCCGGGCACGTCGTGACCGGCGAGGTGCCGGCCGAGCTCGACACCGTCGAGGACCGCACCCGGATGGGCGAGGAGCTCGTCGATGCGCTCGTGGAGATCCACGCCGTCGACTGGCAGGCCGCCGGGCTGGAGGGTTTCGGCAAGCCGTCGGGCTACCTCGAACGCCAGCTGCGCCGTTTCCTCGGTCTGTGGGACCACCACAAGACCCGCGAGATCCCCGAGGTCGAGCAGGTCGGCGACTGGCTGCGCTCAAACATGCCCGAGTCGCCCCCCGCCACCATCGTCCACGGCGACTATCGCCTGGGCAACACGATGTTCGCCCCCGACGCGCCCGCGCGCATGGTCGCCGTCTTCGACTGGGAGATGGCGACGATCGGGGACCCGCTGGCCGACGTCGGCTACCTCACCGCCACGTGGATCGACCGCAGCGACCCGCCGCTGGGGATGTTCGAGCTGTCGAAGGTCACGCGCGAGGACGGCTTCCCGGGCCGCGACGACCTGGTCGCCCGCTACGAGGAGAAGTCCGGTCGCTCGATGACCGACATCCGCTGGTACCGGACGCTCGCGCTGTGGAAGTCGATCGTCTTCATGGAGGGCAACTACAAGCGCGCCACATCGGGCTCGACCGACGACCCCTACCTCAAGGGCTTCGGCGAGGGCGTCGTCGAACTCGCCCGTCGAGCGAGCGAGATGACGCAGGGCGCCTAACTACACCGGCGACGACGGCCGGGCCAGGCCCTCGGCCAGGTCGCCGTACCCGGGAGCGATGATCGCGCCCGGCTGGGCGATGAGCTCCTCGGCCACGACCGCCTCGGTCGTCAGCAGCAGCGCGGCCACCGACGCCGCGTGCTGCAGCGTCAGACGCGTCACGCGCACCGGGTCGATCACGCCCTGCTCGATGAGGTCGCCGAACTCGCCGGTGAGCGCGTTGAGGCCGGCGCCCTCGGGCATCCCGCGGACCTCCTCGATCACGGCGTCGCCGTCGAAGCCGGCGTTGGAGGCGACCCAGAACAGCGGCTGCGACAGCGCGCGGCGCACGATGTCGGCCCCGATCGCGTAGTCGCCGTCGAGCCCGAGGTCGTCGAGCGCGCGCTCGGCCCGCAGCAGCGCCGTGCCGCCGCCGGGCACGATGCCCTCGGCCACCGCGGCGCGCGACGCGGCCAGGGCACCCTCGGTGCGGTGGCGCTTCTCGCTGAGCTCGACGTCGGTCGCGGCGCCCACGCGGATCACCGCGAGCTTGCTGGCGAGCTTGGCCAGGCGCTCCTGGGCCACCTCGAGGTCGGTGTCCTGCGTGGCCCGCTCGATCTCCGTGCGGATCTGACCCATGCGGTTGGCGACCGCCTCGGCACTGCCCGCACCCTCGACGAACGCGGCACTGTGCTCGTTGACCACGACGCGGCGCGCGCTGCCGAAGGACTCGGGGCGCACGTGCTGGAGCGACAGGCCGGCGTCCTCGGCGATGACCTGGCCGCCGGTGAACGCGGCGAGGTCCTGGAGGTGCGCGACACGCCGGTGCCCGAACCCGGGCGCCCGCACCGCCACCGCGCGCAGCGTGCCGTGCTGCACGTTGTGCACGAGCATCCCGAGCGCGGCGCCCTCGAGCTTCTCGCACAGGATCACCAGCGGGCGCGGCGACTTCATGACCGCGTCGAACGTGGGCATGAGGTCCACGACGGCGGTGATCGGCCGGTTGGTGAGCAGGATGTAGGGGTTCTCATAGACCGTCTCCATCCGCGACTGGTCCTCGGCCATGTAGGGCGAGACGAAGCCGTTCTCGACGAGCACGCCCTCGGCGAAGTCGACGCTGATGCCCGGCAGCGCGCTCTCCTCGACGGTGACGATGCCGTCGCGCCCGACCCGGTCCAGGGCCTGAGCGACCGCGGCGCCGATGCGCTCGTCCTCCTTGGCGGCGATCGTCGCGACCGAGCGCAGGTCGTCCCCGCTCTCGACCGCGCGCGCCTGCTCGAGCAGGTCGGCCACGACGCGATCGGTCGCCTCCTCGATGCCGCGGCGCAGCAGCATCGGGTTGGCGCCCTCCTCGATCGTGCGCATGCCCTCGCGCACGATCGCCTG
>JBDTYI010000101.1:0-10574 GCA_040005775.1 Solirubrobacteraceae bacterium
CGTCCTGCCCAGTGGAAGGGCCGGTAGGAATGCCGGCGGCATTCTTCGAGAAGCGTCCTGCCCAGT
This sequence comes from Solirubrobacteraceae bacterium, assembly GCA_040005775.1. GTDB lineage: Bacteria > Actinomycetota > Thermoleophilia > Solirubrobacterales > Solirubrobacteraceae > JAOPZW01. Next base: position 67 of record JBDTYI010000101.1, read on the forward strand.
GGAAGGGCCGGTAGGAATGCCGGCGGCATTCTTCGAGAAGCGGGAGCCGTCGTGGAAGGGGCGGTGACCGCGCTGCTGTGCCGCACGTCGGACCGCTCGACCGGGACGGCTGAGGGCGCTCGCGCGCTGGCGGAGGCGATCGCCGAGCGCCTCGGCGTCGGGCCGCGCTACGTCGGTGCGCCGGGCGAGCCCGCCGATACGCACTGGCAGGACGACCTGCGCGAGAACCGTGGCTGCATCCTGGAGGCCGGCGGCCAGCTCGAGGACGCGCTGGAGGCCGGGCGCTTCCCGGTCCTCACCGCCTCGGACTGCACGATCTGCATCACGACGCTGCCCGTGCTCGCGCGCCTGCGCCCGGACGCCTGGGTGCTGTGGCTCGACGCCCACGGCGACTTCAACGACGCCGAGACCTCCCCGAGCGGCTTCCTGGGCGGCATGTGCCTGAGCGCCGCGTGCGGGGTGTGGGAGGACGGCCTCACCGAGGAGCCGCGCTGGGATCCCGCGCGGGTGGTGATGTGCGGCGTGCGCGATGTCGACCCCGGCGAGCGCGTGCTCCTCACCACCAGTGGCGTCGGCCTGGTCGAGCGCCCCAGCGAGCTCTCGACCCTGCTGGCGGGCCGCGACGTCTTCGTGCACCTCGACCTCGACGTCCTCGACCCGGCCGCGATGCCCGGTCTGCACTGGCCGGTCGAGGACGGGATGAGCGACGGGGGCCTGCGCACGCTGCTCGCCGAGGTCGGCTCGGTGGCGAACGTCATCGGCGTCGAGATCACGAACCTGCCGCAGGCGTCGCTCGCCCGGCGCGTCGCGACGATCGCCGAGCCCCTCATGCCGATCCCGGAGGACTCGTGAGCACCGACGTACCGACCCCGCCCTCCATCCTGCGTCCGCTGGTCGAGGATCTGCATGAGCGCCGGGCGGCCGCGCGCCTGGGGGGCGGAGAGGAGCGGATCGCCCGCCAGCACGCCGCCGAGAAGCTGACCGCGCGCGAGCGCCTGGACCTGCTGCTCGACGAGGGCACGTTCACCGAGCTCGGCGTCCACGCGGGGATCCACTACTCCGTCCGCGGGCTGGAGGGCAAGGACGCGCCGGCCGACGGGGTCGTCACCGGCTACGGCAAGGTCGACGGGCGCCTGGTCGCCGTCTGCGCCTACGACTTCACCGTGATGGCGGGCTCGATGGGCATGACCGGCGAGATCAAGGTCGGCCGCCTGCGCGAGCTGGCGCTGACCAAGCGCATCCCGTTCGTGTGGCTGCTCGACAGCGCCGGCGCGCGCATCCAGGAGGCCGTCGGCTCGCTGTTCGCCGGCTCGGGGCACCTCTTCCGCGAGGAGGTCGTCATGAGCGGCGTCATCCCGCAGGTCGCGGCGCTCATGGGGCCGTGCGCCGCAGGCACGGCGTACATCCCGGGCCTGGCGGACTTCGTGCCGATGGTCAAGGGCCGCGGGTCGATGGCGCTCGCCGGGCCGCACCTCGTCCGGGCCGCGGTGGGGGAGGACGTCACGCAGGAGGAGCTCGGTGGCTCGCGCGTGCACTGCCGCAAGTCGGGCGTCGGGGACCTCGAGGTGGCCGACGACGCCGAGTGCATCCAGTCGATCAAGGACTACCTCTCGTTCCTGCCGTCGAACAACGCGACGCCGCCGCCGCGGCGCGACGCGTCCGATCCGATCGACCGCGCCGACGAGGGGCTCCTCGACGTCCTGCCGGAGTCCAATCGCAAGCCCTACGACATGTACGACGTCATCCGCCGCATCGTCGACGACGGCGAGCACTTCGACCTCAAGCCCCAGTTCGCGAGGACGATCATCACCTGCTTCGCGCGCTTCGGCGGGCGCCCGTGCGGCATCGTCGCCAACCAGCCGCGCCACCTCGGCGGCATCCTCGACAACGACTCCGCCGACAAGGCCGCGCGCTTCGTGAACCTCTGCAACGCGTTCGGCATCCCGCTGCTGTTCCTCCAGGACGTGCCCGGCTTCATGGTCGGCACGAAGGTCGAGCAGGCGGGCATCATCCGCCACGGCGCGAAGATGCTTCACGCGGTCGCCAACGCGACGGTGCCGAAGATCACCGTCGTGCTGCGCAAGGCCTACGGCGCCGGCTACTACGTGATGAACGGCCGCGCCTACGAGCCCGACCTGATCGTCGCCTGGCCGAGCGCGGAGATCAGCGTGATGGGCGCCGAGGGCGCGGTCGAGATCGTGTTCCGCAAGCAGGTCGAAGAGGCCGCGGACCCGGCGGCCAAGAAGGCTGAGCTGATCGCCGCCTACCGCGGGATCATCGACGTCTACGTCGCCGCCCGCAACGGGATGATCGACGATGTCATCGACCCGCGCGAGACTCGCGGCGTCATCTGCCGCGGCCTCGAGATGGCCGAGGGCAAGACCGTCGAGCGCCCGTGGAAGCGCAACGCCGTCGTGCCGGTCTGAGCGCGAGACGGGTTTGACGCTCGCTCAGCGAGCAGGATCGCCAGCTCACGCTTCAGGCGCAGGCGGCGGGGACGAAGGTGCTCACCACGACCGTCGCGATCACCGCGGCGTCGCGGCGCTCGTGCTTGAGCCGGCGCTCGATCACGTTCGCGGCGGTTGCGTTACCGCGTGGCCCTCACGCTGAAGGTGCGCCGCCACGGCCGGACGCGCACGGTGCATCAGAAGCGGACGTTCCGGACCTGTACGCCCAAGGGCAAGTAGGAGAGACTCGGCGGGCCCATGCAGGACGGCCCGCACCGCGACCTGATGCTCAAGGCCATCGCCCGCGAGGGTGAGGCGCACCGCGCCGCGCTTGCGGGCGACCGCGATGCGGCGGTCTCGGCCTACGGCGACGCGGTCGCGCTATACCGCGCGTCGTGGGAGGTCGCGCCGCCCAAGAGCTACGGGCGGCTCGTCGGCCTGCTGAAGGCGGCGGTCCTCGGGGGCGCGGGCGCCCAGGGCGCCGCCTACGTCCGCGGCGAGCTCGCGAGCGAGGCCGCGGCATCGCCCTCGGCGACTGCGGGCTACGTCCTGGCGGTGGCCGCGCTGATCGCCGGCGACGACGAGACGGCGACGCGCTACGCCGGGGCGATGCGCGGCGCGTCGGAGCCCCACGACCGCACGGCCGACGCGATCGCGGCGCTGGCCGCGGGCGACGCCGAGGCCTACCGGAGCGCCGTCGCCGCGATCGTCGACGACTTCGCCGCCCGCGACGAGCACCTCACGGGCGTGCCGATCGCCGACACCGCCGCGATGCTCGAGGCGATCGCGGCGGCGCGAGGTCTGGGCGCCGGCCTGCGCGGCCCGCTCCTGCCCGCCTGAGCGATCAGAGCGCGGGGGCGAGGACGCGGGCGCCGGCGCTCTGCGGACGGCGGGCGCGGCGCGTGCGCCGGACGCGGCGCAGGACCGAGCTCATCGGCGTGCCGACCGGGTGCGCGGCTTTGCGGGCCCGGCGCCAGTCGCGGAGCGTCTGGCCCTCGGGCACGTCGCAGTCGATGTAGATCATCGGGGTGGTGAGGGCTGCTGCGGACATGGGTGCAGCATCGCTCGCATCGATCCGCGCGCCGATGCGGCAGACCCGCCGCGCGCGGGGGGAGAACGGGTGGCCGCGGGGTGCGGCTCTCCGCACCCGGTCACTCGATCGCGCCGGTCATCCGCACGAGCACGTAGGCGAGACCGGCGACGCCGAGCAGGCGCCGGAACCAGTTCACGCCGTCGGTGAGCTCGAGGTACGCCCACGTGGTCAGGCCCATGAAGAACACCGCCGTGGCGTAGGCGTGGAGGCGGTCGTCGGTGAGCCGGCCGACGAGCGCGCCCGCGAGGGCCACCCACAGCGGTGGATTGGGCCACTGGGCGAGGACGAAGCCGCCGGGGGCGAAGCGCAGGTCGCGGGTCATCGCGCGGCACATTGACGGTTCTCTAGGCTCCCGCGCCGTGACCCCGGCCACGCCCGTGCTCCTCGACTGCGACCCCGGCCACGACGACGCCGTCGCGATTCTGCTCGCCGCGGGCTGGGACGCCGTCGACCTGCGTGCCGTCACCACGGTCGGCGGCAACGCCGAGCTCGACAAGGTCACGCGCAACGCCCGCGCGGTCATGACGCTGGCGGGCCTCGACGGCGTGCCCGTGGCCGCCGGCGCGGCGGGCCCCCGGCGCGGCGAGCTGCTCACGGCGCTCGATGTGCACGGCGAGAGCGGCCTCGACGGGCCGGTGCTGCCCGAGGCGACGATCGAGCTCGACCCGCGCGGCGCCGTCGACCTCCTGCGCGACGCGGCGCCCGGCGTGCTCGTGGCGACCGGCCCGCTGACGAACGTCGCCGACCTGCTCGAGCGTCACCCCGGCGCGGTCGAGGAGGTCGTCTGGATGGGCGGCTCGACCGAGCGCGGCAACACCCGGCCCTACGCGGAGTTCAACGCGCTTGTCGACCCGGAGGCGATCGACGTCGTGCTGCGCAGCGGCGTGCGCTTCACGATGGTCGGGCTCAATCTCACCCACCAGGCCCAGGCGACGCCCGAGGTCGTCGCGCGGATCGCCGCGATCGGCACGCCGGCCGCCGAAGCCGTCGTCGGCTGGCTGAGCTTCTTCGCCGAGACCTACCGCGCGCTCTACAACCTGTCGCCGCCCGTGCACGATCCGTGCGCGCTGGCGATCGCGGTCGAGCCGTCGGTCGCGCGCTGCGTCGACGCGCGCATCGACGTCGAACTCGACGGGCGCCACACCCGCGGCGCCACCGTCGTCGACCTCCACGGCCGCAGCGGGCGCCCGGCAAACGCGCGCGTCGCGCTCGACCTCGATGTGCCGCGCTTCTGGGATCTCGTCTGCGGCGCGATCGCCGCGCTCTGAGCTGTATTTCCTAGGCGAGAGCGCAGGCGAGTGCGCTGCGTGACATCCAGCCGCCCGTTTCCCCCGTGTCGGGGGAAAACGGGCGACTCGTCGCTGCGTTCAGGCGATGCACCGCGCGCCCACGTCGGCGCCGCCGACCAGCGTGCGCACGACGCGCAGCTCATCGTCGAGGACGACGACGTCCGCGGGCGCGCCGACCGCCAGCCGGCCGAGGTCCCCGCGCCCGGCGAGCTGGGCCGGCGCCGTGGCGGCGGCGTGCAGCGCGAGCTCGAGCGGCGCGCCGGCTCGGACGAGCACGCGAACGCATTCGTCGAGCGCGACGACCGACCCCGCGAGTGTCCCGTCGGCCAGCCGCGCGGCGCCGTCGGACCGCTCACGCCGGCCGGTGCCGACGGCAACGGCGTCGCTCACGAGGCACAGGCGCCGGCCCGCCGCGCGCCACAACACTGCGAGGGCGTCGGGGGCGACGTGCACGCCGTCGGCGATCGCGCACACGAGCGCATCGTCGTCGGCGAGCGCGGCGCCGGCCGGCCCGGGATCGCGCGCGAGCAGGCGACGATGGGCGTTCAGCGCGTGCGTGAGGCCGCGGGCACCACGGGCGAATGCCGCCGCGCACGTCGCGGCGTCGGCGTCGGTGTGGCCGATCAGCGCGCGGGGGCCGAGCGCGTCGATCAGCGCGCCCGCGCCGTCCAGCTCGGGTGCGAGCGTCATCAGCGCGACGGGGCCGGCTGCGAGCAAGCGGTCGAGCAGCGCGCGGTCGGGCGCGCGCAGGTGGCTCGGCGGGTGCGCGCCGGGCCACGCGGGGGAGAGGAACGGGCCCTCCAGGTGGGCGCCGAGCAACCGGATCCGGCCCGCCGTCGCGCCGGCCGCGCCGATCACGCCCAGCGCCCGGACGAGGTCGGCCTCGGGCGCGGTGATCAGGGTCGGCGCGAACGCCGTCACGCCGTGTCCGCCCAGCGCGCGTCCGAGGCGATCCAGGTCGCTCGGCCCGGCCGTCGCCACGTCGACGCCGGCGAAGCCGTTGACCTGCACGTCGACGAACCCGGGCGCGGCGATGCCCGACCGGCCCGGTGGCTGGACGGCGACCGCGGCGACGCGCCCGTCGGCGATCCGCACGTCGCCTCCCACGAGCCGGCCGTCGTCGAGCAGGGTCCGCGCCACGCCGAGCCGCATGACGGCCCATGCTTCCACGCTTGACGGCTCAGCGGGCCATCGTCAGGGTGGATAGTGGTACGTCTCACTTCTCACTGGAGCCGCGTTGAGCCTCGAGGACCCCGTCGTCATCACCTGCTCGATCTCGGGCTCGCTCGCCAACCGCGAGCAGTGCCCGGCGATTCCGTACACGCCCGAGGACTACGCCGCCGAGGCCCGGCGGATCGTCGACGAGGGCGGCGTGCACATCCACATCCACGCGCGCAGCCCCGACGGCGCCCCCAGCTACGAGGTCGAGGACTTCCGCGCGATCAGCGACGCGATCCGCGCCGAGGTCGGCGACGCGGTGATCGTCAACTTCTCCACCGGCACGATCGGCGTACCCGTCGAGAAGCGCATCGCCTACCTGCGCGAGGTGCGGCCCGAGGTGGCCGCGCTGAACATGGGCTCGATGAACTACGCGAAGTACTCGGCGCGGCGCAAGGAGTTCGTGTTCCAGACCGTCTTCGCGAACCCGTTCGACGAGATCATCGAGCTGCTGGAGGCGATGAACGAGCTGGGGATCAAACCGGAGCACGAGTGCTTCGACCTCGGCCACGTCGCGTCGCTGACACCGCTGCTGGACATGGGCGTCCTGCACCCGCCGCCGCACGTCGACTTCGTGATGGGCGTGACCGGCGGGGTCGCCCCGACCGCGCGCAACCTCGCCGCGATGGCCGACAACGTGCCCGACGGCTCGCACTGGGGCGTGATCGGGATCTCGCGCGCGCAGTGGATGCTCGTCGCCGCGGCGCTCACGCTCGGCGGGTCGGTCCGCGTCGGCCTCGAGGACAACTTCTACCTCCCCGACGGCACGATGGCGCGGTCCAACGGCGAGCTGATCGCCAAGGCGCGCCAGCTCACCGAGGACGTCGGCCGGCGGCCCGCCACGGTCGAGGAGGCGCGCGCGCTGCTGCACGTCCCGGCGAGGACCGCGGCGTGAGTCTCCCCCTGGAGGGCGTCCGCGTCCTCGACCTCTCGCGGCTGCTGCCCGGCGGGTTCTGCTCGCTGCTGCTGGCCGACTTCGGCGCCGACGTGCTCAAGGTCGAGGACACCGGCACGGGCGACTACATCCGCTGGGCCACGCCCTACTACGACGGCGTCGAGGACAGCGCGAAGTCGGCGCTGTTCCTGTCGCTCAACCGCGGCAAGCGCTCGATGCGCGTGAACCTGAAGACCGACACCGGCCGCGAGGTGCTCATGCGTGCGGTCGCACAGTCCGACGTCGTGCTCGAGTCCTTCCGCCCCGGAGTCCTGGAGCGCCTCGGCGTCGGCTACGAGTCGATGCGCGCGGTCAACCCCCGCATCGTTTACTGCGCGATCTCCGGCTACGGGCAGGACGGCCCGCTGCGCGATCGCTCGGGGCACGACATGAACTACCTCGGCCTCGTCGGCCTGCTCGGGTTGACCGGCGACCGCGACGGGCCGCCGACGCAGGCGGCGGGGCAGATCGCCGATCTCGGGGGCGGTGCGTTGATGGCGGCGTTCGGCATCCTCGCGGCGCTGCGCGAGCGCGACGTCAGCGGCGAGGGGCAGCTCGTCGACGTCTCGATGGCCGACGGCGCGCTGAGCTGGCTGGCGATGGTCGCGGCGCGGGCGCTCGCCGAGGGGGTCACCCCGCGGCGCGGCGGGCTCGAGCTGGCGGGGTCGCTGGTCTGCTACCGCCCTTATGAGGCCGCCGACGGCTGGGTCACGCTCGGCGCGCTGGAGCCGAAGTTCTGGGCCGCGTGGTGTCGTGGGGTCGGCCGCGAGGACCTGATCGAGAAGCAGTTCGAGGCGCCGGGCTCCGGCACCCACCGCGAGGTCCAGGCGATCTTCGCGGGCCGAACACGCGACGCCTGGACGGCGTTCGCCTCCGCGCACGACTGCTGCCTGGAGCCGGTGCTCGACCTCGATGAGGCACTGGACTCCGAGCTCGTGCGGTCGCGGGAGATGGTCGTCGAGCTCGACCAGCCCGGCGCGACGCAGCCCGTGCGCCTGCTCGGCGTGCCGGTGAAGCTCAGCCGCACGCCGGGCGATGCGAACCGGGGACCCGGTCCCGCCCTGGGGGAGCACACCCACGCCGTCCTGGCCGACCTCGGCTACGGCGAGGACGAGATCGCCGCGCTGGAGGCCGGCGGGGCGATCGCCGGTCGGGCGACGGATTCCCACGGAACGTTCCTGTCGTGAACGACGAGGGCCTGCTCAAGATGAGCGAGCTCGCCGAGCAGTCGGGCGTCAGCGCAGGCACGATCAAGCACTACCTGCGCGAGGGGCTCCTCGGCCAGGGCGCCGACATCGTGCGCACGTCGCGCAACATGGCCTACTACCCGCCCGAGTACGTGGTGCGCCTGCGGCTGATCAAGCGCCTGCAGGAGGACCGGTTCATGCCGCTGCGGGTCATCAAGCACATGATGGACACCGACCCCGCGCGTGCGGCCGCGCTCGTCGAGCTCGAGGACCGCATCCTCGACCGCGCGCTGGAGGCCGGGGCGACCGAGCGCGTGGCAGCGGCCGAGGTCGCGCGGCGCTACGACGTGCCGCGCAACGTGCTCGACCGGCTCGTGGAGCTGGGCGTGCTGAGTCCGAACTCGCGCGGCTACGACCCCGACGACCTGCGCATCGTCGCGGCGATCTCGCGCTTTCGGGCCGGCGGCTTCGACGAGGCGCTCGGGTTCACGGTGTTCGACACGCTGCGCTACCGCGAGGCGCTCGAGCCGCTCGTGCGCGAGGAGGTCCGCACGCTGCTGGACCGCCTCGCCGGCGAGGTGCCCGTCGAGCGCGCGGCCGAGATCATCGGCGCCGGCTCCGAGCCGCTGCGCGAGCTCGTCGGCGCCGTGCACTCCAAGCTGCTGCGGGCCGAGCTCGAGCGCCAGCGCAACTGAGGGTCGCGTCGTTCCCCTCCTCGGGGGTCGGAGGACACTCGGCGTGTTCCACGACGATGAACGGCGTGCGGGCGCGGGTCACGCCCCAAGGGCGTGGCTGCTCTCGGACTGGCCTTCGGCGCGAGCCTCGCGTGGGGTGGATCGGACTTCCTCGCCGGCGTGGCGAGCCGCAGGCTCGGCGTGCTCACCGTGCTCGTGCTCTCCCAGGCCGCCGGCCTCGCGGCGCTGCTGGTGCTGCTCGCGGTGTCCGCGCAGCCCGCGCCCTCGGGGGGCGCGGTGCTCGTCGCGGCGGGGGCGGGGGTGGCCGAGCTCGTCGGCTTCGCGACGCTCTATCGCAGCCTGGCCCGCGGGCCGATGGGCCTCGTCGCCCCGCTCTCGTCGCTCGGCGCCGTCGTGCCCGTCGTGGTGGCGCTGAGCGTGGGCGAGCGGCCCGGGGCGGCGACCGCGGCCGGGCTCGCCCTCGCGCTTGCCGGTGCGGCGCTGGTGGCCGTCGAGCCGCGGGCGACCGGAACGCGCCTGGTACCCGGCGCGGCGCTCGGCTTCGCGTCGGCGCTCGCGTTCGGCGCGTTCTTCGTCGCGATGAACAGCGCCGCCGACAGCGGCGGGGCGGTGTGGGCGGTGTCGGTCAACCGCGCGACCTCCGTGACCGTGCTGCTCGCGGCGCTGCTGTGGACGCGGCCGGGTCGCGCGTGGGGGCTGCGCGACCTTCGCGCAGCGGGCGCGGTCGGCGTGCTCGACGCGGGCGCCAACGCCCTGTTCGCCCTCGCGCTCACCGAAGGGCTGGCGAGCACCGTCTCGGTGATCGGTTCCCTGTACCCGGTGACCACCGTGGTGCTCGCGGCCGTGGTCCTGCACGAGCGGCCCGCGCGGCCGCAGGCGCTGGGTGTGCTCGCCGTGCTGGCGGGCGTGGCGCTCGTGGGCGCCGGGGCGTGACGAGCGGGGTTAGGCTCGGCTCGTGAGCAGCCACCTGGTGGAGCTGTTGCAGTGCACGCACCCGATCCAGCTTGCCCCGATGGGCAGCGTCTCGGTGACGCCCGCGCTGCCGCTGGCGGTGGCCGGGGCGGGCGGGCATGCCGTCTATCCGGCGCTCGGCCTGCCGCCGCGGGCGCTCGTGCCGGTGCTGGACGCGATCGCCGGCGAGACCCGCGCGGCCGGGGTCAACTTCCTGGTCCCGATGATCGACCGCGCGTCGCTGGAGCAGGCCGTCGAGCGCGTGGGGTACGTGGACTTCTTCCTCGCCGAGCCCGATCCGGCGCTGGTCGAGATCGTGCGACACGCCGGCGCCGTGTGCGGCTGGCAGGTCGAGTCCGCCGAGGAGGCTCGTGCCGCGGAGGCGGCCGGCTGCGACGTCGTCATCGCCAAGGGCTCGGAGTCCGGCGGTCGCAAGGGCATCGACGGCGCGGCGCTGCTGCCCCTGCTCGACGCGGTGCTCGATGCCGTTTCGGTTCCGGTCGTCGCGGCGGGCGGCATCGCGACCGCGCGAGGTGTCGCGGCGGTGCTCGCGGCGGGGGCCGAGGGCGCCCGCGTCGGCACGCGGTTCATCGCCTCCGCTGAGTCCGACGCGCACACCGATTGGATCCGCGCCGTCGTGGAGGCGACCGCGGAGGACGCGGTCGTGAGCACCGCCTTCAACCGCGGCATGCCC
>JBDTYI010000102.1:0-4008 GCA_040005775.1 Solirubrobacteraceae bacterium
GCCAGCGGCGGCCACACGTTCCTCGCGCGCGTCGAGGAGCACGACGGCTTCGAGGTCATCGGGCGCACGCTCGACGACGCCGCGGGGGAGGCGTTCGACAAGGGCGCGCGGATGCTCGGGCTGCCCTATCCCGGCGGCCCGCACCTCCAGCGCGCGGCCGAGCAGGGCGATCCGCACGCCTTCGCGTTCCCGATCTCCGAGCGCCTGGCCGGCCTGGACTTCTCCTTCGCGGGGCTGAAGACCGCGTTGCTCTACAAGGTTCGCGATCTCGGGGAGGACCGCGCTCGCGAGCGCCACCACGACCTTGCCGCGTCCTATCAGCACGCGATCGTCGAGGCGCTCGCCCGCCGCTGTGAGCGCGCCCTGGAGCAGACCGGCCTAGCTCGGCTGGCCGTCGGCGGCGGGGTCGCGGCCAACGGGCCGCTGCGCGGGCGCCTGGCTGGGCTGGGTGTGGCGCTGTGCGTCCCCGCGCACGAGCTGTGCACCGACAACGCCGCGATGATCGCCTCCGCCGCCCGCTGGGTCACCGCCGCGGCGAGCCCCGACGAGCTCGACGCCTACGCCACGGGCCAGCGCGGCCTGTGAGCCGCCTGGTGCTCTACGGGCGCCCGGGCTGCCACCTGTGCGACGACGCCCGGGCCGTGCTCGAGCGGATCGGCGGCGCATTCGAGGAGGTCGACATCGAAGGCGATGACGCACTGCACCGCGCCTACCTGGAACGGATCCCGGTGGTGGTGCTCGACGGCGAGGAGCTCTACGACTTCTTCGTCGATGAGCAGGACCTTCGCCGCCGTCTGGCGACGGGCGGCCGCTAGAGTCCCGCATCGATGAGCGTCGGCGACGCCACCCATCCCGCGGCCGCTGAGGCCGCCGACGGCGCGCCGGCTCCCGAGCGGCTGTCCCTCGGCGTGGCTGCACGGCTCTCGCGCTACCTGCAGGTCCTCACGCAGGCCAAGAAGATGGGCAAGGAGACGATCTCCTCCCAGGAGCTCAGCGACTACACGCACGTGAACTCCACGCAGATTCGCCGCGACCTGTCGGGCTTCGGCAAGTTCGGCAAGCGCGGCGTGGGCTACAACGTCGACTCGCTCGTCTCGCAGATCCGCAAGATCCTGCGGACCGCCGGCCAGCACAACATCGCGCTCTTCGGCGCCGGCCACCTCGGTCGCGCGATCGCCTCCAGCGACATCTTCGCCGACCACGGCTTCCGCGTCGTGGCGATCTTCGACAACGACCCCGACAAGGTCGGTCTCGAGGTCGGCCCGCAGCGCGTGCGCGCCGCATCGGACCTCAAGCAGGTCGTCGAGGAGGAGGACATCGTCGTCGGCGTCCTCGCCGTCCCCAACGCGGCCGCCCAGCCGCTGGCCGACGAGCTCGTCGCCGCGGGCGTCAAGATCATCTTCAACTACTCCGAGGCGCTGCTGCAGGTGCCGCCGGAGGTCACGGTCCACACGTCCAGCCCCGCCGTCGACCTGCTGTACGCGCTGTACTTCTACCTGACGTGATTCGCCTCTGATGGGCGCTCCCATCGACATCGAGCGGGCCGTGGAGGCCTTTGCCGCCTCGACCGACGGGACCGTCGGCATCGAGGAGGAGCTCGCCGTGCTGGACGCGGAGACGCTTGACCTCGTGCCCCGCTTCGAGGAGCTCCGCGACGCCGGCGGCGCCGACGACGTGCTGGCCGACTCGATCGCCGGCGAGCTGATCTCCTCAGAGATCGAGATCCGCTCGGGGCGCGGGGAGGACCTGGACGACGCGATCGCCCTGCAGCGCGAGGCCCGCGCGCGGCTGTTCGCCCTGGCCGAGGCGCATGGCATCGCCCTCGGCGCGACCGGCACGCACCCGTGGGCCGACTACCGCGAGCAGCACAACATCGACACCGAGCACTACCGCCGGGTGGTCGACGGCCTCCAGTACGTGGCGCGGCGCAACAACACCTTCTCGCTGCACGTCCACGTCGGCCTCCGCGACTTCGACCGCGCCGTGCGCGTATGTGACCGCCTGCGCCCCGTCGCCCCGCTGCTGCTGGCCATCAGCGCCAACTCGCCGTTCCTCGACGCCCGCGACAGCGGCCTGCACTCCGCGCGCACCCAGGTCTTCACGAAGAGCTTCCCGCGCTGCGGCGTGCCCGACGCCTACGGATCGGGCGACGCCTACCGCGAGTACGTCGACTGGCTGCTGCGCACGGACTCGATCGTCGAGGACACCCAGATCTGGTGGTCGCTGCGCCCGCACCTCCAGCTGGGCACCGTCGAGATGCGCATCTGCGACGCGCAGTCGACCGCCGACGAGGCTGAAGCGCTCACCGGGCTGATCGTCGCCTGCACCCTCCAGGCCGCGCGCGACGTCGACGAGGGCGTGCCCTTCGACGACCCGCCGCGCCGCGTGATCGAGGAGAACGTATGGCGCGCACTGCGCTTCGGGCTCGACGGCGAGCTGATCGAGCCCGGCGGCGACGCGACCCATCCGGCCGCGCAGGCCTGGGAGCGACTGCTGACATGGACCGCTCCTGTTCGCCTCCAGATCGGGTACGACCCTGAGGTGCCCAGGGCGAACGGCGCCCAGCGCCAGCGCGCGGCGATCGCGGCTGGTGTCAGCATGCAGGAGGTCTACGCGCAGACAGTGCGCGAGACCCGCGAGACCTACGCGAGAGAGGGCAGTGCCGCATGACCGAGACGCCGAACCCCCAGGACCCCCAGGGTCAGCGCCAGCCGACCGAGGATGAGATCCGCGCCGCCTACCAGGAGCAGCTGCGCCAGGTGCACGTCGACGACGTCCTCGTGCAGACGGTGCTGTCGCTGCTGAACATGGGCGCGCTGCGCGCCGGGCTCACCGACGGCGGCGAGGCCGACCGCGACCCCGCCCAGCTGCGCTCGGCCATCGAGGGGATCCGAGCGCTGCTGCCGATCGTCGAGCCGGCACTGGGCCAGGACGCGGCGCCGATCCGCGAGGCGCTCTCGCAGCTGCAGATGGCCTACTCCCGCCAGCCCGAGGTGCAGGCCGAGGGCGGCGGCGCGGGGTCGGGCGGCGACGGCGCGCCGCCCGCGCCCGAGCAGGCCAAGCCCGGGGAGACGGGGCCCGCGCAGAGCAGCGGGCGTCTCTGGGTTCCGGGGCAGTAGGAGACCGTCCGAGCGCCCCCGCGGGCCGTTCGTCCGCGCAGACAGGTACGCTCCGCCGGCTTCTGTAGGGACCGAGGCGCCCCCGCGGGCGCCTTTTCCCGTTCGCCTGCGTGGTTCGCCGCCGTCCGCTGGCGCGATCCGCCTGTCCATGAAATTCGCCGGAGGAATCCGACTTGAGTGACCTTCTGACCAACCACGGGGTCGTCATCGCGCTCGTTTGCGCGCTGCTGGCCGTGGCCTACGGGCTGCTGACGAGCCGTCAGCTGCTCGCCCTCTCACCGGGCAACGCCGAGATGCAGCGCATCTCCGGCGCCGTCCAGGAGGGCGCCCGCGCCTACCTCAACCGCCAGTACACCGTCATCGCCGCCGTCGGCGTCGTCCTGTTCATCGCGCTGATCTTCGTGCAGGACGGCTACGTCGCCTTCGGGTTCCTGATCGGCGGCGTCCTGTCGGGCGCCACCGGCTACATCGGCATGAACGTGTCCGTGCGCGCGAACGCCCGCGTCGCCGAGGCGGCCCGCAGCGGCGTCTCGCCCGGCCTGAACGTGGCCTTCCGCGGCGGCGCCATCACCGGCATGCTCGTCGTCGGCCTCGCCCTGCTGGGCGTCGCCGGCTACTACGGCATCCTCACCGCCTTCCTGGACCGCACCCAGAAGGAGGCCGTGGACGCGCTCATCGGCCTCAGCTTCGGCGGCTCGCTGATCTCGATCTTCGCCCGTCTGGGCGGCGGCATCTTCACCAAGGCCGCCGACGTCGGCGCCGACCTCGTCGGCAAGGTCGAGGCCGGGATCCCCGAGGACGACCCGCGCAACCCGGCGACGATCGCCGACAACGTGGGCGACAACGTGGGCGACTGCGCCGGCATGGCGGCCGACCTGTTCGAGACCTA
>JBDTYI010000103.1:0-4630 GCA_040005775.1 Solirubrobacteraceae bacterium
AAGCTGACGTCCGCCAAGACGGTCAACGGCGCCCGCGTGCGGATCAAGGTCAAGGGCAGCAGCGTCTACCTCAACTCGACGCGCAAAGTGCTCAAGACCGACGTCAAGGCGTCCAACGGCATCATCCACGTGATCAACGGGGTGCTCCTGCCCCCGTCGAAGTAACCCGCGTCGACCCGGGCCGGTGATGCCATCATGCGCCGCCGTGCGACGCACGCTCATCACCGGCCTGGCGGCCGCGACGCTGGCGGCCGCGGCCCCGGCCGCCCCGGCCGCAGTCCAACTGGAGCCGATCGGCAGCTTCGCGAGCCCGACCTACGTCACCGCGCCGCCGCGGGACGGGAGTCGCCTGGCGGTCGTCGAGCAGGCGGGCACGGTGGGGCTGCTGGTCGACGGCGGCAAGCAGGCGGCGCCGCTGCTGGACATCACCGGGCGCGTGTCGTGCTGCGGCGAGCGCGGCCTGCTGTCCTTGGCCTTCGCGCCCGACTACGCCACGAGCGGGCTGCTCTACGCCTACTACACGGCGCGGTCCCCGACGGGCGCGGTCACGATCTCGGAGTTCCACCGGTCGGCCGCCGACCCGAACCACATCGATGCCGGAAGCGAGCGGGTCCTCGTACAGATCCCCCATGACCTGCAGGGCAACCACAACGGCGGCCAGCTTCAGTTCGGGCCCGACGGCACCCTGTACGCGGGAACCGGCGACGGGGGCTCCGGTGGGGACCCCGCGGGCAACGCGCAGAACACCGACACGAGCACCCCGCCCGGGTCGGCGGGCGGCGTCAACCGCGACTGGCGTCTGGGCAAGCTGCTGCGCATCGACCGGACCAGCGGGAGCGCCTCGATCCACGCCTACGGCGTGCGCAATCCGTTCCGCTTCTCCTTCGACCGCCAGACCGGCGATTTGCTGGTCGGCGACGTGGGCCAGGACGAATACGAGGAGATCGACTACCTGCCGGCCGGCACGCCGGCGGGGACCAACTTCGGCTGGAACCGCTACGAGGGCGTGCACACCTACCCGGGCGGTGCCGCGGTCGGCTCGTCACGGCCTCCCGGCTACACGTTCCCGGTGATCGAGCGGTCGCACTCCGCCGACGGCGTCTGCTCGATCACCGGCGGCTACGTCGTGCGCGACCCGGGCCTGCCGGACCTGGCCGGGCGGTACGTCTACGGCGACTTCTGCAGCGCTCCCCTGCGCAGCGCGGCGATCGGGCCGTCGGGCGCGAGCGATGACAAGCCGGTGGGCCTGAGCGTCGCGAGCCTGTCGTCGTTCGGCGAGGACGCCTGCGGCCGGGTCTACGTCGCATCGCTGGACGGCGCGGTGTCGCGGCTCAGCCAGGGGCCGAGCACCTGCGCGTTCGCGGCGGACGGGGCCCCGCTACCAACGGCGGCACCACGACAACTGAGCCTCCGGCTGCGCTACGCCAAGCGCCAGCACGCCCTGCGCACCCGTCGCGTCGCGCTGACCGCATCGTGCGACGTGCGCTGCACGATCACCGCGACCGGACGCGTCGGCCAGCGCCGGCTCAGCCGGGCGACGACGACCGCTCCGGCGCGTGCCTACCGGCGCCTGCGGCTGCGGATCGGCCCGTCGAGCCGCCGCGCGCTGCGTCGCAGCAGCCGCCCCACAGTCCGCCTGACCATCACCGCGCGCGACCGGGCGACCAGCCGCACGCGAACGCGGACCGTGTCGTTGCGGGTCCTGCGCTAGTGGACTAGGCCGTCGTGCCGAAGACGCGGTCGCCCGCGTCGCCCAGGCCCGGGCGGATGTAGCCGTTCTCGTCGAGTTGGCGATCGAGCGCCGCCGTCCAGATCGGCACGTCGGGGTGCTGGGCGCGCACCGCCTCGACGCCCTCGGGCGCCGCGACGAGGCAGATCAGGGCCAGGCTGGTGGCGCCGTTGGCCTTGAGGCGGTCGAGCGCCGCGACGGCGCTGCCGCCGGTCGCGAGCATCGGGTCGAGCAGGAACACCAGGCCCTCCCCCACCGTCGGCGGCAGGCGCTCGAAGTAGCCGCTGGGCTCGAGCGTCGCCTCGTCGCGCTGCAGGCCCAGGTGACCGACGCGCGCGTCGGGCAGCAGGCGTAGGAAACCCTCGACCATCGCCAACCCGGCGCGCAGCACCGGCACAAGGATGATCTCGGCCTCGAGGCGCCGCGCCGGGGCCTCCTCCAGCGGGGTCTGCACGGTGCGCTCCACGGTGGGCAGGCCGCGCGTGGCCTCGACCGCGAGGATCGCCGACGCCTCGCCCAGCGCACGGCGGAAGTCGCCGAACGACGTCGCCTCGTCGCGCAGCTCGGCGACGCGATCGTCGAGAACGGGGTGCGACACCACGGTCAGGCCTTCGGACATGGGCGGGGATCCTGTCATGGACTACGGTGCTCGTCGCGTGTCCGCCCTGAGCCGCAACGTCGAGCTGAAGGTCCGCGACCCCGATCCGGCGGCGACCCTCGCCCGCGCCCTCGCGCTGCCGGGCGTACGCGACGAGGGCGAGATCCGCCAGCGCGACACCTACTTCGCCACGACCTCGGGGCGCCTGAAGCTGCGCGAGGAGGCCGACGCGCGCGGCGCACGCGCGCACCTCATCGCCTACACCCGACCCGACGAGACCGCCGCGCGCGCGAGCAGCTACCGCCTCGCCCCGATCGCCGAGCCCGAGGCGCTGCGCGAGGCCCTCTCCAGCTCCCTGGGCGCGCTCGTCGTGGTCGACAAGCGGCGGCGCCTGCTGCTGTGGGAGAACGTTCGCGTTCACCTCGACGAGGTCGACGGGCTCGGGTCCTTCGCCGAGCTCGAGGCAGTCGTCGAGGGCGGTTCGGACCTGACGACCGAGCACGAGCGCGTGGCCCACCTGCGCGAGCAGCTCGAGCTCGGCGAGGTCGTCCCCGGCTCGTACTCCGACCTGCTGCGCGACGGCCCCCAGGTCCTGCTGGCCGCCGCCGACGCCGTGATGCGCAACGCCTATGCCGCTTACTCGGACTTCCCCGTCGGCGCCGCGCTGCGGACGCCCGACGGGACCGTGATCGCCGGCGCCAGCGTCGAGAACGCCGCCTACCCGCAGGGCCAGTGCGCCGAGGCGTCGGCCATCGGCGCGCTCGTCGCCGCCGGGCACCGCGAGATCAGCGCGGTCGCGGTGGTCGCCGAGAAGCTCGATGTATGTCCGCCGTGCGGCGGCTGCCGCCAGCGCCTGAAGGAGTTCGCGCGGCCCGAGACGCCCGTGTACCTCGGGCGCCCGGGCGGGCCGGTCCACGCGACGACCGTCGGCGAGCTGCTGCCGTTGGCCTTCGACGAAGAGGCGCTCGCATGAACGCCGCCGAGGCCCTGCGCAGCCACGGCGCCCCGCGCGTGGGCATCGTGCTCGGCTCCGGGCTCGGCGCGGTCGCCGACGCGGTGCAGGGCGCGACCGTCGTCGGCTACGAGGACCTGCCGGGGTTCCCCCGCCCCACGGTGCACGGCCACGCGGGCCGCGCGGTGCTGGGCACGCTCGGTGGCGTTGCGGTGTGCGTACTGCAGGGCCGGGCTCACCTCTACGAGGGCGGCGATCGCGCCCACCGCGCCGCGCCGGTGCGTGCGCTGGCCGCCGCCGGCGTCGAGATCCTCGTGCTCACCAACGCGGCGGGGTCGCTGCGTCCCGAAGTCGGTCCCGGCTCGCTGATGGCGATCTCCGACCACATCAACCTCACCGGCACGAACCCGCTGATCGGCCCCAACGACGACGCGATCGGCACGCGCTTTCCGAGCCTGCGCGACGCCTATGACCCGGCCCTGCGCGCCGAGCTGCACGCGGCCGCCGCCGACACCGGCGTCGCCCTGGCCGAGGGCGTCTACCTCGCGGTCAGCGGCCCGAGCTTCGAGACGCCGGCGGAGATCAGCGCCTTTCGCACGCTCGGCGCCGACGCCGTGGGCATGTCGACGGTGCACGAGACGATCCTCGCCCGCCACGCCGGCCTCCGGGTCGCCGCGGTCTCGGCGATCTCCAACCTCGCCGAGGGCATGGCCGACACCGCGGTCAGCCACGAGCAGACGCTCGCCGACGCCGGCGGCGCGGCCGGCGACCTGAGCACCCTGCTCACCGCGTTCGCCGGGAGGCTCGCATGACTCCGAAGCCCGGGACGTTCGCGAAGCGAACTCCCAATGCCGAGCTTGCTCGGCACGCGTTCGCCGGGAGGCTCGCATGACCTACACCGCCAACGAGCTGCTGCGCTCAAAGCGCGACGGCAACGAGCTGAGCGCCGACGAGCTGACCTGGCTGGTGACGGGCATCGCCGACGGCTCGCTCTCCGACGCGCAGGTCGGCGCGCTGGCGATGGCGCTGTTCATCAGGGGCATCAGCGACGACGAGCGCGTCGCGCTGACCGGCGCGATGACGCGCTCGGGCGAGGTGCTGCGATGGGATCTCGACCGGCCTGTCCTCGACAAGCACTCCACCGGCGGCGTCGGCGACAAGGTCTCGCTGCTGCTGGCCCCGATCGTCGCGGCGTGTGGCGGCGCGGTGCCCATGATCAGCGGGCGCGGGCTCGGGCACACCGGCGGCACGCTGGACAAGCTCGACGCGATCCCGGGCTACGACACGGCGCCCGGGCGCGAGCGCTTCGCCGCGACGGTCGCCGAGGCGGGCTGCGCGATCATCGGCCAGA
>JBDTYI010000104.1:0-21347 GCA_040005775.1 Solirubrobacteraceae bacterium
CGGTTGCGGCGGCGTAGCTGCGCCTCGCTCTCGCGCCGGCGCTCCTCATCGGAGTCCACCACGAGGCCGGGCACGGGCGCGGGGCGCCCATCGTCGTCGAGCGCCACCATCGTCAGGTAGGCGCTGTTGGTGTGGCTGACCTCGCCGGTGCGCGGGTTCTCGGCCTCCACGCGGACGCCGACCTCCATCGAGCTGCGCCACGCGGCGTTGACCGAGGAGCTCAGCGTGACGAGGTGGCCGACGTGCACGGGCTCGATGAAGGCCACGCGGTCCACGCCGGCAGTCACGACGCGGTGGCGGCTGTGGCGGACCGCGGCCAGGCCGGCGACCTCGTCGATCAGCTTCATCATCGTGCCGCCGTGCACGTAACCGGCCGTGTTCGCGTCCCCGGGGCCCATCCAATGCACGAGGCTGCTGCGCGAATCGCTGACGGTGCGGGTGTCCACGGTCGACTACGCTAATCGAAAGCTTCAGCCACCCGAGGAGGGCCAATGCCGGGCATCGGCGGACGCATGTCCGTGACCATCAAGGCGAAGATCTCGAAAATGCTCGACCGGGCCGAGGACCCGGGCGAGACGCTCGACTACAGCTACCAGAAGCAGCTGGAGTCGCTGCAGAACGTCAAGAAGGGCATCGCCGACGTCGTCACGGCCAAGAAGCGCCTGCAGATGCAGTCCTCCAAGCTCGAGCAGTCGGTCGTCAAGCTCGACACCCAGGCCCGCCAGGCGCTCGCCGCCGGCAACGAGGAGCTCGCGCGCACCGCGCTGGAGCGCAAGAACGTCGCGCAGACCGAGCTGCAGGGGCTCGACACGCAGGTGACCGAGCTCGAGGCCCAGCAGCAGAAGCTGATCGACTCAGAGCAGAAGCTGCGCCAGAAGATCGATGCCTTCCGCACCAAGAAGGAGGTCATCAAGGCGCAGTACTCCGCCGCCGAGGCACAGGTGCGCATCTCCGAGGCCGCCACCGGCGTCGGCGAGGAGATGGCCGACGTCGGGCTGGCCATGCAGCGCGCGACCGACAAGACCGAGCAGATGCGTGCCCGCGCGGACGCCGTCTCCGAGCTGGAGGCCGCCGGCACGTTCGACGACCTCACCGCGATCGGGCCCGGCCAGGACGACATCGACCGCCAGCTGGCGCAGCTCTCCAGCGGGTCGCAGGTCGACAGCGAGCTCGAGAAGATGAAGGCCGAGCTGGGCTCCGGCGCGTCCGCCGAGCCCAGCAAGCAGCTCGACGAGGGGACGGGCGCGTGATCGTCCGCATCTCCGGCGAGGGCCAGTACCGCCTCGACGAGTCCCACCACGAGCGCCTCAACGACCTCGACGACGCTGTGGTGGCCGCCGTCGACGGCGGCGACCCCGACGCCTACGCCGAGCGCTTCGAGGCCCTCCTCGACTACGTCCGCGCGGAGGGCTCAGAGCTCGCCGACGACGACCTCGAGGGCTCGGATTTCATCCTGCCGCCCGGCGACCTGAGCTTCGAGGAGGCCGGCACCGAGTTCAACGGCGACGGCCTGATCCCCGACCGCGCCTGAGGATCAGCTCGGTGACGCGGAGCGGGCCCGCCGGGAACGCTCGCGCGTCGAAGCCCGCGCGCCAGTAGGCCCGTCCGGGCGCCGGCACGTTCCCGCCCGGCACGCGGCCGGCCGGGGTGCGGAGCTCGATGACGGCGCCGGTGAAGCGCTGCATGAGCTTCACGAAGCCCGTGTCGTCCTGGATCGAGAGCGTCGCGCGACCGATCGCGCGACCGCCGAGGCGCAGCGGCGTCGAGGCGGGCGCCAGCACGTACGGGCCGCCCACGTCGTTGACGAGCCGGCCCGTCGCCGTGACCGCGCGGATGCGCACGACGTGCAGCGTGCGCCCGCGGAAGAGATGGACGATCTCGGCGCGCAGCGCCCGCGCGTCGGCGTGGGCCACGGTGTGCAGGAAGCGGGCGTCGCGGGCGACGTGGCGCAGGACCCGCTGGGTCGCGCGGCCGGATGCCTCGGCCTGGTAGAGCCGCTCGCCGACGGCGCCGATCGCCCGGGCGCGCGTCTGGTCGGCCGACGGCGCGCAGGTCAAGGCCGCCGGGGTCGCCATCGCCAGGCGGACGCGGAGGGCTCCCTGCGGGAACGCCGTGGCGACGAAGCTCCGGGCGGGTCCCGTCGCGCCCGCGACGTGCGCGACCGGATGTCCCGCCGCCGTCATCGACACGCCGGCGCCGGTCAAAGTGTGGATGAGCCCGGCGATGCCCGCGTCGCCGGCCACCGCAAAGCGATAGTGGCCGACCGGAGTCCCGCCGGCGTCGTGGATCGTGGCGGTGACCGGGGCCAGCGCCGCCGTGTGGCCGAGCCGGGCCAGTTCGCGGCTGCCGCGCCACACGACGAGCCGCTTCACCTGGGCCTTCAGCAGTGGCGCGAGCGCCGCCCTCGTCGCGGCCCGGTTCCCGACGGCCACGGCGCGCCCGAGCGCTCGCGAGCGGGCGAAGCGGCGCTCGACGCTCGCGACGTTGCGCCCGCCGGCCGCCTGCGCGTAGATCCGCTGGGCCACGGAGAGCAGCGTCGCGTCCACCACCGCCGAGCAGGCCGTGCCCGCAGAGCCGGCCCCTCCGCCCGCGCGGGCCGACGCGATGGTCGCCGTCGCGCGCCGGCTCGAACCCGTGGCCGTGGCCGCGCAGCCGCCGAGCGCGAGGCAGGTGAGGAAAAGCGCGGCGACTCGGGCTCCAGCGTGCATGGCCGCACTGTCCGCGCCCGACGTTCGCGTCAGATCAAGACGAGCTTGGCGACTCCTGGGGAACCGGTCGCGCCACGGGCAGGCGCAGCTCGAACCGGTTGAGCGGAAGGTCGCCGACGACGTCCAGCCGGCCGCCCATGGCCTCCGCGAGCCCCCGTGCGATCGGAAGCCCGAGCCCGGCGCCGGAGCCGCTGGCGGCCGCGCGGCCGCGTTCGAAGCGCGCGAACGCCCGCTCGCGATCGCCGGGATCGAGCCCGGGCCCGTCATCCTCGACGCCCAGCACCACCTCGCCGTCGGCCCGGGCGACGTCGAGGCGAATCGTGCCCGCCCCGTGGCGGCCGGCGTTGTCCAGGAGGATCGCGATGATGCGGGCCAGGGCGCCCTGGTCAGCCACGGCCGTCGCGCCCGCCCCCGAGACTTCGACCGACCGTCCGGACGCCGCCAGCCGGCTGTCGGCCTCGCGCGCGATGCCCGCCGCGACCTCGGCGACGTCGACGGGATCGGCCGCCAGCGAGGCGCGGCTGTCCTGCCGGCTGAGCTCGAGCAGGTCGGTGGCGAGCGCGACGAGGCGGTGGGTCGAGCGCAGGGCCGTGTCGGTGCGGTCGAGGGTGCCGGCCTTCGTCGCCTCGTCGTGGAGCGTCTCCTCGCGCAGCAGCTCGAGCGTCGCCTGCAGCGATGCCAGCGGGGTGCGCAGCTCGTGGCTGGCCGTCGCCAGGAAGGCGACCCGCTCGGCCTCGTCGTCCGCCAGGCGGCCGCGCATCGACTCGAGCGCCCGCGCCACCGTGGCGATCTCGTCGCGCCCCTCCACAGCGACCGGATGGTGGAGCCCGGAGGTCCCCAGCAAGGTCGCCTCCCCCGCGAGCCGCCGCAGCCGCCGCAGCAGGCCCCGGCTCAGGAGCACCGCGAGGATCGCCGCGACCGCCAGGCCGGCGACGACGGAGACCGGGAGCGCGGCCCGCACGACCGACACTGCCGCGCGGGTGTCGTCCAGGCGCTTGGCGATCACGAGCGTGAGGCGGACGTCCTCGGCACGCACCACCGAGGCGGCGAACGCGACCCGGCCGCGGGCGCCCGAGACGATGTGGCCCGGGTGGGCCAGGGCCGCCGCGCGCTCGGCCCGGAGGTCGGCGAGGCCCGGCGCCGGGGTGCGCGAGGGGGGAGCTGTGTCGGCGAGCGTGCGGCCGCGGTCGTCGAGGATGACGATCCGCCCCCCGGCGCGACGTTCGAGTCGCGCCGCGACCTCGAGCAGACCCTCGCGGTCTTCGAAGGACGTCGCGCGCAGCGTCGGGCGGATCGTGCGGATCAGGTCGCGCAGCTCGTGCAGGCGGTCGTTCTCCAGGCGCTCGGAGAGCAGCGGCGCGAACACGAGCGCCGCCGCGGCGAGCGTGGCGAGGCTGGTGACCACCAGCGCGGCGATCATCCGGCCTCGCAGGCCGGTCATCGGCTCAGCCGGTAGCCCGTGCCGCGCACCGTCACCAGCACCGACGGATCTCCGCCGGCCGCCCGCAGCTTCTCGCGGATGTTGTGCATGTGCAGGTCGATGTTGCGCGGGTCGCGGTAGGCGTCGTCGCCGTAGATCGACTGGGTCAGCTGCGCGCGGGTGCGGATCGCGCCGCCGGCGCGCACGAGATCCTCGAGCACCGCGAACTCCGAGCGCGTGAGGTCGACGGCGCGGCCCTCGACCGTCGCCATCTGCGTCGCGGGATCGAGCGTCAGCCCGACGAGGCGCAGAACCGGCTCCTCGCCCGCGGCCGAAGTCCCGTTGCGGTGGATCCGGCGCAGGGCCGCGCGCACGCGGCTGCGCAGCTCGACGATCCCGATCGGCTTTATCACGTAGTCGTCGGCGCCCGCCTCGAGCGCCACGACGACCTCCGGCTCGCTGTCGCGCGCGGTCAGCATCATCACGTAGGCGTCGTCGCCGGCGCCCCGCATGCGCCGGCAGATCTCGACGCCGTCGAGCCCGGCGCCCAGCGACACGTCGAGCAGGACGACCTCGTGCGCGCCCTCGCTCAGGGCGTCGAGCGCGGCGCGGCCGTCGGCGCAGGTCTGCACGGCGTGGCCGTCGGCCGTGAGGGCGGCCGCCATGACCTCGCGCAGGTCGGCGTCGTCCTCCACGACCAGGATCCGGGCGGTCATCGGGTCGACGTTAGCCGCCCGTCGCCGCCAAACGATGCGCCAAGCAAACGCCCACACGACGTTTCGCGAGCGATGACGGGCCCGCGGGAGGCTGACGGCGTTCTCCCTGACCCTCCGGAGGCTTCGATGACCGCCAGCAGCACCATCTCCGCCCCTGCCGTTCGTGTCCCCGACGCGGCCGGGCGGCGGCTCGAGAGCCTCAGCGTCGTGCTCCCGTGCTTCGACGAGGCGGAGAACGTCGCCGGCGCCATCCGCGAGGCCGACGAGGCCGCGGGGCGCTTCGCGCTCGAGCACGAGGTCATCGTCGTCGACGACGGCTCGGCGGACGCCACGCGCGTCCTGGCCGAGGCGGTCGCGGCGCGCAACCCGCGCGTGCGGGTCGTCGCGCACGACCACAACCGCGGCTACGGCGCGGCGGTCCGCTCGGGGATCGACGCGTCGCGCTCGACGTGGGTGCTGCTCACCGACGGAGACCTGCAGTTCGACCTCGAGGAGATCGAGCTGATGCTGCCGCTCACGCGCGAATACGAGGTCGTCGCCGGGTACCGGATCGCGCGGGCCGACCCAGCTCTCCGGCGCTTCGCGGCGCACGCGTGGAACGGCCTGATGCGCCGCACCTTCGGCGTGACCGTGCGTGACGTCGACTGCGCGTTCAAGCTCGTCCGCGGCGATGCCGTGCGCTCACTCGGGCTCGAGAGCGACGGCGCGATGATCTCCACCGAGCTGTACGTACGCGCCGCGTTGCGCGGCCTGCTCGTCGCCGAGGTCGGCGTGCACCACCGGCCGCGTCGCGCGGGCGTGCCGACGGGCGGCGACCCCCGCGTGGTCCTGCGCGCATTCGGGGAGCGGCGGGCACTGCTGCGCCGCCTGCGTGACGCGGACCGGGCCGAGGCGCGCGGCGGTCGGCTGCACGGGCTGCCGAAGTTCTCGTGAGCACGGCCGTCGCGCTCCCGGCCGCCGCCGGGCACGCGAGGACCGCGGAGCGCACCTCGGTCCTCGCGCGGCTGGCGGCGGTCGCCGTGGTCGCGCTCGCCGCCGCGCTGCGGCTGACCGCCATCGGGGCGACGCCGATCGACCCCTTCTACGCCGGGGCGGTGCGCAGCATGGGCTTGTCCTGGCACAACCTGCTCGTGGGCGCCTACGATCCGGCCGCGCGGCTGGCGATCGACAAGGCGCCCGTCGACCTCTGGCTGCAGGTCGCCTCGACGCACCTGCTGGGCTTCACGCCGACCGCGATGCTGCTGCCGGCGGCGCTGGCGGGAACCGTCGCCGTGGCCGCGCTGTACGACCTGCTGAACACGCTCGCCGGACGGGGCGCCGCGCTGGCCGGCGCGCTCGCGCTCGCGGTGCTGCCCATGGCCATCCTCACCTCGCGCAGCGACACGATGGACTCGGTCATGGCGGCCCTGGTCGTCCTGGCGTGGGCCGTGGCCGCCCGGGGCCTGCGCGGCGGCCAGCCCGCGCACGTCGTCGTCGCCGGCGCGCTGCTGGGCCTGGCGTTCGAGGTCAAGCTCTTCGAGGCCCTGATCCCGGCGCTGCCGCTGGCCGCGCTGTGGTGGTGGGGCGCTGACGGCACGCGGGCCCAGCGCACGCGAGCCCTGCTCGCGGCGGGCGCGGTGGGTGCGGTGGTCGGCCTCGCCTGGCTTCTGGCGATCTCCGTGCTCGTGCCCGCCGGGCAGCGGCCGTGGGCGTTCGGGTCGACGAACGGGTCGGCGTGGAACTCCGTCTTCGTCTACGACGGCTGGAACCGCCTCGTCGGCACGACGCGGATCCACAGCGCTGGGGCGCACCCGGGCAGCGTGCCGGCCGGGCCGGGCCCGCTTCGCCTGCTGTTCGCGCAGGTGCACCTCGGCGCGCGCGTGGGCTTCGCGCTGGTCGTCGCGTGGCTCGCGCTCGCGGGCGCCGTCGCCGCCGGCCACTGGTCGCGTCTGGACCGCGCCGGACGGGGCGGTGCGGCCGCGCTGGGGCTCTGGCTGGCCCTCGGCACCGTGCTCTTCAGCGCCCAGCACGACCTGCGCCCGCGGTATCTGGAGGCGCTGGACCCGGCGGTCGCCGCGTGCGCCGGGCTGGGCCTCGTCCTGTGCGCGAGGGCCGTGCGCGAGCGCTTCGGCGGGCCGTTGACGCGAGCCGGCATGGTGGCCGTCGCCTGTGCGCTCGCGATCTTCCCGTCCGTCGTGAGCGCGCGGGTGATCGTCACGCATGCCCAGGACTCCGGCACGCCCGGCGCACTGGCGCCCGCGCGCCTGACTGCCCTCAGCGCCTACCTACGCGCCCACCAGGGCGCGGCCCCCGACGAGGCGGCCTTCCTCCCGGTGGCCGAGGCCGGCGCCGTGATCGCGCGCGACGCCCGCCCCGTCGTAATGCTGAGCGCGCTCGGCCACCCGCTCGTGGGCACGGCGCAGCTTCGCGGGCTGGTCGCGGCCGGCCGGGTCCACACGGTGGTGCTCGGCCGCGCCCGCACGCCGGAGGCCGCGTGGGTGCGCGCACACGGCGCCGACGTGAGCGCGGTCGCGGGGCAGACGCGAGGGACCGTTTACGGGTTCTAGTCGGTGTCGTTGACGAAACCGCTCAGGAAGCTCCACGTCGCGAGCGTCGAGCTGAACGGCTTCAGCGACGCCGCGCCGGGCCACCCGTGCTCGGCGTCGGCGACCCGGTCGTGGACGACCACGCGCCCGTCGGCGCACGTCCATCGCAGCTCGGTGACCTGAGGCGCCGGCGTCGAGCGGGCCGCGTGCGAATCGCAGCGGTCGCGCCCGCGCCAGCCGCGCAGGAACTCGCCGACGTCGCCTGCGTGCGCCGGCCCCTTCCCGCCGTAGGGCACGACCTCGTCGCGCAGCCCATGGATCTCGAGGATCGCCAGGGCCCGCTGCGGGCGGCAGTCGGGGAGGGTCGAGTATCCGCCGGCCACCAAGGCGGCGCCGCTCAGCAGGTCGGCCGCGTCGCACGCCAGCCGCGCGCTCATGCCGGCCCCGTTGGAGACGCCTGTGACGCTGACCCGCGCGCGGTCGGCGCACGCCGCCGCGCCGGTGAGGGTGGTGATCACGTGGCGCAGGTAGGCGACGTCGTCGGGCTTGCCCGGCAGCTGACCCGACACGTTCCAGAACGGCCGGTCGCCCGTCGCCGTGGGGTAGGCGACCATGAAGCCACGCTGGTCGGCGAGCCGCGAGTAGCCGGTGTAGCTCGCGATGTCGCGAGCCGTCTGACCAGCGCCGGGCAGCACGAGGACGAGCGGACGCGGGGTGCTTGCCGTTCCCGGCGGCACGTGCAGCACGATCGGCACGCGGCCGTCCTCGACGGGGATCCGGTGGGTGCCCGTCGCCGGTGGCGTGCACGACACGCTGTCGGCCGCCCGCGGCACCCCGGTGGGCCCGGTCGCCCCGGACGCGGCGACGACCCCGCCGGCCGCGACCGCGCACGAGATCCCGGCGAGCGCTGCGCGCTGCCGCCACCGCCGCGCGCCGTCAGCGATGCGCAGGCACCTTCGCGGCGTCGAAGACGAGGCGCCGGGAGAGGGAGTAGGTGGTGATGGTCACGAACGGGATCACGATGACCTCGGCCGCGAGGTGGCGCGGGGTCAGGTCGGAGCTGACCAGGGCCACGCCGGCGGCGCTGAGCGCAGCGCCGAACACCTGCACCGCGACGTAGCGCATGAGGGTAGACGGTCCGCTCGACGAACCGCGGAAGGTCCAGCGGCCGTTGAGCACGTAGCCGTTGACGGCGCCCGTGGCGAAGGCCAGCGCGGAGGCGACGGGCACCGGGCTGCCGAGCCGCGTCAGCGCCGCGAACGCCGCGAGCGTCAGCAGCGTGTTGAGGACGCCGACCGCGCAGAACCGCGCGAGGCGCCCGACCTCGGCGCTCATCGGACAAGCCGCTGCTCATAGCGGTGGTTAGCCAGGCCCGTCGTCGTGCGCGTCGGGAAGTAGCCGAGGGCGTGGATCAGCTTCGGCATCACGGGGCTCGCGCCGACGCCGAGCCAGACGCACGTGGCCACCGCGAAGGGCGCCAGCATCCGCGGCCGGCCGATCGCGGCGAACGGGAGGGCCCAGGCGAGGTACCAGGGCATCGTCCACGAAAGGGTCAGGACGCTCGCCAGCAGCACGGCGCCGATGGCCGGGAGCGCCCAGCGGCGCCGCCACGCGACCGCGGCTGTCGCCGCGACCACGATCACGACGAGCGCGTCGCGGCCGGCGGCGCGGACGGCGGGGTCCGCGCCCTGATGCCCGGCCGCGAGCCCGAGAAGGTTCGGGACGCTGAGCGGCGTGACGAGCGCTCCCTGCGCGCCGAGGGACGGCCACACGCCGTCGAAGGCGACGAGAGTGACGGCGCCGACGATCGCAGTCGCCACCACTGCGCCGGCGGCCGCGGGCAGCCGGCGGTGGGCCCCGAGCAGCACGAGCGGGACGACGATCGCAAAGGGCGGCTTGAGCCCGGACGCCAGCACCACGAGCGCGCCGGCCGCCGCGTCCCAGCGCATCCCGGGCTCCGTCGCCTCGGCGGCGCGCAGCAGGCAGGCTCCCGCGGCGAGCACGCAGAGCACCGCGGGCAGGTCGTTGTGGAATCCCCCGACGCCGACCGCGAGGGTCACCGGGCACAGGCCGGCGAACACGATGGCCCGCTGTGGTGAACGCCCCAGGCGCCGGGCGAGCCACCACACCAGGCCCAGCATGGCGATCGCGCACGCGCCCACGACGACCTTCCAGGCCCAGAAGGCCGCCGGCAGCGGCAGCAGCGCCAGCGGCTCGGAGAGCAGGGTGAACAGCGGCCCGTAGGGACTGGGCAGGTGGTGCCAGTTCGACAGGGCGTAGGCCACGTCGTGCGACCCGGCGACGGGAGGGTGCGCGTAGGGGTTGAGCCCGCGCGCGGCCATGCGGCCGTAGACGAGGTAGTTGAAGACATCGGTGACGGGCTGAGGCGGCCCGAGCACGAAGAGCACCTGGGCGGCCCCCACCGCGGCGGCGACCGCGCGGACGGGGAGCGCCGGCGCGCACGCCCACGCCACAAGCCAGGCGGCGAACAGCACGACGAGCGCGATGTCGAGGTCGGCGCGGAGGGTCGGCACGGCGGTCGTCAGGTGCGGCAGCGCCCCGTGCAGCGGGCCGAGCAGCCAGCTCTGCGGCGATCGCAAGCTCGGCGGCGAGAGCACCGATGGCCGCTCGGCGGCCGCGGCGACCATCCAGAGGCAGGCGCCGAGCGCCGCCGCCAGGCCGGCGACGGCCCCGGCGCGGACGAGCACCCGGCCCGCCCCGACGCCCACGGTACGGGCGCCGGCCACGGTCGGGACAGCGGTGGGCAACTGCGAGCTCATCGTCCGCGACGATGCTCGCCCCCGCATCCTTTCGCGGACTTAACGTCGCGTTGGCGGCGCCTTTGGCGGTGGCCCGGTGAAGGGGCTCAGGTCGTCTTCTGGTTCTTGGGCTCGTCGCGGGGCTCGAGCTGGATCTCGCGGTCGGCGCGCGGCACGCCGGCCTTCAGCTCGCGTGAACGCTCGCGCTCGGCGTTGAGCTCCATGCCGAGCAGCAGGGCGATGTTCGTGATCCACAGCCACACGAGCAGGACGATGAAGCCGCCGAGGGTGCCGTAGGTCTTGTTGTAGGACCCGAAGTTCGCGACGTAGAAGGCGAACAGCGCCGACGCGAGGATCCAGACGACGAGCGCGAGGATCGCGCCGGGGCTCACCCACTGGAACTTGGGCAGCTTCACGTTGGGCGCCGCGTAGAACAGCACGGCGAACATGAGGATCACCACGACCAGGAGCACCGGCCACTTGGCGATGTTCCAGATGCTCACCGCGGTCGAGCCGAGGCCGATCGGACCGGCGACGGCGTCCACGATCGGCCCCGTCAGCACCAGGGCCAGCGCGACGAGCGCGAGCAGGATGATCATCGCGAGCGTGACCAGGATCTGCAGCGGGCGCAGCTTCCAGAAGGGCCGGCCCTCGGGCGTCTCGTAGATGATGTTGGCCGCACGCATGAAGGCGCCGACGTAGCCCGAGGCCGACCACAGCGCGGTCCCCAACCCGACGAAGAACAGGATCCCGGCGGCCGACTTGCTCTCGGTGATCTGCTTGATCGGCCCGGCGAAGGTCTGCGCCGCCGATCCCGGCCCGAGCTTCGTGACGATGTCGGTGATGGCCTTCGTGGTCGTCGCCGGGTCGCCGAAGATCCCAAGGATCGAAACGAGCGCTATCAGCGCGGGGAACATGGCGAGCAGCCCGTAGTACGTGAGCGCGGCCGCCCAGTCGGTCATGTTGTCCTCGCTGAACTCCGTGAACGTCCGCTTCAGCGTGGCGAACATCCCGGTCCCCGTGGTCGTGCCCTCGGGGGCGTAGTCGGCGCGGCGCTCGGGCGCTGGGGTCTCGCGGGAACCTTCCATCCCCCCGCGCTACCCGGCTCGGTCGCAGGCATGCGCCGAGCCCGCTGCGCTCGCGCGCAGCGACGCCAGCGCGGGCCGCTCCTCGACGCCGACGTCGCGCACGCCCATCTCGTGCGGCCCGGCGCCCGGCTGCACGTAGGGCCCCGGGGCGAGCGCATCGACCGCGTCGGCTCCGAGCAGGCGGCGCGAGGCCGCGACCAGCACCGCGTAGGACATCCGCGAGAGCTCGTGCAGCGACTGGTGGCGGTTCTGGCGCGTGCCGAGGTCGGCCTCGGCGAGCGCGTCGATCCCGGCGTGCTCCAGCGCGTCGATCAGCATCGCGATCTCGACGCCGTAGCCCACCGGGAAGGCGAGCTGCTCGAACAGCGTCCGCCGCCCCGCGAGCTCCCCGGCGAGCGGTTGGGCGAAGCCGGCCAGCTCGGGCCGGTGCAGGTTCAGCAGGGGCCGGGCGGTGAGCTCGGTCACGCGGCCGCCCTCGCCTGCCGTGAGCTCGCCGCCGCGGGCGAAGGGCCGAGCGAACGCGCCCTTGACGAGGGTCAGCTCGGGGCGCGCGAAGAGCGGCGCGAGCAGGCCGGTGAGCAGGCGTGGGTGGAAGTCGCGCGTGTCGGCGTCGAGGTAGACGACGATCTCGCCCGCGGTGGCCGAGAGGGCGCGCCACATCGCGTCGCCCTTGCCGCGGCAGGGGCCGAAGCCGGGCATCAGCTCGTCCTCCTGCACGACGTCCGCGCCGGCCCGGGCGGCCGCGCCGGCGGTGCTGTCGCCCGAGGCCGCGTCGACGACGACGAGCTCGTCGATGGCGCCCGCGTCGCGGTAGGGCACCAGCGCCGCGACGATCGGGCCGATCGTGTCGGCGACCTCGCGGGCCGGGAGCACGACTGAGGCGCTCGCCGTGCGCCGGGCGGCCAGCTCGGCCGGGGACAGGGCCGGGCCCCAGACGCTGTTGCGCTCGAGCCAGGCGTCGAGCGCGAGGTCGCGCGCCAGCCCGCGGAACGCCCGCCCGACGGGCCGCGCTGACGTCCGCACGCGGGCGCCCGCGACGCGCGCGATCGGCACCTCGGCGCGTGCCAGGGCGCGCGCGAGCGCCTCGTCCTCCAGCGCGGCGCGGGGCTCGAGGCCGCCGACGCGCCGATAGGTGTCGACGGTCAGGGCGATCGAGGCCCCGCTGAAGTGCGGGTGCGCCGCGCCCGGCAGCGCCTCGAGCCGGCGCGCCAGGCGGGCGGCGCGGCGCGCGGCGGCCGCGGCGCCCAGTCCGTCGACGACGATCTCGCCGCCGATGGCGTGCGCGCCCGAGTCGGCGGCGGCGAGGAGGGCGGCCAGCCAGCCCGGTTCGGGCTCGGAATCGGCGTCGGTGGTGACGACGAGGCCGTTCGCGATCCCCGCCGCCTCAAGGCGCGCGCATGCGAGGTCCATGGCGGCGCGCCGCGCTGCTCCGACGCCCGCCGCGGGCCGGTCGTCGATGTGCAGCACCAGGTCGCCCGCCGCCGCCCGGGCGCGGGCACCGGTCGCGTCGGTGCACCCGT
The DNA here is from genome assembly GCA_040005775.1 of Solirubrobacteraceae bacterium. Taxonomy (GTDB): domain Bacteria; phylum Actinomycetota; class Thermoleophilia; order Solirubrobacterales; family Solirubrobacteraceae; genus JAOPZW01. The sequence continues at coordinate 12,737 of JBDTYI010000104.1, forward strand.
CGAGCACGAGCACGACCTCGAAGCTGCCCGGCGCAACGCCCTCCTGGTCGCGCAGCGCGCCGATGCAGCGACCGATCAGCTCCTCCTCGTCGCGCGCCGGGACGGCGACGACAGCGCGCAGCGCGCTCATCGGCCCTCCAGCTCGGCCTGGGCGGCGGAGTAGGCGTCGTCGTCACCGACGGCGAGCAGCCCGACCGTCTCGCCCCCGCGCCGGTAGCGGACGACCAGTCGCCCGACGTCGTCGGCCTCGACCGTGGCCTGGCCGAAGCCGTCGCCCCACGCCGTGTGCTTGAGCACACGGTCGCCGACGGTCGACCAGAACCCGGGCGCGGCGCTCCAGGTCGCATCCTCGCCCGCGAGCACGCGGCCCGCGACCTCTCCGTGGACGAGCGCGTCGCCCCAGTGCTCGACGTGCAGGCGCCGGCCCGCGGCCTCGTTGACGGCGGCGGCGACGTCGCCGACCGCGAAGACCACCGGGTCGGCGGTCCGCATGCTCGCGTCGACCGCGATCGCGCCGTCGTCGAGCTCGAGGCCGGCGCGCTCGGCCAGCTCCGACGCGGGCGCGACGCCGGTGGCCAGCAGGACCACGTCGGCGTGCACGCGCCCGCCGCCGCCGAGCACGAGCTCGGTTGGCGAGACCGACTCCACCGTCACGCCCAGCCGGACCTCGACGCCCTCGTCCTCGGCCAGCCAGCGTGCCAGGCGCCGGCCGGCGAGCTCGCCCAGGCGCGGGACCTGGGGGAGGTCCTCCGGCGCGACGAGCGTCGTGCGCAGCCCGCGGCGGCTGAGCGAGGCGGAGACCTCGCAGGCGATGAAGCCGGCGCCGACGACGGCCGCGCCGCTCCCCGGCACGGCGGCGTCGCGCAGGGCCAGGGCGTCGTCGCGGGTGCGCAGGGTGTGCACGGCGGGATCCCCCGCGCCGGGAATGGGCGGGCGCAGCGCGACGGACCCCGTCGCGATGACGAGGGCGCCGTAGCCGAGCTCCTCGCCGCCGACCGAGACGGTGCGCGCGTCGCGGTCGATCGCGGTGGCGCGGGCGCCGGTGCGCACGTCGATGCGCTGCTCGGTGAAGAACGACTCGGGCTCGAGCGGGAGCTCGTCGACCGACGCGTCGCCGCGCAGCAGCTCCTTGCTCAGCGGCGGGCGCTGGTAGGGCAGGTGGGGCTCGGCGCAGAGCAGGACGACCTCGGCGTCGCCCCCGGCGGCGCGGTAGGCCCGGGCGGTCGCGAGGCCCGCCGGGCCGCCGCCGACGATGACCACGCGGTCGCTCATGCGCCGAACACGTCCAGGAGGTAGCGGTCCTCGGCGGTGCCCTCCACGTGCGCCAGGCCGAGCTCCGCGCGCAGCATCGCGTGGACGTCGTCGCCGGTCATCGGGTCGACCGACGACGGCGGCCGGAAGTGCACGGCGATCATGCGCCCGCCGGGCGCGACGCTCGCGCGCATGGCCGGCAGCGCGGCACGCAGCGTCTCGGGGGCGAGGTAGTACAGGACCTCGGAGCAGACCACGAGGTCGAACGGGCCCGCGGGCCAGTCCTCGGGCAGCTCGCTGCGCTCGATGCGCACGTGGGGCGCGTCGGCCAGGCGCTTGCGCGCGGCGTCGACGGCCCGCTGGGCGATGTCGACGGCCAGCAGCTCGTCGCAGCGCGTCGCCAGCGCGGACGTGAGGACGCCGATCGAGCAGCCCGCCTCGAAGCCGCACGGATACGTGCGGTCGCCGAGCGCCTGCATCGTGCGCGCGTACTTCTCGCGCTCATAGGGCTCGCTCTCGAAGCCCCAGGGATCGGGGTCGGCCTCGTAGAGCGCCTCGAAGCGCTCGCGCGGGAGCCTCATGCGTCCGCGGCCTCGCGCCCGGCGCCGACGAGCATGGGGTCAAGGCGGTGCTGGAGCAGGAAGACCCGGAGGTCGCGCGCGGCGCGGTCGAGCGGGTGTCCGGTCGCCAGCGGTCGCGAGCCCGCGGCGCGCAGGGCCTCATCGGCGATCGCCTCTGCGGCGCGCGCAACGCCCTCGCGCACCCGCACGCTCAGCGCCCGCAGCGAGGTGGCGGGGTCGGCGTCGGCCTGGCGCGCGGCCTCGGCCATCCACAGGTCGACGGCCTGGTGGTGGACGGAGATGCGCCCGAGCCCCAGCGCGGCGAGCTCGTCGCCGCCCTGGACGCGCGGCCCGAGGACGTCGCGCGCGGCGCCGGCGGCGGCGTCGGCCAGCCCCGCCCACGTCGCGGTCGTCCGCAGCGCGTCGCGGCCGAACCACGGCTCCTTGCCGAGCTCGCCCGGGCCGCCGAGGACGGCGTGGATCCGGGCGCCGCGGAACACGACCCGGTGGCTCTCGGAGGCGCGCATGCCCGAGGCGGCGAACCACTCGCGGTCGATCTCGACCCCGGCGGTCAGGTCGACGTAGGCGACGCGCCGCTCGTCGCCGTCGCGGGCGACCACGAGGGCGCCGTGCAGGCCGCCGGCGCCCGAGCAGAACGTCTTGACCCCGTGCAGCTCGTCGCCGCGGATCTCCGCCGGCTCGCCCTCGCCGCCGACGGGGTCCGCGCCCCACACGCCGAGCAGCCGCTCGCCGGTCGCCGCCTCGGCGAGGTGCGCGGAGCGCAGCGGCTCGTCGGCGAGCAGCGCGACGCGCTCCACGGCGTTGAGGTGGCCGTCGAGGATGCGCCCGACCGAGCCGTCGGCCCGTGCCACGGCGCGGACGAGCGCCCACTCCTCCGAGGGGGCCGTCGCGCCGGCCAGCGCGCCGGTCGGGGCCAGGGCGGCGAAGGCGTCGGCGGGGAAGGACGGATGACGATCGCGCCCGGGAGCGCCGGCAGCGATCTGGGCGAGCGCCTGATCGAGGCCCGCGCCGGTGAGCGTCGCGGTCATGCTGTCGCTTCCGCGCCGAGGAGCTGAACGAAGCGCAGCGTCTCGCCGCAGTCCGCGCGGCGGGCGCCGGGCCCGAGCCCGTCGTGAAGCAGGACGACCGCGTCGCCGCGCAGGCTGGGGCCGGTCGCCGCGAGCATCGTCTCTGCGCTGTCGCCGCGCCAGTCGTGGGTGTCGACGTCCCACCCGCACAGCTCGAGGCTGTGCTCACGGGCGACGCCTTCGGTCCAGTCCGCCTGCACGCCCCACGGCGTGCGCCAGCGGGCGGGACGGACGTCGAGCGCGGTGAGCCGGCCGAGGGCGCGGCGGGTGTCCTCGCGCCCCTCGTGGGGCGACAGCTCGGTGTGGCGAATGTGCACGTCGCAGTGGAGCTCCACTGCGTGACCCTCGGCGCGGGCGCGCTTGACGATCGTGGAATGCGCCGCGGCGCGCTTGGCGATGACGTAGAACGTTGCGCGCAGGCGCGCCCCGCGGAGGGCCTCGAGGATCCGCGGCGTCCACACCGGATCCGGGCCGTCGTCGAAGGTCAGCTGCAGTCGTGTCACGCATTTGGCGTCCCCGCTGGCTCGCCCGCGCAAGCGAGGCATGGCGCTCCGGGGCTCCCGCGGACGCGTCCACTAGGCTCGCCGCATGCCCGATCAGGCCCTGCTCGACGACCTCCTCGACTGGCTGAGGATCCCGTCGATCTCGACCGGCGGCGGTGACCCCGCCGACCTCGAGCGCGCCGCAGCGTGGGCGGTGGAGCGGGTGCGCGCCGCCGGAGGCGAGGCCGACGTCGTGCCCACCCGCGGCAACCCGCTGGCCGTGGGCGAGCTGCGCGCCGCCGCCGACGACGCGCCGACGGTCCTGATCTACGGCCACTACGACGTCCAGGGCGTGGGGGACGAGGCGGCGTGGACCACGCCGCCGTTTGCCCCCGACATCCGCGACGGTCGCATCTACGCGCGCGGGGCGGCCGACGACAAGGGCAACTTCCTGCCGCTGCTGCACGTGGCCTGCGCGATGGCGAAGGCGGGCGAGCTGCCGGTGCACGTGCGCGTCCTGGTCGAGGGCGAGGAGGAGGCCGGCAGCGTCGGCGTGACCGACTGGGTGCGTGCCGACGAGCGCCGCGCCGACGCCGCGATCGTCTTCGACTCCGGCGTCGTCGACGAGCAGACGCCGGCGATCACCGTCGGCCTGCGCGGCGTCGTGATGCTGAACGTCGAGGCGCGCTGCTCGCGCCGCGACCTGCACTCCGGGATCTACGGCGGCAGCGTCCTGAACGCCATCCACGTCCTGCACGGCGTGCTCGGCGCGGTGCTCCCAGGCCCTGACGGCCGCCTGCGCGACGAGCTGCGCGCGGGGATCGCCCCGGCCAGCGACGCCGAGCGCGCGTCGTGGGCGCGCCTGCCCTCCGGCGACGACGTCCTGAGCGCGGTCGGGGCGGCGCCCGTGCACCCCGGCGCCGGCGCCGAGTACTACGAGCGCAACGGCGCCGACGCGTCGCTGGACGTCAACGCCATCGGCGCCGGGGCGCCGCGCACGGTGGTGCCCTCCGTCGCCCGCGCGACGCTGTCGATGCGCCTGGCGCCCGGCCAGGACCCCGCGCACGCGCGAGGGGCGCTGACCGAGCTGCTTCAGGGCGCGACACCTGCCGGGGCCGAGGTGATCGTCACCGGCGAGCACGACGCGACGCCTGCGCTCTTCCCGCCCGAAGACCCGGCGATCGCCCTGGCGGCAGAGGCGATCGAGCGCGCGACGGGCGCCGCGCCCGCGTTCGTGCGCAGCGGCGGCTCGATCCCGGTGGTGGCCGAGCTCGCAGCGCGGGGGATGCCCGTAGTGGTCAGCGGCTTCGCCACCGAGGACGACGCCTTCCATGCTCCGAACGAGTCCTACCGGCTCAAGGGGCTCGAGGACGGCACCGCCGCCGCGCGCGAGCTCTATCTGGCGCTCGCCGGGCTGCGCTGAGGGGCGGGGCGCATCCGCTGCCAGGCGAACGCGCCGCCGAGCAGCAGCAGCCCCACGGCGACCGGCGCGAGCAGCACCAGCGCCACGATCAGGCCGCCGCTGAGGTGGGCGGCGACTCCCCACTCGGCGACGCCGTCGCGCGTGTGGTGCGCGATCGCCGCCAGCGCCACCGCCTCGCCCCCGCCCATGCCACCGCGAGCGCAGCGCCGTCGAGCATCTGCGTCGCGAGGTAGGCGGCGACGAGTAGGCCCGTCGCGTTGCATCGTTATGGACCGTCGGTCAACAACAGAGCTAGGCTGTCGGCATGCCCCAACCGGCCTACACGCGTCTGCCCACGGACGAGCGTCGCGCGCAGCTGCTGGAGCTCGCTGAGCGGCTGTTCACGACGCACACCTACGGCGAGCTGTCGATGGCCAGGATCGCGCGTGAGGCGGGGATCTCGAAGGCGCTGCTCTACCACTACTTCCCGAGCAAGCAGGACTTCTTCCGGGCCACGCTCCAGGGGGCGATCGAGGATCTCGTCGCGCGCACGCAGGTCGACGAGGCGCTCCCGTCCGCCCAGCAGCTGGCCGCCAGCCTGGAGGCCTACCTCGACTGGGTCGACGCGCACACGGGCGCCTACGGAAAGCTCATGCGCACCGCGATGGAGGAGGAGTGGGTGCGCGTGCTCGTCGACGAGGTCCGCAACCGCACGGCCGAGCGCATCCTCGAAGGCATCACGCCGCCCGGCGGCGAGCTGCCCCCCGCCGCCCGCACCGCCGTCCGCTCGTGGCTGTGGTTCATGGATGGCGCGTGCCTGGACTGGATCGAGCACCGCGACCTCGACCGCCAGGAGCTGCTCGGCCTCCTGCTCGGCACGCTGCTCGGCGCCCTCACCGCGGCGGGAGTCCAGCCGCCCACGGGCTGATGGTCAGAATGCCCGCATGGACATCGTCGCCGCCCGCACCGAGCTGCACCGGATCGCCGAGGAGGTCGTGTCGCCTGCGCGCGTCGCTGCCACCGGCAACGAGATCGCTCTGGAGGCGCGACCGGGCGGCTGGGGAACGCCGCCGTTCCCCGACGGGGGCGAGGTGCGCGTCGAGGGCACCGAGCTGGTCACGGTCGCCGCCGGCGGCGAGGAGACGCGAGCCCCGATCGGCGTCGACCCCCAGGCCGCGCAGCTGATCGCGGACTTCTTCGCGCTCGTGTGGGGCGTCCTGGGCGAGCTGGACGACGCCGAGCCGACGCACCTGTGGCCGGAGCACTTCGACGTCGCGACCGAGATCGGCCGTGCGACGTACGGCGGCTCGCCGGGGGACGAGACGCACGACGAGCCCTACCTCTACGTGTCCGTGTGGGACGACGTGCAGACGGACCCGCTGTGGAACGCGACCGCGTTCCGCGGCGCCGAGCTCCCGGCCCCTGTGGACCGGGAGGCTGCGCTCACGTTCTTCGTGCGCTGCCGCGCGAAGCTGACTGACTAAGCGGCGATCCGCTTCTCGGCTTCGAGGCTCTCGTCCTCTTCGTCGTGCTTGGAGCCGCCCGTGAGGGCCTCCTTGAACTCGCGCATTCCCTTGCCGACCGACTTGCCGGCGTCGGGCAGGCGCTTGGGGCCGAGCACGATGAGTGCAATGGCGAGAACGACGATCAATTCCATGGGTCCAATGCTGGGCATGCACGTTCCTTCGCAACGGACCCCGGCATTGGATCACCGCACGTCAGATCAGATGGGGATGCCCCAAAGGGGGAACCAGCGCTCGAGCTCGGCCTCGAAGGGCAGCCCGGCGCCGGTCGCGGCCTTGATCTGCAGCTCGCGCTCGGTGCTGCGCTGCTGCTGACCGCCGGCCGGGACGAACGGGTACCAGCTCCCGCGCTTGTAGTTGTAGATGAAGTAGACGGGCTGCTTCTGCGCGTCCTCGAAGGCGAAGACCGCGCACAGGACGCGCTCGCCGTAGCCGCCGACCGCCAGCGCGTCTGAGACCGCGTTCACGCCCACGACGAGGTCCTCGATGTCGGGGTCGCGGATGATCATCCAGCGGTAGCCGAAGTCGTCGTCGTGGGTGTCGACCGTGGAGCCCATCTCCGTGCCCGTCCCGGCGAGGACCTCCTGCATGTCGGCGACGATCTGCGTGAAGTCGCTCGTGGCCAGCGGTTGGAAGACGATGGCGGCGGTGCCGCGTGTGGTGATGTTCTGCTGGGTCTCCAGGTCGACGTAGGCCGTCGACATCGCGAACAGCCGGTCGGGGGCAGGCCCGGCGACCTTGCGCCGGCCCAGCAGTGCGTCGAAGAGGCCCATGCGGCCCAGGTTAGGCGGTGCCCTGCAGCTGCGCCTCGAGGCGCTGCAGCGCCTCCAGGCGCTTCTCCAGCGGCGGGTGGGTGGAGAAGAGGTTGTAGAGCGAGTTCTTCGCGCTCGCCGGGAAGATGTAGAACGCGTTCATCTCGGCGTGGGCGCGCAGGTCGGTCTGCGGGATGCGCTCCATGGTGCCGCTGATCTTCATGAGCGCCGAGGCCAGCGCGCTCGGGCGCCCCGTGATCACCGCGGCGCCCCGGTCGGCCGCGAACTCGCGGTAACGCGACAGCGCCTGCATAAGGAAGAACGAGACGACGTAGACCAGGAGCGAGACGAGGATCACGACCATGATCGACGGGTTGTCATCGTCGCCGTCGTCGTAGCCGCCGCCCCCGCCGAAGAAGAAGCCGAACTGCACGATCATCGAGGCCAATGAGGCGAAGAAGCTCGCCAGGGTCATGATCGCGACGTCGCGGTTGATGATGTGAGTCAGTTCGTGGGCCATGACGCCTTCGAGCTCGGTGGGGGAGAGCAGCTCGAGGATGCCGGTGGTCGCGCACACCGTCGAGGCCTTCTTGGAGCGCCCCATCGCGAACGCGTTGGGCATCGGGGTGTTGACGACGCAGATCTTCGGCTTGGGCAGGTCGGCCTGGATGCACAGGCGCTCGATCATCGCGTGCAGCTGCGGCGCCTGGAGCGGCGAGACCTCCTGCGCGCCCATGGCCCGCAGGGCGAGCTTGTCCGACGCGAAGAACTGCACGGCGAGCAGCCCGCCGGCGACGATGAGCAGCGTGATGCCCGACGCGCCGGCGGCGAACAGCACGCCGAGCAGGGCGACGTAGACGAGGCCGAGCAGGAAGATGGTGGTGACCATTCGAGCCTGCAGGCCCCTGTCGCGGCCGAAGGTGCTGGGGGTGGGCATGCAACCTATCTTGCCAAACCCGCGGATCACGGGCCTACGGTTCGTAGGGACAGAACCCCCGTGCTACGGTCGCCGCCGCGTTCTGCCTGCACCTGGGCGCGTTACGCCCCAGGCAGCGCAGACCCCAGCTTCGCCCGTCCCTGACCCATGCGCCTCCGCGTCGCCATCGTCGCCGTCCTGGTGCCCCTCGTGCTCTGGGGGCTGCTGCCCGTGCTCTCGGAAGGCTCGTCGCCGAGCGGCAAGCTCGACTCCGTTCAGCGCAAGATCGACGTCGCGCGCGGCAAGATCGGGCGGCGCAAGGGCACGGAGCGCGTGCTCTCCGACCAGATCGGCGCCTACAGCCAGAAGATCGGCCGCCTGCAGGGCTCGATCGGCCGCCTCGAGCGCCGCCAGCAGACCGCCGAGTCCGATCTGAGCGCCAAGCGCGACGAGCTCTACAGGATCCAGGACGACCTGCGCACCCAGCGCCGGCGCCTCGTCCGCCTCAAGGCCCGCCTCGCCCAGGCGCGCACCGCGCTGGCCCAGCGCCTCACCGAGCTCTATCAGGCCGACGCGCCCGATCTCGTCACCGTGGTCCTGTCGTCGAAGGGCTTCTCGCAGCTGCTGGAGCGCGGTG
>JBDTYI010000105.1:0-12468 GCA_040005775.1 Solirubrobacteraceae bacterium
GCTGTGCGTCAAGCCCGGGCACGTGAAGCTCGGGATGCGCGCGACGCTGCGGGTCAACCGCTGACGGCGATCCGCCGGTCGGCGCCGACGCGCAGGCTGATGCGCCCGGCCAGCAGCTCGAGCAGCTCGGCCCCGACGACCTCGCGCCGCCAGCCGTCCAGCGTGCGCACGGCGGGCTCGTGGCCGTTCGTGCGCACGGCGGTCACGATGCGCTGGAGGTCGGCGCGCGCGGCGATCAGCTCGTAGGCGAGCTCGGCCTCCGCGGCCCGGGTGCGGATCAGCGCTTCGCCGAGGGCGATAAGCGGGGCGTCGGCGGAGTCCGACGGCGTGGGGCGCTCGCCCTCGATGGGGATCGGCTCGCGCTCGCGCCCGCGGCCGACCGCCTCGATCAGCGCCTTGCCGCGCCGGCGCATGATGCCCTCGTGCAGCCCGCGGATCTGGCTCAGGCGCTCCATGCTCTGAGGCCGGCGCTTCGCGACCTCGACGAGCTGTGCGTCGCCCAGCGTGCTGGGCACGGGCCGGTCCTCGCTCTGCGCCGTGGCCTCACGCCAGGCGACGAGCTCGTAGGCGACTGCACGCTGCGCGGGGTCCATGGAGTTCACGCGTGGCAGGCGGTTGAAGATCGTGTCGAGCTCGCGCGCGTCGGAGGCGCGCTCCAGGGCGCGGCACTCCTCGCGCGCCCATCCCAGGCGGCCGCGCGCCTCGAGCTTTCGCTGGAGGTCGTCGGCGAGGTCGAAGAGATGCAGGACGTCCTCGCGGGCGTAGCTGACCTGCTCCTCGCTGAGCGGGCGCTGGTCCCAGCGGGTGAACGACGCGCTCTTGCGCAGCTTCACGCCGATCGTGCTGCTCAGCAGCGCCTCGTAGCCGGACTGGGCACGCATGCCCGCGAAACCCGCGGCGATCTGCGTGTCGAAGAGGTTGGTGACCTCGGTCTGCCAGACCCGGCGCAGCAACGCGACGTCCTGGCGGCCGGCGTGCAGGATGATCTCCACCGCCGGGTCGGCGAGCACGTCGGCGAGCGGGCCGGCGTCGAGCTGCTGCCCGATCGGGTCGAGCACCTCCACCCATACGCTGCCGTCGGGCTCCTCGACGCTGACCTGCACGAGGCAGAGCAGCGCGCGGTAGCGGCCCTCTCCCATGAACTCCGTGTCGATGCCCAGGCGCCCGGTCTCGCGCGCTCGGGTCGCGAGCTCAGGGACGACGCCTTCGGCCATGCCGGGACCCTATGTGCTCCGGGCGACGCGGTGGGTCACGGTCCGGGACGTCCTCCCGCCCACCCTCCTCGTCGGGCCAGCGTCCGTGGCGGTCGTAGAAGCCGCGGGCGTCGTCCTCATCGGAGCGATCGCGGTCGCCGCTGACACCGACGCGGTAGAGCAGGTTCAGAAGCCACACCGAGAGCCCGGCGCTGATGAGCAAGCCGCCGCCCTCCAGCCCGGTCTCGCTGAAGCCGCTCACGATCGCCGCTGCGACACCGGCGACGATGATGCCCGCCGGCAGCCAGGTGCGGACCCAGCGCATGCTCATGCCGCGCGTCGTTCCCGCAGGAGGGCCGGATCGAAGCGCTCCAGCAGTGTCTGCGGGGTCGGGCAGTCGCCCGGGGCGCACAGCCCCAGCGACGCCGCGAGCCTGCCACAGACCTGGGGCGCGGTCTCGCCGAGCGCTATTCGCCCGGCGAGCGTGGCGCCGCCGTTGCGCTTGGCCAGCCGCACGCCCTCGTGATCGAGCATCAGCGGGACGTGCGCGTGGCGCGGGGCGGGCAGCCCCAGGCGCTCGGCGAGCCACAGCTGGCGCGGGGTGGAGTCCAGGAGGTCGGCGCCGCGAACCACCTCGCCGATGCCCTGCTCGGCGTCGTCGACGACCACCGCGAGGTTGTAGGCGAAGGCGCCGTCGTTGCGGCGCACGACAAAGTCGTCGACCGCCCCCGACACGCGCCCCTCTACCTCGTCGTCGAAGGTCACGACGGCGGCCTGCGCGCGGACGCGCAGCGCCGGCGGACGACCCGAGGCGACGCGCTCGGCGCGCTGCGTTGCGGTGAGGTGCGCGCATGTGCCCGGGTAGGCGCCCCCGGGCAGGGGTCCGTGGGGGGCCGAGCCGGCCTCGCGGATCTCGCGGCGCGTGCACCAGCATTCGTAGAGCATCCCGGCGCACCGGAGCCGCTCCAGCGCCGCCTCGTACAGCGCGGTCCGCTCGGACTGGCGCACCACCGCGCCGTCCCATTCGAGACCCAGACGGCGCAGGTCGTCGAGCTGCTCGTCGACGGTCGCTGGGCGCGAGCGGCCGGCATCGAGGTCCTCCACGCGCACGAGGAAGCGCGCCCCGGCGCCGCGGGCGAAAAGCCACGCAAGCAGGGCGGTGCGGAGGTTGCCCAGGTGCAGCGTGCCGGTGGGGGAGGGGGCGAAGCGCCCGTCGCGAACCACGGATCACATAGTGCCTGACCCGATCCACCAGTGGACGCGCCTGCGGATCGACTAGCCTCGCCGCGGATGGCCGACGACGCCCCACCCCCCGACGCGGACGACCCGCGCCCGTGCCCGCCCTGCCGCGGGACCGGCCGCGTGGTTTCGCGCCTCGGCGGCTCGGCATCGACGGTGATGTGCCCGTGGTGTGAGGGGACCGGGCGCGTGCTGCCGGGCCACGACGCGCAGGCCGCGCGCCGCGGCGGCCCGGAGCCGCCACCCGACGCAGCCTAGGTTCCGCGCGAACCCGACGTTCGTCCACGCAGCCCGGTGGCGTTCACCAGTCGCATGCGGCGGGTCGATGGACGCGAGGTCATGCTCCCCGCTCTCCGCAGGGCGACCGCCGGCGCGCTGCTGGCGCTCAGCCTCCTTGCTCCCGCCGCTTCCGCCAACCTCACGCACGCCGGCGTGCAGGCGACCGGGCCCGGCGGCCGCTCGCTCATCGCCCCCGGCGACACCATCTCGATCCTCGAGAGCGTCCGTAACGACGGATCCACGACGGTCAGCGGCCTGTCGGGGACGCTGTCCTCGAACACGGCGGGCGTGACGGTCCCCTCCAGCGGCTCCACGTTTCCCTCGCTCGCCCCGGGCGCGCAGGCCGCGAACAACCAGCCGTTCACGGCGATGATCCCCGACACGCTGGCCTGCGGCGCCACGGTCAGCTTCGCGCTGGCGATGAGCGGGGGCTCGTCGGACACGATCGGGTTCAACGTCAGCACCGGCATCCCCGGACCGCCGCAGGCCTTCCCCACGCTGGACGGCGCGCTGAACGTGCCCGACAGCGGCGAGCGCGTGCAGTCGACAGTCGACGTGCCGAGCTCCGGGCGCATCAACAACCTGCGCGTCCACGTGAACCGGCTTCTGCACAGCAGCGATCGCGACATGAGCCTCGTGCTCATCGGCCCGGACGGCACGTCCGTGACGCTGCTGGCCAGCGGCCAGGCCGCCGGGTCGGACTTCAGCGACACGATCTTCGAGCCGGTCGGCGGCACCGTCGGCGCCTCGTCCGCGCCCTACACCGGCCGCTACCGCGCGACCGGCGACCTGACGCGCTTCCTGGGCAAAGATCAGCGCGGCCTCTGGAAGCTCGAGCTCACCGACAACTCGGCCAACGGCTCGGGTGGCCTGCTCGACGGCTGGTCGCTCGAGATCGACCCGCCCGTCTGCGACGCGGTCGCGCAGGCCAGCTTCACCGCCACGCCCAACACCGTCGGCGCCGGCGACGTCGTGCACTTCGACGCGCGCCAGTCGCAGAACCCGCAGGGCAACCTCGCCCACTACGTCTGGCGCTTCGGCGACGGGACCCCGGACGAGGACACCGGCACCACGCCGACCGTCGACCACCAGTTCGATCTTCCCCGCGGACGCAAGTCCGTGACGCTCGAGATGCAGGACGCGGGCCGGGTCGTGCTGTCCCAGGCGACCGTCAACGTCTTCGTCGACCAGGCGCCGGCGGCAGTGCTCTCCGCGCCGTCGAGCGTGGCGGACATCGACGCCCCGTGCACCCTGGACGCGTCGGGCTCGACGTTCGACCCCGCGGCCGACACGTCCAGGATCCGCTACGACTTCGACCTCGACGGCGACGGCGTCTTCGAGACGCCGGGCACGACGCCGACCAGGGCCTGCGAGTTCACCACCTCAGGGCCGCACACCGTGCGCGTTCGCGTGACCGACGACGTCGGCGCATCGTCGGTGGCCCAGAAGATCGTCAGCGTCGGCAACCTGCCGCCCGTCGCGGCGTTCACCGCGCCGTCGGGGTGGCTGGCCACGGGCGCCCCGGTGGCGCTGGACGCCTCCGCCTCCAGCGACCGTGACGGCGCCGGCGGCAAGCCGGCCACCTACCAGTGGGACTTCGACTACGACGGGAGCACCCCGAGCTGGGACACGCAGCCGCTCCCGGGCGCGATGACCAGCTTCAGTGCCGTCCGAGGCGTCAAGACCGTGCTGCTGCGGATCGTCGACGCCCAGGGCGCGTCGTCCACCGCGACGCGCGTGATCCAGGTCACCGATCCGCCCTCGATCACCCTCGCGGCGACGCCGAACCCGGCGCCCAAGGACGTCCCCGTCCGGTTCTCGACGACCGGGTCCTCCGACCCGGACGGCACCATCGCGCGCTGGGACTGGGACCTCAACGGCGACGGCGTCTACGAGCGGCCCGACGCCGGACCGACGCAGACACAGGCCTACACGACCTTCGGCTCCCGCAACGTCCGCGTCCGGGCCACCGACGACCACGGCGTGCAGACCGTCAGGACGCTGGCCCTCGTCGTGGCCAACCGCGCCCCGGTCGCGCAGATGACCGCCACGCCGAACCCCGTCCAGACCGGTCAGACGGTCACCCTCGACGCATCGGGCTCCTATGACCCCGATGGTCCGGTCGCTGGATACCGGTGGGACCTCGACGGCGACGGCGTCTTCGAGACCACGCGCTCGACGAGCCCCACCGCCACCGCCGCGTACCCGAACGCGGGCTACGTCGACGTCGCCGTCGAGGTCACCGACGCCGACGGCGGCACCGCGGTCCGCCACGTCGCGGTGACGATCGTCGCCCCGCCGCCCCCGCCCACCGGCGGCGGATCCGGCGGGGGCTCGGGCACCCCGGGAACGCCTGGGAGCGGCGGCGGCGCCACCGGTGGCTCCACCGGCGCGACGGGTACCGGCCCAGGCTCGGGCACGACCACCGGATCGGGGCCGGGCGCTCAGCCCGCCGGAACGCTCGCGGGCGGCCTCTCTGGCGCCGCGGTCCAGTCCATCAAGATCGCGCTGCGCAAGGGCGTCGCGCTCGTCTGCCAGGTCGACCGTGCCGCGACGTGCACCGTCTCGCTGACCATCCGCGCCGCAGACGCAAGGCGGCTGCGGGTCGCGGCGGCCCGCGGGGCCAAGACGGTCGTGATCGGCACCGCCACCCTGAAGGCGCCCACGGCGGGCGCCGCGAAGATGACCGTGCGCCTCAAGCCGGCCGCCGCCAAGCGCCTCAAGGGCGCGCGCAAGCTCGTGGTCCGCGCGTCGGGAACGGCGCGCGACGCGGCCGGGTCCACGGTGAAGCTGAACCGCAGTCTCCTCCTGCGCGGCTGACGCCATCTCCAGCGATGATCGCTTCAACGGCACGTCGCATCCGGTCTGACCAGCGCGGCTTCACGCTGCCCGAGCTGCTGGTTGTGGTGCTGATCATCGCCATCCTGGCCACGATCTCGCTCACGGTCTTCCTGCGCCAGCAGCAGACCGGCCACGACGCCAGCGCCAAGGCCGGCGCGCGCGAGCTGGTCACGATGGTCGAGAGCTGCAACGCCGAGAAGAACGACTACACCGGCTGCGACACGACCGCTGCGCTCGGACCCGCCGGGTTGAGCGTCGGCTCCGGTCCCGGCGACGTCGAGGTCACCGCCACGACGGTGAGCACCTACTCCGTGCGCGCGCATTCGCGCAGCGGGAACTGGTTCGACATCAGCCGGGGCTCCGAGCGCATGGAACACGCGTGTGGCAGCGCCGGCCGCGGCGGCTGCCACGCCGACAGCGGCTGGTAGGCGTGCCTGGGGCGGCGACCCTAGGCCATACGTCCAGTGCTCTCAGGTCCTCACCCCATAGGACCGATGAAGGGTTTGTAAATAGGGCCAGACCTGCGGACGCCAAGGGCAAACCACCTGTGAGGGTGGGACGCAAAGCCACGGACCTCAGTTTGAGGAAGCCGAGCTGCCGGACCGGAGGCCGATCAGGAGCTGGCGCAAGCCATATCGATCCTAGGAGGATCACAAATGCTTCGCAAGATGCGCGACGACGAGCAGGGATTCACGCTCATCGAGCTCCTGGTTGTCGTCCTGATCATCGGCATTCTCGCCGCGATCGCCCTGCCGACGTTCCTCGGCCAGCAGAAGAAGGGTCAGGACGCTTCGGCCAAGTCTGACGCTCGCAACATGGTGTCGCAGGTCGAGTCCTGCTTCGCCGACTCGCAGGACTACGGCACCTGCCTCACCACGGCTGCCCTCGGCACGACCGGCCTGAACTTCACCCCCGGCGGCACCGCCGCGGCGGGCGAGGTCACCGTCACTTCGGCCGGCACGTCCAGCTACGTGGTCACCGCCAAGTCGAAGTCGAACAACTCATTCACGATCACCAAGACCAACGGCGGCGCCCCCGTGCGCGGCTGCTCCAGCACCAGCTCGCTGCCCGACGGCGGCTGCAAGACCGGCGGCACCTGGTAGTCAGGACGCCACTCCGCAGCACGCAGTAGCGCGAGGCGGGCCGCAAGGCCCGCTTCATCGCGTTTAACGACCCCGCCGGAAGTAGACGTATGTCCACTCCTGCACTGGGCGCCTACACGTCTTGGGGTCGCGCGCCGATGAACCGCGAGATGGGACGCCGCCTGCACATAAGCAACGAGTCCGGCTTCACGATCATCGAGGTGATGGTCGCGATGGTCATCCTCCTCGTCGGCCTCGCCGGCACGGTCACGCTGCTCGACCAGGCCAACGCCAGCACGACGTCCAACAAGGCCCGCGAGGGCGCCGTCGCCCTCTCCCGCGAGCTCGTCGAGTCCGCCCGCTCGCAGGCCTACGACCAGCTCACGCAGGGCAACGTCGTCGCGAGCATCAGGGCCCGGACGGGGTTCAGCGCCTCGGTCGTCGGCGGCAACGGCTGGCAGATCGAGCGCCGCGGGATCACCTACACGATGGCCGTCGGCGTCTGCTCGGTCGACGACCCCAACGACGGCCTGGGCGTCGCTGACGCCAGCTTCTGCAACGGCTCGGGCACCACGACGTCCGCGCAGTGCGCGACGGACCTGGGGACCGCCGGCAACATCAGCGGCGTCGGCACGGCCACCGGAGCCGCCGTCGGCGACTGCGGCATCGACCTCGACCGCGACGGCCAGGTGGACGGCCTCACTCAGGGGGACGCGGGCACCTGCGCCACCACGTGCACGGGCGGCGGCACCGCGGACACGAACCCCGACGACTACAAGCGGGTCGTCACCCTCGTGCGCTGGACGCTGGGCAGCGGCAGCCGGTTCGTGCTCCAGTCGACGTCGCTGCCCTACCCAGGGCTCTCGGGAGCCCCGCGCGTGCTGACCCTGACGGGCACGCCCGCGTCGCTCGTCGTCCCCAACGGCACCAACTTCTTCGCGGCCGCCGCGACGACGAACCGCAAGGCAGCCGGCGTGACGTGGCTGCTCGACGGCACGCCGACCGGCAACGCGACCGGCGACGCGGCCGGGACCTCGTGGACCTTCACCTGGACTCTCGGCACGACCGGCTGCCCGCCGGTACTGCCCGGCACCGGCACCACGGCCCCAACGGCCGGCGAGGTCGTCGACGGCGTCTACCAGGTCGGCGCGAAGGCCCTGGACAGCTACGCGCAGGCCGGCGGGACGCGCACGCAGGTCGTCACGCTCAACCGCTGCGCGCCCTACCAGCCCACGGGCTTCATCGCCGCGCGCATCGGCGGGCTCGGCGTCGAGACGGCCTGGAGCTCGCCGGTGGAGCGCGACATCGAGGGC
The DNA here is from genome assembly GCA_040005775.1 of Solirubrobacteraceae bacterium. Taxonomy (GTDB): domain Bacteria; phylum Actinomycetota; class Thermoleophilia; order Solirubrobacterales; family Solirubrobacteraceae; genus JAOPZW01. Next base: position 7,948 of record JBDTYI010000105.1, read on the forward strand.
TATGAGGTCTACCGGGTGCAGGGCGCCGGCACGCCCAACAGGGTCTGCTCGCTCAGCCGCAGCCGCAACTGCGTCGACACCAGCCCCCCCAACAGCGGCTCGTGGGACTACTACGTGGTCGCCTCCGACAAGGACGCATCGGGGACCGTGCGCGCGGGCCAGCTGTCGCAGCGCGTCACGCTCGACCTCTCGAACCAGCCGCCGCTCGCCCCCGCCGGCGCGCTCGTCGGCTCCCGCGTGAACACCACGTCGACGTCGGTGACCTGGCTGGCGTCTCCGGGCGATCCCGACGCCGGCGACTCGGTGGCGGCCTACCGGATCTACCGCGACGGCACGACCCTCAGCGACCGCTACGCGACGGTTCCTGCCGGGACCTACACCTACACCGACACGGTTGCCGGCGAGCTGCACACCTACTACGTGGCCGCGGTGGACACCAAGGGCGCGGAGTCGCCCAAGACCTCCGGAGTCGACATCCCATGACCCCGATCCGCGGCGAGCGTGGCGAGATGTCGCTGCCCGGGCTGCTCGTGGCCATGACCCTGTTCCTGGTCGTGCTCGGCGCGACGCTCTCGCTCTTCGCCATGTCCGAGACCAACAACCGCGACACCCAGCGGCGCAACGACGCGATGGACCGCGTGCGCTCGGGGGTCGACGTGCTCTCCCGGGAGATGCGCAACATGGCCAGCCCGACGCCGGAGCAGCCGCAGGCGATCGACCGCGCAAGCGGCCGCGACGTGATCTTCCAGACCGTCGACCCGGTCGGGCCGAACACCGGCACCGGGACGAACATCAACACGGCCAACGTCAAGCGCGTGCGCTACTGCCTCGATGACAGCGGTGTGCTCTGGGCCCAGAACCAGCGCTGGAAGAACCTGCCGCCGCAGGCTCCCCTCGACACGCTCTGCCCGGGCACCGTCAGCTCCGCCAACTCGACCTGGAACGACAAGACGGTGATCTCCGACCAGCTCACCAACTACCTGGCCGGGCACAGTCGTCCGCTGTTCACCTTCAGCCCCGCGTTGCCGCTCACGGCGATCACCTCCGTGCACATCGACGCCTTCGTCGACCTCGACACGGGCAGGAACCCGGCCGAGACGACGATCTCCAGCGGCGTCTTCCTGCGCAACCAGAACCGGGCGCCGAGCGCCGCGTTCACGGCCACGGCGAGCGCGCAGGGCCTCATCCTCAACGCCTCCAACTCGGTCGACCCCGAGGGCGAGCCGCTGACCTACTGCTGGTACGACGCTGCCCTGGTCAACGTGACGGCTCCGCCCGCGCCCTGCGCCGCCGGCAAGGTGCTCGGCACCGGCGTGACGATCCTCGACCCGATGCCCAGCGGCTCGACCGCGCACAGCATCACCCTCGTCGTGCGCGATCCCGCGCTGCTCTCCGCCTCGAACAACAACCCGTCTGTGAGAAACCAGTGACGACGCTCCGCAACCTCCGCGTGCGACTGCAGGCCGAGGACGGCTGGGCCGTCCTGACCGCGTTGCTGCTGATGGTCATCATGCTCGGCTCCGGCCTGTCGCTGGCGACCTACGTCGACAACGAGACGACGCAGTCCAAGACCGGCCGCAACCGCGAGACGGCGTTCAACCTCGGCGAGGGCGCGCTGAACGCCCAGGTGTTCGCGCTCGGCGGCACGTGGCCGGGCATCGCCGCCCAGAACGTCACGGCCTGCACGCCGTCCTCGACGTCGGCGCAGTGCCCGAACAACACCCGGCTGCTGGGCGCGTTCCCGACCTCCGACGTGAGCGCCGGTGCGAGCTGGCAGACGTCGGTGCGCGACAACACCGTCAGCGGCGCGCCGAACTTCTACAGCGACACCCTCACGGCGTCGGCGCCGGGCTACGACGCCAACGGCGACGGCCTGCTCTGGGTGCGCGCCCAGGCGACCGCGCGCGGCAAGACGCGCAGGATGGTCGCCCTCGTCCGCGCCGAGGAGCAGACCGAGGACGCGTTCCGGGCCGCCGTGCTCTCCGGACGCGTTGACCTGCAGAACAACGGCAACAAGACGACGGTCGACGACACCGGCTCGGTGACCACGGTGCGCTGTGTGGCCGGCCCCAGCGAGGGCGCGCCCTGCATGGGCTACGCCTACGGTGACAGCCCGGACAAGCTCGCGGTGCAGATCGGCCCGGTCGGGATCAACTCCGACCCGAGCATCGGCAACGCGATATCCAGCGACGCGCTGGACCGCCTGAAGGCCAGCGCGATCTCGCAGGGCAACTACTTCACGAGCTGTCCCGCCTCGCTGCAGGGCGACGTCGCCGGCGAGGTCGTCTACATCGACACCACGGCGACGTGCTCCTACAACGGCGGCACGTTCAACTCCGCGCTGGCGCCCGGCATGGTGATCATGAACAAGGGCGCGATCAGCTTCGGCGGCAACGTCACCTACTACGGCATCGTCTACCACCGCAACGCCCAGGTGACCGCGGGCACGGTCGTCGACCTCGGCGGCACGTCGTGCGTGCAGGGCGCGATCCTCGTCGACGGCGCCGCGACGACGCACATCGGGTCCTCGGGCCACGGGTGCGACCCGGACGGCAACGTCAAGTACGACCCGAACGCCTACAAGGCGATCAAGACGATCGGCAAGGCCGGCATCGTCCAGAACACCTGGCGCGAGCTTTCCGGCACCTGATCGGTCCTCCGGCGCCGGTACGGTCCCCCGCCGATGCTGCTTGCCGCCGTCGCCGCCCTGTTGGGCGGCCTGATCATCGGGTCCTTCCTCAACGTGGTCGTCTGGCGCCTGCCGCGGGGTGAGTCGCTGTCGCACCCGGGCTCGCACTGCCCCTCGTGCGACGCCCCGATCAAGCCCTACGACAACGTCCCGGTGCTCTCGTGGCTGGTCCTGCGGGGGCGCTGCCGCAACTGCGGTGAGCAGATCTCGCCGCGGTACCCGATCGTGGAGCTGACGACGGGCGTCCTGTGGGCCCTGGTGGTCGTGGCCGACTACGACGACGTGCCGGCGCTGGTCCGGGGGATCCTGCTGGTCACGTTCCTGGTGCCGATCGCGCTGATCGACCTCGACCACCGCCTGATCCCCAACAAGCTGACGCTGCCCGCCGCCGTGCTGGCGATCGTCGCGGTCGTCGCGCTCGACCTCGACTTCCTCGCCGAGTCGCTCATCGCGGGCGCGGCCGCGTTCGCGTTCTTCTTCCTCGCCGCGCTGGCGTACCCGCGGGGGATGGGCATGGGCGACGTGAAGCTGGCGGGCGTCCTGGGTCTGTACCTCGGCCGGGCCGTCGCGCCGGCGATCTTCATCGCCCTCATCGCCGGGGTGCTCATCGGCGCGGGGATCATCGCCCGCAAGGGCGCGGCGGAGGGCCGGCGAACGGCCGTGCCGTTCGGGCCGTTCCTCGCGCTGGGCGGGGTCATCGCGCTGTTCGCGGGCGACGCGCTCGTCGACGCGTACCTCACGACCTTCTGAGGCGGCCAAACCTCCGACTGGACACATGTCCGGTCAAGGCCCCTCGGGGTGTTCAGCTTTGGGCGGTGCGCGCCGATGATCGGGCCAGTGCCGGGGGACCCCCAACCCCCTCGGCCCCCCTTCCCCATGGCAAAGCGCACAAAGAGCCTCGTCGGCCTCGACATCGACCCCAGCGGCATCACCGCCGCTGAGGTGCGGATCAACGGGCGCCTGAGCATCGAGCGCGCCGCGGTGGCGCCGCTCGAGGCGGGCATCGTCCGCGACGGCGAGATCACCGACACCGAGGCCCTGGCGGAGACGCTTCGCGGCCTGTACCGCGACAACCGCGGCCTGGGCAAGCAGGTCCGCGTCGGCGTCGCCAACCAGAAGATCGTCGTCCGCGTGATCGAGCTGCCGCCGATCATCGACGCGAAGGAACTCGACGCTGCGGTGCGCTTCCACGCGCAGGACCAGCTGCCGATGCCCCTCGACCAAGCGGTCATCGACTACCAGCGCCTCGACATGATCGACGGCCCGGACGGCCCGCGCCAGCGCGTGCTGCTCGTCGCGGCCCGCCGCGACATGATCGAGCGTGTACTCGGTGTCGTTCGCGCGGCCGGGCTGCGCCCCGCCAGCGTCGACCTCTCCGCCTTCGCGATGATCCGCGCGCTGTACCGCCCGGGTCCGGCCGACGACTTCGTGCTGTACCTCTCCGTCGGCGGTCTCACGAACCTCGCCGTGGCCAAGGGCCCGCTGTGCCTGTTCACCCGCGCGTCGGGTGGCGGTCTGGAGCGGCTCGCCATCGAGCTCGCGGAGCGCAAGGGCCTCACGCTCGAGCACGCCCGCGGCTGGCTGGTCCACGTCGGCGTCGAGCAGCCCCTGGAGTCGGTCGAGGGCGATCGCGAGATCGTCGCCGAGACGCGCCAGGTCCTCCTGGAGGGCGTGCGGCGCATCGCCGCCGAGGTCCGCAACTCGCTCGACTACCACCAGATGCAGGGCACCGACGCCTCCGTCGCGCGTGCCGTGATGACCGGGCCCGCCGCGGCGGTGCCCGGCTTCGCCGCCGCGCTGTCCTCCGACCTGGGCATGCCCGTCGAGGCCGG
>JBDTYI010000106.1:0-3454 GCA_040005775.1 Solirubrobacteraceae bacterium
CAGGCTCGCGGGCAGACCGTGCGCTGGTGGCTCTATGGCGGCGACGACAGGGTCAACGCCTACGTCGACGACGTCGTGGCGCCGGCGGCGCGCACGCTCGGGATCCGGCTTCAGCGCGTCCCGGTCACCGACACCGCGGACGCCGTCCAGCGTGTCATCGCCGAGCGGCGGGCGGGCAAGACCTCCGGCGGCGCGGTTGATCTCGTCTGGATCAACGGCGAGAACTTCGCGACGGGCAAGCGCGCCGGCCTGTGGCTGCGCGACTGGGCGCGCACGCTCCCCAATGCCGGGCGCTACGTGGACCAGCGCGATCCGGCCATCGGCCGCGACTTCCAGGTCCCCGTCGACGGACAGGAGTCGCCGTGGCAGCGCGCCGCGTTCGTCTACGCCTACGACAGCGCAAAGGTGAAGGCGCCGCCCGCCGACCTCGACGCGCTGTTGGCCTATGCCAGAGCCCACCCCGGCCGCGTCACCTATCCGGCTCCGCCCGATTTCACGGGCTCGGCGTTCGTGCGCCAGGTGGTCTCGGCCAAGGGCACGGACGGGGCATTTGCCTACCTGCGAGAGCTCAAGCCCTTCCTGTACCGCCGCGGCGCCACCTATCCGAAGTCCGAAGCCGAGCTCAGCACCCTGTTCGGCGACGGCAAGGTCGACTTCGCCATGTCCTACGACGCGGCGTTCGTGGCCTCCGCGGTGCGCAAGGGCACGTTCCCGCGCTCCGCGCGGCCGTTTTTGCTCGACGGCGGCGCGCTGCAGAACGTCTCGTTCGTGGCGATCCCTGCCAACGCCGCGCATCGGGCCGGTGCCGAGGCCGTGGCCAACCTGTTGCTGAGCCCCCGTGTACAGGCGGCCAAGGCATCGCCGTCCTCCCTGGGCAACCCGACGGTGCTCGACCGCCGGCGTCTGCGCGCCGACGGCCGTCGGTTCGCCCCGAACGCGACAAGCCGCTACCTCCTGCGCGACTACGGACGGACCGTGCCCGAGCTGTCTGCGGACCGCGTCGCGCCGCTCGAGCAGCGCTGGACACGGGAGATCCTCCGATAGCCGCGGTCGCCGCGCCCCCCCGCCGTGCGCGGCTGCGCGACTACGCGCTGCTGGCCCCGGCGGCGCTGGCGATCGCCGTCCTCTTCGGCGGCGCGCTGGTCGGAACCGTCCGTACGAGCGTGGTGCCGCTCGGCAGCCCCGAAACGCTGCAGGCATGGCGGGCGCTTTTGGCCGACCCCGAGTTCGCCGACGCCGTCGCCTTCACGCTGCGCACCGCGACGCTCAGCACGATCCTGGCCGCAATCGTCGCCCTCGCGGTCGTGTTGTCGGCCCGCCGTGCCGGCACCCGGGTGCGGGCGCTGCTCGCCCTGCCGATTCCCGTCCCGCACCTGCTCGTTGCCAGCGTGGCGGTCCTGTGGTTGGCGCCGGGGGGCCTGGCCGAGCGGATCCTCGGCGGCCTACCGATCACGCTGGTACACGACCGCGCGGGCCTCGGGATCGTGCTCGTGTACGTCTACAAGGAGGCGCCGTTCCTCATTTTGCTCCTGCTGGCGGCGATGGGCCAGGAGCACCGCGAGCGCGACGAGGCCGCCGCCGCGCTCGGGGTGTCGCCCGCCCAGCGCGTCCGCTGGGTGACGTGGCCCGCGATCCGCGGCCCGCTGGTCGTCGGCTCGATCGTCGTGTTCGCCTACGCGCTGGGGGCCTTCGAGGTTCCCCTGGCGCTCGGGCCGTCCTATCCGCCGACCGTCGCCGAGTACGCCCTGCGCGCCTCGCGGTCAGACCTCGTCACCGGTCAGAGCACCTCCGCGGCAGCACTGTTGCTGACCGCGGCGGCGTCGATGGCGCTGGCCGCGCTCGCCGTACGCGTCGCGAGGGATCCCCAGGGTGGCTGAGCGCCCGCGACAGCTGCGCGCGACGGTCATCGCGCTGTTCTTCGCTGTGCCGCTGGTGGTTCTGCTCTTCCGTGCCTTCGCGGACGTATGGCGGGCGCCGGCGATCGTGCCCCAGCGGTTGGGCCTGCGCGGCCTGCGCATCGCCTTCTCGGGGGACACCGGCGCAGCGTTCACGAACTCGTTGGCCGTCGCGGGGCTGACCGTGACGATCGCGCTGATCCTGGCGTGGCCCGCCGCGCGGGTACTCGGCGAGCGGCGCCTGCGCCACCCGGCGCCGGTCTTCCTGCTGCTCGCGATGCCGCTGCTGGTCCCCAGCTACGCCGTGGGCAGCGGCCTGACCGAGTGGTTCATCCGCCTGGGCCTCGACGGTTCCGTACTGGCCCTCGTCGCGGCCCACCTGACGTTCGTCGTGCCCTACGTGACGATCGTCCTGCTCGCCGGGTTCGGCCCGCGCCTGACCGCGGTCGAGGAGATGGGCAGCGTGAGCGGCCTGGCGCCGCTGCGGCGCCTGCTGTGGGTGACGCTGCCCTCGGCGGCGCCGACGGTGGCGGCCGCGGCGCTGCTCGGCTTCCTGGTCTCCTGGAGCGACTACGGCTCGAGCCTGGCCGTGGGCGGCGGGCGGCCGATGCTCCCCGTCGTGCTGCTCCCGTTCGTCGGCGCCGACCCGCAGGTCGCCGCGACCCTCGCGCTGCTGTTCCTGGCGCCGGCCGTCGTCGCCCTCGTGCTCACCGTCCGCGCCGGGAGGCACCCGCTGTGACGCCCTCCGAACTGACCTGTGCGGATGTCACGGTCGCGCCCGGCGACAGCCCAGTCCTGCGCGGCCTCTCGTTGTGCGTGCAGGCCGGCACCCGGGCCGCGCTCGTCGGGCCCTCCGGGGCCGGGAAGACCACCCTGCTGCGCGCGATCGCCGGCCTGGAGGCGGTGCGGGAGGGACGGGTCCTGCTCGCCGGCCGCGAGATCCACCGCGCGCCGCCACACCGGCGGGGCATCGCCGTGGTCTTCCAGGAGCCGCGCCTGCTCGGGCACCTCGACGTCGTTGACAACGTCGCGCTCCCGCTGCGGGCCGCGGGCGTCGGACGCCGCGAGCGCCGCCGCGCCGCCGCACTGCACCTCGAGGAGGTCGGGATCACCGCGCTGGCCCGGCGCCGTGTGCAGGGCCTGTCGGGCGGCGAGCAGCAGCGCGTGGCGCTGGCCCGTGCCCTGAGCGGCGACCCCGACCTGCTCCTGCTCGACGAGCCGCTCGGAGCCCTCGACCCCAACCGGCGCGCGGCCCTGCGCCGCGTCATCCGCGACGTGCAGCGCGAGCGCCGGCTCACAACGGTCATCGTCACCCACGACCGCTCCGAGGCGGCCGAGCTCGGCGACAGCATCGCGCTCATGCTCGAGGGACGCATCGTCCAGCACGACGAGCCGCGGGCCCTGTTCGAGCGGCCCGTCAGCGCCGCGGTGGCACGCTTCTTCGGCGTCGCGAACCTGATCGCCGGCGAGGGCGGCACGCTTGCCGTCCGGCCCGAGCACGTGCGCCTGGACAGCGGCGCCGGGATGCCCGGAACGGTCCTGGAAGCGCACTATGCCGG
>JBDTYI010000107.1:0-6753 GCA_040005775.1 Solirubrobacteraceae bacterium
CCGACTGGCGCAGCAGCGCGCCGGTCGTCTGCTCGAGGATCTTGCGCCAGGCGCGGGTGGGCTCCTTCTCGGCCGCGAAGTGCTTGACGACTTTGCGCACGCGCGTCGCGGAGATCTCGAAGCCGTGCTTGGCCGCGACGCGGCGGAGTTTCGGGTAGTCCTCGGCGAGCTTGTGGGTGACCGACTCGAAGCCGTGGCGGGCGATGTCCACGCGGCTCGTGAAGTTCATCATCGACGTCTCGAACATCAGCTCGTCGTCGGGCGCCGGCTCGATGAGGACGATGTCGACGCCGGGGTAGCGCTGCTCCCACTGCCGGGCCATCTCGTGCAGGCGCTGATAGGCCAACAGCTTGAACGCCTGGTAGCCGATCTGTGGGAAGCCCATGTCGCTGACGTGCTTGGAGCGCTGGCCGAACAGCGTCGGCACGGTCTTGGTGAAGTCGTTGACGTAGGGCACGAGCGGATTCACCACGACGATGAACTTCGCACCCGCCTCGACCGCGATGTCGAGATTGGTCGTCGACACGATGCCGCCGTCGACGAGCTCGCGCTCCTTGACGACGACCGGCTTGTAGACCATCGGCAGGGCGGTGGACGCGCGCACCGCCTTGGAGATCGGCACGTCGTCCCACCCGTTGCCGCCGAGCACGATGCGCTCGCAGGTGTCGAGGTCGGTCGCAGCGAGGTACAGCTCGCGCTCGAGGTTGCGGAAGTCGTCGGTGCGGTCGGGGTCCGAGAGGACGATGCGGACGTACTCCTCGATTCCCGAGCCGGAGTACAGGCCACTGGGCAGCGCCTCGGCGAGCCCGAGCATCACGTCCATGGCCGAGATCGATCCGAACTGGCCGACGAGGTCCTTGGTGACCTTCGCGAGCTTGAACGGCAACGTCACGCCCGCGCGGGCGAACTCGAGGAAATTCGGGCGCAGCAGCGTGCCGAGGTCGATGTCGCGGAACGGCGTGGGCACCTGCTGGTTGACCACGCGCATCATCTCCTCCGGGGTGATGCCGTTCGCGGCCATCGACGCCACGAACGAGCCCGCGCTGGTGCCGACGTAGATGTCGAACTCGTTGACCGTCTTGTTGACGGTGAGGAGGTCGAGCGCACGCAGCGCCCCGATCTCGTACACCCCGCCGGTGAAGCCGCCGCCGCCGAGGACGAGCGCGGTCTTCGAGCGCTGCCGCCGCCGCGGAGCCGCCTTGGTCTTGGCCTTCGCCGCGGACGCAGCGCGACTGCGGCGCCCCTCCTCCAGGTCGACGACCTTGCCCATCGGTGGAGTGTAATTGCCCCACCCACGACCCCCCGCCGACCGCGACTCCCGCCCGGAGGTGGTGTTTGGACCCGCGATGCGCCTGCGCCTGCTCGCCCTGGCCACCCCCGTCTGCCTGCTCGTGCTCGCGCCGGCGGCCACCGCCGCCTCCCTGCCCGCGCTCCAGGCCAAGCTCGGGCGCGAGATGAGCCTGGCCGGCGCGTTCTCCGGCGCCTACGTGCGCGACCTCGACACCGGCCAGGCCGTGTTCGCGCGCAAGCCCGACGTCCCCCGCGTGCCTGCATCGGTGGAGAAGCTCTACACGACGTCGACGTCGCTGCTGAAGCTCGGGCCCGACGCGACGCTGCCGACCGTCGCGGTCACCGCCGCGCCGCTGGACCCCGGCGGCGTCCTGCGCGGCGACCTGGTGATCAGGGGCGGCGGCGACCCCACGCTGGACCGCGCGCGCATCGCACAGCTCGCCTCGTCACTGCAGGCCGGCGGCATCGCCCGGATCGCTGGATCGGTCCTCGGCGACGAGTCGCGCTTCGACCTCCTGCGCGGCTCCTACGACACCGGCGGCTCCTACGACCGCGACATCGGCGGCGTACTCGGCGCGCTCACGGTCGGCCGCGGGTTCTCCACCGACCTCAAGCCCGGGCTCGGCGCGGCGAAGTCTCTCGTGCGCGCGCTGCGTGGCGACGGCGTGGAGGTCGACGGCGCCACGAGCACCGCCACCGCGCCCGACGGCGCGCGCCAGGTGGCGCAGGTGCTGTCGCCCGCGATCCGCGACCTCATCGCGATGACGAACGTGCCGTCGGACAACTACTACGCCGAGACGCTGCTGAAGGACCTCGGCGCCTCCTTCGGCGGCGCGGGCACGACCGCCGCAGGCGCCGCGGTGGCCCGGGCGCAGCTCGTGACCTTCGGCGTGCATCCGCGCATCGTCGACGGCTCGGGCCTCTCGCGTGCGAACCGCACCACCCCGCGCCAGGTCGTGCGCCTGCTCGAGCGGATGCACGGCCAGGAGGTCGGCCTCGACTTCGAGGCGTCGCTGCCGACGGCGGGTCGCACGGGCACCCTGCGCCGGCGCATGCGCGGCACGCCGGCCCAGGACGACTGCCGGGCGAAGACGGGCACGCTGATCGGCGTGAGCACGCTCGCGGGGGTCTGCTCGACCACCGGCGGGAACACGCTCGCCTTCGCGCTGATGATGAACCGTGCGAACGTGGGCCGTGCGCACGGCGTGCAGGACCGCATGACCGCGGCGATCGCGGCTTATTCCGGCTGAAGCAGAGACAACAGCCCACCCTCGTCGAGGACGGGCACCTCCAGCGACTCGGCCTTTGACAGCTTCGAGCCGGGGTTCTCCCCCGCTACGAGGTAGTCGGTCTTCTTCGACACGCTCGAAGTGACGCGCCCGCCGGCCGCGCCGATGCGCTCGGTCGCCTCCTCGCGGGTGAGGTCGGGCAGCGTGCCGGTGAGCACGAACGCCTTGCCCGCGACCGGGCCTTCGCCGGGCGGCGGGCCCTCGAGCTCCATCGTCACGCCCTGAACACGCAGGTCCTCCAGCAGCGCGCGCATCCGGTCGTCGGCGAGCTGCTCGTGGATGATCTCGGCCATCTTCGTGCCGATGCCGGGCGTGGCCTCGATCTCCTGGGGTGTGGCGGCCAGCAGGGCGTCGAGCGTGCGGAAGCGCTGGGCGAGGTTGCGACCGGTGACGAAGCCGACCTCCTCGATGCCGACGCCGAAGAGGACGCGGCCGAAGGGGCGCTGCTTTGACTCCTCGAGGTTCGCGACGACCCGATCGGCGCTGATCTTGCCGTAGCCCTCCAGCTCGAGCAGCTGCTCGGTGGTCAGCCGGTACAGGTCCGCGGCCGTCGTGACGAGGCCGGCCTGCTGGAGCTGGCCGACCTGCTTCTCCCCCAGGCCGTCGACATCCATCGCCCCGCGCGAGACGAAGTGCTTGAGCAGCTGCCACTGGCGTGCCGGGCACACGGGGTTCGGGCACTTGGTGAACACCGATCCGGAGGGCTTGATCGTCGGCGTCGCGCACGACGGGCACTTCTTCGGCGCCTTCGGCGGCCTGGCCCGGCCCTTGCGCTCGACCGCGTGCGGGGCCGGCGAGACGACCTGCGGGATCACGTCGCCGGCACGCAGCACGATGACCTCGTCGCCCGGGCGGATGTCCTTGCGGGCAATGTCCTCCTCGTTGTGGAGCGTCGCGAGCTTCACGGTGACCCCGCCCACGCCGACGGGCTCGAGCACGGCGAAGGGATGCAGGTCGCCGAACTTGCCGACGTTCCACATGATGCTGTGCAGCGTCGTGACCTTGGTCGTGGGCGGGAACTTCCAGGCGATGGCCCAGCGCGGGTCGCGCCCGACGACGCCGAGGCGCCGCTGGAGCTCGACGTCGTCGACCTTCACGACCACGCCGTCGATCTCGAAGTCCAGGTTCCCGCGGCGCTGCTGCCAGCCCAGGCACTGCGCGACGACCTCGTCCTCGCTGTCCAGCCTGACCACGTCGGCGTTGACGCGGAAGCCGTGCTCGCGCAGCCAGTCCAGGCCCTCGCAGTGACGCTTGAACGACACGCCCTCGGTCTTGCCGATGCCGTAGCACCACATCGAGAGCGGGCGCTGGGCGGCGAGCTTGGGGTCGAGCTGGCGGATGGTGCCGGCCGCGGCGTTGCGGGGGTTCATGAACGTCGACAGCCCGGCCTCGGCGCGGCGCTCGTTCAGCGCGGCGAAGTCCGCCAGCGACATGTAGACCTCGCCGCGCACCTCGAGCAGCGGCGGCGGATCGTCCATCTCGATCCGCAGCGGGATGGTCGGGATCGTGCGCAGGTTGTGGGTGACGTCCTCGCCGATCTCGCCGTCGCCGCGGGTGGCGCCGCGCTCGAGCACGCCGTCGCGGTAGAGCAGCGAGATCGCCAGCCCGTCGATCTTCGGCTCGGCGACGTACTCGAAGGCCGGGTCCTCGATGCCCTCGCGCGCGAGGTGGTTGCGCATGCGCTCGATCCAGGCGCGCAGCTCCTCCTCGCTGCGCGCGTTGGCCAGCGACAGCATCGGTTGCAGGTGGGTGACCTTGTCCAGGCGCTCGATCGGCTGCCCGCCGATGCGCTGCGTCGGCGAGTCGGGCGTGCGCAGCTCGGGGTGCTGGTCCTCGATCTTGCGCAGCTCGTCGAGCAGCGCGTCGTAGACGTCGTCGTCGACATCGGGGTCGTCGAGGACGTAATAGCGGTAGCCGTGGTGGCGCAGCTGGTCGGCTAGCTCCGCTGCGCGCTTGCGGACCTTCTGCGGCACGCTCACCAGTGAACGCGGATTCATTCGACGTCGCGCGCGGCAGGGGCCAGCATCCGCGCGAGGTCGTACTTCTCCAGGGCGTCCAACCCGGAGGCGTCGGTGAGGTCGAAGTGCACAGGGGTCACGGCGATGCTCCCGGCGTGCACGGCGGCGAGGTCGGTGCCCGCCTCGTCGTGGAAGTCGGGCTGGGCGCCGTAGATCCAGTAGCGGCGGCCACGGTCCTCGTCCTCGGTATCCAGCTGGAGCTCGTCACGGTAGATGCGCTTCCCGAGGCGGGTGACAGCGACACCGTCCGGCTCCCCCGCAGGAACGTTGATGTTGAGCAGCGTGCCGGACGGCAGCGGCACGTCGTCGAGCTGGGCGACGACCTTGGCCGTGAAGCGCGCGGCGGTCTCGAACACGAAGCGGCTGCCCAGGCGGAAGTCCATCTCGCGCGCGTCGGACTGCTGCGAGACGGCGATCCCCGGCAGGCCGAGGACGATCGCCTCCAGCGCTGCGGCGACGGTTCCCGAGTAGGTGATGTCGTCGCCCAGGTTCGAGCCGTGGTTGATCCCGCTGACGACGAGGTCGGGCGTGAAGCCGTCGATCAGCCCGAGGCTCGCCAGGCGCACGCAATCAACCGGGGTGCCGTCGGTCGCGTACCCGACGGTGCCGTCCCCGAACGGCACCTCCTGCACCCACAACGGGCGGCGCGTCGTGATCATCCGCGCAAAGGCCGAGCGGTTTCCGTCGGGCGCCACCACGGCGAGCTCGACGTCGTCGAGGGCCACCAGCTCGCGCCGCAGCGCCTGCAGTCCCTCCGCCTCGATGCCGTCGTCGTTGGTCAGCAGAACACGCACCGGGCCATCCTATCCTGTCAAGGTCACTTGACATCGACGGTGCGGATGTGTCAAGGTCGCTTGACAGTGCGCAACGACGTCCGTCAGCTCCGAACCAACCGCGACCTCTCCCAAGGGGCGCTCGGCGAGGCGCTCGGCGTCTCGCGACAGACGATCAATGCCATCGAGACCGGCCGTTATCTGCCGTCGCTCGGACTCGCCATCGGCCTCGCCCGCTTCTTCGAGACGACGGTCGAGGCCGTCTTCCACCCTGACCCCAGGGAGGTCACTCCATGACCCGGCATCTCTCCCGCCCCGAATCGGCCCAGCTGGGCCTCGGACTGCTCACCGTCGCCGCGACGTTCGCGGCCTTCGCCATCGGGTCGGCCTCGCGGAGGCCGCCCTCGGCGCCGGCCTCGTGCTGGCCCTGCTGCTCGCCGTCGCCGCCGGGCGCCGGCGCAGCGGCACGCTCGACGTGATGAGCGGCGTCGGCGACGAGCGCGCCCGCAGCCTCTACACCCGCTCGACCGCCCTGGCCGGGACGATCATGTCCGTCGTGCTGCCGGGCTGGTGGCTCGTGACCGTCGCCCAGGGCGACCCGGACGAGACGCTCTCGCTGACCTGCGCGCTCATGGGCGCCGCGTTCCTCGTCAGCGTCGCGGTGCTCGCCCGCCGCGGCTAGTACGCCACGGACGCGAGGTACAGCCCGTGGGCCGGCGCGGTGTTCCCCGCCTCGCTGCGTGGCCGTCCCTCCAGCAACGCGGCGAAGCTCTCGAGGGTGCGCCGGCCGCTGGAGACTTCGAGCATCGTCCCGACGAGCACCCGGTTCATGTTGCGCAGGAACGCGTCCGCCGTGATCCAGAAGCGCAGCAGATCGCCGTCGGCCTCCCAGCGCGCCGCCGACACGACGCGCCCGAAGTGCACATGGCCGACGCCCGAGGGCGTGAACGCGGTGAAGTCGTGGGTGCCGACCAGCGCCGCCGCGCACGCGTCGAGCGCCGCGATGTCGACACGGTGGCGCCACCAGAGCGCGTGGGAGCGCTCGAACGGCGACCGCGCCCGGCGGGCGAGCAGCCGGTAGCAGTAGGTCCGCGCCACGGCGTCGCTCCGCGCGTCGAACCCGTCGGGCGCCGCGGCGCTGGAGAGCACCGCCACGTCCTCGGGCAGGATCGAGTTGAGCGAGCGGGCGGCGACGGGCTCCCCATCGTGCGACGCCACCTGCCCCCACGCATGGACGCCGCGGTCGGTGCGCCCCGCGACGGTCAGTGCGATCTCCCGCCTCGCGACCGTCGCGAGCGCCCGCTCGACCTCGTCCTGCACGGTCCGCTGCCCAGGCTGCCTGGCCCACCCCGCGAACGCGGTGCCGTCGTACTCGAGATCCAG
>JBDTYI010000108.1:0-2899 GCA_040005775.1 Solirubrobacteraceae bacterium
GGTGTGCTCGCACGCATGTCGCCCGATGTGCAGTGGCACCTGGAGCGGCGCAGCGTGATCGGTCGTGAGGAGGTCGAGGAGCTGCTCACACGGCTGAAGAGCGGTCCGTGGCCGGCGGCCGATATGGTCGTCGACGGCCTGACCGCCGACGACGGGCGCGTCCTGGTCACCGGCTCCTGCGGCGCGCGCTTCGTCCACGCCTGGGCCCTCCGCGGCGAGGTCCTGTCCGAGCTCCAGGTCCTGCCGGCGGTCTAATGCTGTGCTGGCGAGGGCCCGGGCGGGCGCCGCCATATGACGTCGAGGCGGCTCGCGCAGCCGCGCCAGGACGCGAACAACCCGCTCGGGGGCTACAACTAGTCGCGCCGCCAGGGGCCGCTGCGGCCACCGGACTTCTCCAGCAGCACGACAGATGCGATCTCGACGCCGCGCTCTACGCCCTTGACCATGTCGTAGACGGTCAGCGCCGCGACCGAGGCGGCCGTCATCGCCTCCATCTCCACGCCCGTGCGCGCGGTCACCGACGCTGTCGCGAGGACGGTGACGAGGCCGGCGTCCGCATCGACGGTGGCGTCGACGTCGACGTGGTCCAGGCCGACGGGGTGGCAGAGCGGGATCAGCTCGCCGGTGCGCTTGGCCGCCTGCACGCCGGCGATGCGCGCCACGCCGAGCACGTCGCCCTTGGGGGCGTCGCCGCGGGCGACCCGGGCGGCCGTCTCCGGGCTCATCCGCACCTCGGCGCGGGCGACCGCGCGGCGGGCGGTGATCTCCTTGGCGCCCACATCGACCATCCGGGCCGTCCCGGCGGCGTCGAGGTGGGTCAGCTCGGGCTCGGCCATGGCCACAGCCTAAGGCTGGAAGGGTGGCGCGACGCCCCAGCCCCAGCGCGGCACCGGGGCGTGCTCGAAGACCTCGGCGTCCGGGTCGGAGTTGTTCAGCGCGAGGCGCGAGCCCCACTCGGCGTAGCCCATGAGCGCCGCGCGAAGCTCCGGGTCGGCGGGCAGCTGCGCGACGTCGGCGGCGCGGCTCAGCAGCGTCACGAAGCGCAGCCGCTGCTCGGGCGTGATCCGCAGCCCGCGGTGGCGCGCGAGCATGTTCTCGTAGCCGCCGTGCTCGGCTGAGTACTCCGCCGGGCCGCCCATGACCTCGACCCACCACGCGGTCACGTGTTCGCGGTGGGCGGCGGTCACGAGACCTCCGAAGACCGGCGCGAGCAGCTCGTCGTCCTCGACGAGGTCGTAGAACGCGTTCAGCCAGCGCCCGAACGCCTCGGCGCCGCCCGCCCACTCGAGGATGGTGGGCGGCTCGCTCAAGCCCCTAGGCCGGCGTCGCCGCCAGGCGCGCGGACTCGATGAGGTCGCGCACGGACGCCTCGTCGCCCTCGCGCAGCAGCACGATCGGGTCGGGCTCGCCGTTGACGATGCCCTCGAAGAACGCCTTGCGATCCTGGTAGGTGGGCAGCGTGCCCTTCGCCCAGCCGCGGGCGTCGTTGAGCATGACCGCCAGGCGCGCGTACTCCTCGCCGAACAGCTCTGAGACCTCGGACTTCATGCGCTTGGCCAGCGCGGGCGACGCGCCGGCGGTGGAGATCGCGATGGCCAGCGGGCCGGTGCGCACGATCGCGGGGAGGATGAAGTTGCACAGGGGCGGGACGTCGACGACGTTGACGAGCATCGCCCGCTCCTCGGCGTCGTCGTAGACCTTGATGTTGACGTCGGTGTCGTCGGTCGAGGCGATCACCATGAAGATCCCCTCGAGGTCCTCGATCCCGGCGTACTCGCGCTGCTCCCAGGAGATCGAGCCCTCGGCGGCGAGCTCCTGCAGGGCCGGGATCGCCTCGGGCGCCAGCAGCGTCACGTCGCCGTCGCAGGCGAGCAGGCCCTCGACCTTCTCCAGGCCGATCTCACCGCCGCCGACCACGAGGCAGCGCCGGCCCGAGAGCTTCAGGCACGCGATGTAGAACGGCGTGGCGAGCATGTCGCGCACACAGGTCTGGTCGCACAGTCCGCGCTTGAACTGGCAGACGCATTCCTTTCCGGCATAGGCAGCGGCGGGCATCGTCTCTCCAGGGTAGTGGGCCGTATAGCTACGCATATGGCCGAGGAGCTGTTCACTGACGACTCGATGCTCCGCCGCGTGATCCGCGAGCAGGTCGTTGGCCTGTCCGGGCCGCGGGCGCTCCTGATGCAGGCCGCGCACCCGGTCGCCTTCGCCGGGTTCTTCGCCCACACCGGCGCACTCGACGAGCCCTATGAGCGTCTCGCCCGCACCGCGCAGGTGATGGATGCGATCGCCTTCGGCGAGAAGGCGAAGGCCCAGAAGGCGACGCGGCGAGTGCGCGCCATGCATGCGCGGGTGCGCGGCGAGCTGGCCGAGCCGGTCGGCCGCTGGCCCGCAGGAACGCCCTACGCTGCCGACGATCCCGATCTGCTGCTGTGGATCCTCGCCACGCTCGTCGACTCGGCCGTGATCGTCTACGAGCGCTACGTGAGGCGCCTGAGCCGCGCCGAGAAGGAGGCGTTGTGGGTCGACTACCGGGTCGTCGGCCACGAGTTCGGGCTGACCGACGACGAGATGCCCGAGGACTGGCGCGCCTTCCGCGCCTACATGAGCGCGATGCTGGGCGGCGGCGACCTGCACGTCTCCGACGAGGCGCGCGACCTGGCCATCCAGATCGTCATGCACCCGCCCGTGCCGCTGAAGTTCCGCCCGGCCCTCGAGCTGGCCAACCAGGTCACCGTGGGCCTGATGCCCCGCCGCCTGCGCCGCGAGTACGGCTTCCGCTGGGATCCGGTCCGCGAGGTCGCGGTGCGCACCGGCGCCCAGTACACCAAGCGCGTACTCGTCCCGCTGCTGCCCGAGCGCATGCGCCTGGTGCGCAGCGCCCGCGGCGCGGCCTAGC
>JBDTYI010000109.1:0-4341 GCA_040005775.1 Solirubrobacteraceae bacterium
GGCGCCCGTCGGCGCCCAGCGCGAGGCGGCGCAGGTAGGACTCGTCGAAGTCGCCGTGGGTCATGCTCATCGGCTTGCGGCCGTGGCGCTGCATGACCTCGAGCGTGCGCGCATGGTCGTCGGCGTCCAGCAGCGAGACCTCGCCGCCGATCAGCTGCGCGTGCTGGCCAGTCCCGCGAACCTCGCGCAGAAGCCGCATCTGCGCTTCCACCCGCGTCACGGTGTGCGCGCCGTCGGTGCGCACGCGCTGCGCCTCCTTGGCGTGGTAGCACGGAGTGCAGGCGAGGTTGCAGCGCGGGAACACGCCGTGAGTGCCCTCGCACCCGACGGTGCGCCGGCCCATCAGCTGGGCGCCGGTGCGCACGGCAAGCGGCAGCTCGGCCCAGCGCCGATCCAGCGCGGCCTGGGTGTCGGGGTGCACGGGGCGGGAGGCGCGCCAGGCGCGAAGCAGCAGGTCGAGGGGAGAGCGCGGGGTCAACGTCGGGATCGTTGCATCAGACCCGTGCCGAGGGCCAACGGTTCGCGCGGCGGCGCGAATCGTTCGGCGCCGCTGCGGGTCCTATCCGGCGTGGCCCGCTCGGATCGCAGGCAGGGAGATGACCTCGTCGCTCGCATGCGCATAACGTGACGGCCGGCACCCTAACCCCGCGTCGCTGGCAAGCTGCTCGGTATGCGCCGAGGGCTCGGATGAGCGAGCAGCAGCCGTCGAGCGCCGATGACGGCGCCCTCGTCGCGCGCGCGGCGGCAGGCGACCGCCTCGCCTTCGAAGCGCTCGTCCGCCGGCACGCCGACCGCCTGTACGGGGTGGTGCTGCGCCTGGTCGGCGACCGCCACGAGGCGGAGGAGGTCACACAGGAGGCGTTCCTACGGGCGTGGCGCGGCATCGACTCGTTCAAGGGCGACAGCCGGTTCTTCGCTTGGCTCTACCGGATCGGCGTCAACGAGGCGAACCGGCGGACCGCCGGTCGCCGTGCCCCGGTGGCGTCCCTCGACGAGCAGTTCGTCGACCCCGCCGATACCCGGCCGCAACCCGACCTGCGCCTCGAGCAGGACGATCTGCGCCGGGCGCTCGAGCACGCGGTGAAGGGCCTGCGGCCCGAGCAGCGCGCCCCGCTCGTGCTGCGCGACATCGAGGGCCTGAGCACCGCGGAGGCGGCCGCGATCCTCGAGCTCGGTGAGGCCGTCTTCAAGAGCCGCCTGCATCGCGCGCGCCTGCGGGTGCGCGACGCGGTGCGCGACTACCTCCCCGAGGACCCGGGGCGATGATGATGGGTGCTCTGCGCCACCCGGCGCGCTTCCTGCGCGACCACCGGCTGACGCGGACACGGGCGTCGGCCTATCTGGACGGCGAGCTCGGACCCGAGGAGCAGGCGCGCGTCGAGGCGCACACCCACGTCTGCCCGCCGTGCGCGAGGTTCGTGGCGGAAGTCCGGCGCACGGTGGCCGCGCTTGGAGCCCTGCGCGTGCCCGCGAGGCCCTTGGCCGGCGTCGGCGACCGTGTCATCGACCGCCTTCGCGAGGAACCGGGTAGGAGGAGAGACCGATGAGCCCCTCGCCCACGGTCGCCGTCTTCGACGTCAACGAGACCCTGTCGGATCTGGGCGGCCTCGCCGAGCGCCTCGCGGACGTGGGAGCCGACCCGGGACTGCTGCCGACGTGGTTCGCCGCCACGCTTCGCGACGGATTCGCTCTCACCGCGGCCGGCGCGCACGCCGACTTCGCCGCGATCGCCGTGCCGACGCTCGCGGCGATGCTGGGCGAGGCGACGAACGTGCGCGGAAGCGCCGCCGACGCGGCGGAGCACGTCGTCGCCGGCATGGCCGAGCTCGATCTGCATCCGGACGTGGCCCCGGGGCTGCGCGCGCTCGCGGGCGCCGGCGTCCGCGTCGTGACGCTGAGCAACGGCGCCGCGCGCGTCGCCGAGTCGCTGCTGGAGCGCGCGGGCCTGCGCGATCTCGTGGAGCGGTGCCTCTCGGTGACCGATGCGGGCCGGTGGAAGCCCGCGCCTGAGGCCTATGCGTACGCTGCGCGGACCTGCGCGGCCGACCCGGGCGAGCTGGCGCTGATCGCAGTGCATCCGTGGGACATCGACGGCGCACGCCGCGCGGGCCTGCGTACCGGTTGGCTCTCGCGCGACGGCGGCGCATATCCGCCGTTCTTCGGCGCGCCCGAGGCGACCGCTCACGACCTTCCCCGGCTGGTGGCGACGCTCACCGGGGATCGATAGCAATGCCCGATCCGGTCGAGCGCCGGGAGGTCGCGGTCGGGTCGACGCGCGCCAGCTATCTGCACGCCGGATCGGGGGCGCCGATTCTCCTCCTCCACGGCACGTTCTGGAGTCGCGTCTGGGAGCCGGTGCTCGCCGATCTGGCCGCCGCCGGGCGGGAGGTGTTCGCGCCGGACTTCCCCGGTTTCGGCGCGTCGGGCGGGCGGCTGGCGCACGAGGACGCGACGATTCCGTCCCTGGCGGCGTGGGCGGAGCGCTTTCGCGACCCCAGTGTCGCCGACGCCGTGACCGTGGAGGAGCTGCTGAGCGCTCGGGCACAGAGCCTGGACAAGGCGATCGCACGACCGCTCGACGTCGCGGAGCGCGATGCTTGGCTGGCGCCCTGGCGAGACGAAGACCGGGTGCGCTCGTGGACGGCGATGGCCGGAGCCGCCGATTCGCGCTACACGCTCGAGCTGATGGACCGTCTGCGGGACCGGGCGCTTCCGACCCTGCTCGTCTGGGGTGAGCAGGACGCGTTCCAGCCCATCGCCTTCTCCGAGCGCTACGCGGCCGAGGTCCCTGGGGCGCGGCTCGTGGCCATCCCGGGCGCGCGTCATATTCCCACGGTGGATGAGCCGCGGCTGGTTGCGGGGGCGCTCGCGGGCTTCCTTGCCGGCCCCGGAGTCCCGTAGGCGAAGCTCGCCCCTATGCACCACCAAGCCGCCCCCGCGGACGCGGCCGGCGCCGAGGGCACCTGGGATGGTCATGCGACGAGGTACAAGGGCCAGGAACGCCTGGAGGCGCGCGCCATCGCGGCGGCGCTGCGCCTAGCCGACGCGGGCCCGGACGACCGCGTGGTCGACGTCGCGACCGGGACCGGGGCACTCTTGCGCGCGCTCGCGGCCCACCAGCGGCGCCCGGCTACGGCGCTCGGCGTCGATCGCTCCGCGGGCATGCTCGCCGAGGTCGGGGGCCTGCCACAGGGCTGGCGCGTCGTCCGCGGCGATGCTCGCCGCGTGCCGCTGCCCGGCGGAGTCGCGGACGTGGTCACGTGTTGCTACCTGCTGCAGCTCCTCGGCGCCGAGGACCGGGGGCGCGTCCTGCGCGAGGCACGTCGTTTGCTGGCTCCGGGGCCGGGCTCGCGGGTGGTGCTCGTGACGCCATGGGCGGATCCGCGCGCGCCTGCCGGCCCGCTGCTCAACGGTCTGCTGCGCCACGTTGCGACCGCCGCTCCGCGCCGCTTCGGCGGGCTCATGCCGCTCGACCCGACCCCCGAGTTGGAAGCTGCCGGCCTGGTCGCGACGCGCCGCGTCGTCCTGCGGCGCGGCGGCTATCCCTCGCTCGTGGTCCGAGCGATCCCCGCCACCAGGCTTGACGGTGGTGCGTTCAAAGGCCGCGCATGATCTCCGCAGTGACGTGCGCCCACGTCGGCGACCGCAGACGCGAACTGGGAGCTCACGCGGCCCGACGCCGTGGACGGCGAGACGGACAGGTCGAGCCCGAGCGCGTCGACGGCCGCGAGGCAGCTCCGCGACGACCTCAGCGCTCGTCATCGCCCGACCCTTTCGCCGGCGCCGTCGGGGGCCGGCTGCGCGGCCCGTCCGCCGAGCAGGCCGAGGTTCGACACCACGAACGGGATCAAGAAGTTCACCGCACAGCGCCCCCATGTCAGCGCCGACGCGTCCCCGCTCACGATCACCGCACCCTGGTTGACTGCCGTCAACAGGAGGCCGACGACGAGCGCGATCCGCGCCGTCCGGCGCACGTGCTCGCGGCGCCTGCAGTAGGCGAGCGCAGCGCGCGCGCCCCCTTGTGGTGACAAAGGTTGAATCACGCGGCAGATCGTGGCGCATCGGCCGAACAGGCATCCGATTCATCCGACCCCGCGAAGGACAATCGATCCGCGAATCGTTTGGCAAGCGTCCGGGTCCATCTGCCAGAGCTCATGACGCGCACCGTTCATCTCTCCTCCCTGACCGCCGCCCTGCTGAGCAGCGTGGCGCTCGGTGCCTGCGGCGTGAGCCCATCGGACAGCGGCCCTCGCCCGAGCGCCGGCGGCTTCCCGGCGACGCTCGCCCAGGCTCGCGGGCAGACCGTGCGCTGGTGGCTCTATGGCGGCGACGACAGGGTCA
>JBDTYI010000110.1:0-8332 GCA_040005775.1 Solirubrobacteraceae bacterium
GAGGGGCTGGCGCGGCAGGCCCGCGACGCCGCGCGCAAGCATCTCGAGCTCGCTTGGACGGCGCTCGGTCGGGGGCGGTCCGTCGGGGGGCTCGATCTCGCGGCCCTTCGGGCTGGGGTCGAGCAGCACGCTGAGGATCTCGTTGCCCGCGACGCCGTCGACGACCGAGTGGTGGACCTTCGTCAGCAGCGCGACGCGACCGCCCTTCAGCCCGTGGATGAGGTAGAGCTCCCACAGCGGACGGCGGCGGTCCAGCGGGCGGGCGAAGATCCGCGCGACGGTCTCGGCGAGCTGGTGCTCGTCGCCCGGTGGCGGCACCGCCGAATCGCGGATGTGGAAGTCCAGGTCGAAGTCGGGGTCGTCGATCCAGTAGGGCAGGTCGAGCCCGAACGGGACCTCCACGAGCTTCCAGCGGAACGGCGGCAGCTGATGGATGCGCTCGGCGACCATGCGCCTGACGTCGGCGAACTCCAGCGTCCCCGCAGGAGCGGTTGATGGGTCGTACACCGCCATCGAGCCGACGTGCCCGTAGACCCGCGCGGACTCCACCGCCAGGAACTGCGCGTCGAGGCTCGTCAGTTGACGCATGCGAGCAGCCTGCCCGGGGGGAGTACGACGTGAACGCAAACCGGCCCGCCGCTGGGCTACGGTTCGTCGCCTCAACCCGGAACGGAGCATCTCCCTGATGGCAACTGACGTCGCACGGCCCTCGGCAGAGGATGTCGAGCCGGTCGCGAACGAGACCGTCGCCCGTGTGAGCACCGGGCTCGTGACGGTGCTGCCCGTCCTCGCCCTCGGCCTGTGCGCCTGGCAGCTCTGGGGCTCTGCGCTCGGCTACAACGACCTCTTCGTGTTCGCGATCATGTACGTCGCGACCGGGCTGGGCATCACGGTCGGCTTCCACCGCCTGTTCACGCACCGCTCATTCAAGACGGGTCCGGGCGTGCGGCGTCTCTTCGCGATCCTCGGCTCGATGGCCGTCGAGGGCCCAGTCATCGCCTGGGTCGCCGACCACCGCAAGCACCACGCGTTCTCCGACCAGCCCGGTGACCCGCACAGCCCGCACCTCGAGCACGGCCAGGGCCTGCGCGGCGCGCTCAGGGGCCTCGCCCACGCGCACATCGGGTGGCTGTTCATCCACACCGACCGCGGGCGCAAGACCCGCTACGCGCCCGACCTGATCGCCGACCCCGTCGTCAAGCGCGTCAACGACCAGTTCGTGCTGTGGGTCGCCGTGGGCCTCGTGATCCCGTTCGTGCTCGGCTTCGCCTTGGGCGGCGGCAGCCTGTTCGCGGGCTTCACGGGAATGCTGTGGGGCGGCTTCGTGCGCATGCTGCTGCTGCACCACGTGACCTACTCGATCAACTCGCTGTGCCACTTCTTCGGCCGCAAGCCCTACGAGACCGGCGACGAGTCGCGCAACCTGGCGTGGCTGGCGCCGCTGTCCTTCGGCGAGGCGTGGCACAACGCCCACCACGCGTTCCCGACCTCTGCCCGCCACGGGCTGGGCCGCTGGGAGTTCGACCCGTCGGCCATCGTCATCGCCGGGCTCGAGAAGGCCGGCCTGGCCTGGGACGTCGTGCGTGTGTCGCCCGAGCGCCTCGAGGCGAAGAAGGCGGCGGCCTAGCTTGGCGCTCGACCGGCCCGGCGCGCTACGTGCCGAGATCGAGCGAGCGCTTCCCGACCGGCCGTTCGCCATCAGCTGGTGGGACGGCGCCCGCACCTCGCCCACCCGCGAGGGCGGCCCGACGTTCGTCGTGCGCTCCCCGCGCGCGGTCGGACACCTCCTGCGGGCGCCCGGGCAGCTCGGGCTGGGCCGCGCGTATGTCAGCGGTGAGCTCGACGTCGACGACATGGATCGCGTCGTCGACCTGCTGCACCACTGGGATCCGCCTGCGATCGACCGCACGGTCAAGCGGCGCCTGATCTCTGCTGCGGTCCGCGCCAACGGGCTGACGCGCCCACCGCCGGTGCCTGCCTCTGAGCTGCGCCCCCAGGGCCGCCGGCACTCCGCCGATCGCGACAGGCGCTCGGTCACCCACCACTACGACGTCTCCAACGACTTCTTCGCGCTGTTCCTCGACGAGTCGATGACCTACAGCTGCGCGATCTTCTCCCGCGGCGCGACGACGCTCGAGGAGGCCCAGGACGTCAAGCGCGAGCTCGTCTGCGCGAAGCTCGAGCTACGCGCCGGCGAGCGCGTGCTCGACGTCGGCTGCGGCTGGGGCTCGTGGGCAGTGCACGCGGCCACGCGCCACGGCGTGCACGTCACCGGCATCACGCTGAGCGAGCCGCAGGCGGCGCGGGCGCGCCAGCGCGCGGCCGACGAGGGCGTCGCCGACCAGTGCGAGTTCCACGTCATGGATTGGCGCGACCTCGACGCCGGGCAGTTCGACGCGATCGCCTCGATCGGCATGGTCGAGCACGTCGGCGGCGCGTCGATCGACACCTACGCCGAGCGCCTGTTCGCGCAGCTGCGCCCGGGCGGCCGTCTGCTCAACCACGGCATCGCTCGCCTGCGCCACGGCGACGCCGAGGCCGGCCCGTTCTCCGAGCGCTACGTGTTCCCCGATGCCGCGCCACTGCACGTGTCGCGCGTGCTCTACGCGCTGGAGCGCGCGGGCTGCGAGACCCGGACCGTCGAGTGCTTCCGCGAGGACTACGCCGAGACGCTCCGCCACTGGGCGCAGCGCCTGGACGAGCACCGCGACGAGGGCGTCCGCCTCGCGGGCGCCGAGCGCATGCGCGTGTGGCGCCTCTACCTGCGCACGTCGCGGTCGCTGTTCGAGACCGGCTTCATGTCGATCTTCCAGGTGCTGGCCCACAAGCCCTAGCGACGTTCGGCGCGGCCCGGGCCACCTGCACCACCGTGGGCATGCCGCCGCGGGCGCCGGCGGCGGTCACGGAGAGCGCGGCGGCGATCACGGCGTAGCGGGCCGCGGGCTCGAGGGCGTCGCCCGCGGCCAGGCGGGCGGCCAGCGCGCCGGTGAGCGAGTCCCCCGCGCCGGTGGTGTCAACGGCGTCGACCGCGGGCGCCGGGATCGGGGCGACCTCGCCGCCGGGACCGACGATCGCGGCGCCCTGCGCGCCACGGGTGACGACGACCGGCGCCCCCGCGCGCCGCGCAAGCGCCGCGGCACCGCCGAGCAGGGAGGCCTCGCCGTCGTTGGGCGTCAGGATCGGACCGGCGTCGATCGCCCCGAGCAGCCCGGCCCGCGCGGGGGCCGGGTTCAGGACACACGGAACGCCGGCGTCGCGGGCCACGCGCACGGCCGTGGCCACGCACGCGTCGGAGACCTCGGCGCTGATGACCACGCAGCCGCACCCGGCGAGGCGGTCGGCCATCGCCGCGGCGACGGCGCCGGGCTCGAGGGCGTGGTTGGCGCCGGCGCCGACGGCGATCTGGTTCTCGCCCGCCGCGTCGACGACGATCAGCGCCGCGCCCGTCGGCACGTCGGCCAGGACCGCGACGGCCTCGACGTCGACGCTCTCCGCACGCAAGTCGCTCAGTGCGCGCGAGCCGAAGTCGTCGTCGCCGACCGCGCCGATCAGAGCGACGCTCGCACCCAGGCGCGCCGCGGCGACCGCGGCGTTCGCGCCCTTGCCGCCACCGTGGCTCCCAACGCCGGGCCCGATCACCGTCTCCCCCGGCCGCGGCAGCGAAGCCACCGCGGCGACGAGGTCGACGTTGACCGACCCGACGACGAGAACCGAGGGCGCACTCACGCCCTCAGCCCACCGACTACCGGCGGCGGCGGTTGCCGTTGCGGTCGCGCTGCTGCGGGCGCCCGTTGCGCCGCGACGGGGTGGTCGCCCCGCCGTCCGACAGCCCGGCCGCCGACAGCTCGCGGTGCAGGCCCAGGTCGCCGCCCATCTTCACGATGTCGCGCGACTGGTCGTCGAGAACGAACGTGATGCCGACTCCGGTGGCGCCGGCGCGGGCGGTGCGCCCGACGCGGTGGACGTAGTCCTCGCGCGCGCCGGGAGCGTCGTAGTTGATGACGTGCGTGATGTCCTGCACGTCTATGCCGCGGGCCGCGACGTCGGTGGCCACGAGGGTCCCGACGTTGCCCGACTCGAAGCGCGCCAGCGCCTTCTCGCGCTGGCTCTGACTCTTGTCGCCGTGCATGGCGACGGCGGCCACGTCGTGGCTGCCGAGGCGCTTGACCAGGCGGTCGGCGCCGCGCTTGGTGCGGACGAAGACGAGCGTGCGCCCGCCCTGCGCCCCGCGCAGCTCCTGCACCAGCCGGTCGACCTTGGCCTCGTGGGCAACGCGGATGAACCGGTGCTCCACCTTGCCCTTGGACTCCTCGGTGTGCAGCGTGTCGTGCCGCCGCGCGTCGGTGGTGTAGCGGTTGGCCAGGCGGCCGACCTCCCCGTCGAGCGTGGCCGAGAACAGCAGCGTCTGACGCTCGGAGCGGCACAGCTTCACGATGCGGTCGACGGCGGGGCGGAAGCCCATGTCGAGCATCCGGTCGGCCTCGTCGAGCACGAGCAGCTTGACGTGGCCCAGGGCGACGTCGCCGCGGTCGATGAGGTCCTGCAGGCGGCCGGGCGTCGCGACGATGATGTGGGCGTTCTTGGCCCGCTTGGCCTGGGCGTGGATGCCCACGCCGCCGTACACGGCGGCGATGCCCAGCGCCCGGGCGTGCGCCAGGGTCATGACCTCGTCGACGATCTGCGAGGCCAGCTCGCGCGTCGGTGCGAGAATCAGCGCCGAGGGGCGGCGGTCGGTGGCCGCGATGCGGTCGACGAGCGGCGCGCCGAAGGCCAGGGTCTTGCCCGAGCCGGTCGGGGCCTTGACGAGCACGTCGCGGCCGGCGAGCACGTCGGGGACGACGGTCTCCTGCACTGGGAACGAATTGGTGATGCCGCGCTCACCGAGGGCACGCGCGACAGCGGACGATACGCCGAGATCGGCGAAGGTCGTAACGGACAACTGCACTCCTTCTAGCGGCCACCCTGGCCGCCGCTGCGATTGGGAGATTCGACTGGTCCCAACCGCGCAAGTGCGCGTCCTGAAGACGAGAACCTCACGGATGCCGAACGGCACCCATGGCATTCAGCGTAGCAGCGCTGCTACCTTTCGCCTCGGAGCCGCAGGTCGGCTCCTCGTTCAGAATGCAGTGTCAGCGTCCGCAGTCGTCGCTTCAAGAGCACCTCAGCGATCGCAGCACGCAACAAACCCGCTGGAGGAAGAGCAATGGCTACTGGAACCGTGAAGTGGTTCAGCGACGACAAGGGCTTCGGCTTCATCACGCCTGACGAGGCCGGCAAGGACCTCTTCGTGCACCACACCGGGATCGTCGGCGAGGGCTACCGCTCGCTGCCCGAGGGCGCGCGCGTGGAGTACCAGTCAGAGGCCGGGGACAAGGGCCCCAAGGCCGTCGACGTCCGCATCGTCTAGCCGCCCCTGACGCAGTTCTGCGGGCCGGCCGTCGCGCCGGCCCGTTTGCGTTGCGGGGCCTAGAATCGGCCATCTGGCCCGCTCCCTCCCCGACCCCGTGTTCGACGCGCGCCGCCTGGCGGCGGTCCGTGCCAGCGGCCTGCTCGACTCCGGCCCCGAGGAGGCCTTCGACCGCCTGTCGCGCCTTGCGGCCTCACTGCTCGACGCCCCGCTGGCCTTCGTCACCGTCGTCGACGACCGCCGCTCGTACTGGAAGAGCTGCATCGGCCTGGACCCGGCGGAGTTCCCCGACCGCGAGCTGCCCGTGGAGGAGTCGCTGTGCCAGCACGGCGTCGGCGCCCCGGAGGCCTTCGTCGTCGGCGACGCCCGCGCCGACCCGCGCACCCGCGACCTGGCCCCCGTCGTCTCGATGGGCGTCAACGCCTGGGCCAGCGTTCCGGTCGTCTCCCCCGAAGGGCTGCACCTCGGATCCTTCTGCGTCGGCGACCTGCGGCCGCGCGCGTGGACCGCGGACGAGCTGCGCACCCTCGAGACCCTGGCCGACGCGGTGTCCGGCGAGATCGCGCTGCGGGACTCGGTGGCCCGCGCAAACGCGTTCGCCGCGAGCATCCAGGAGGGCCTGCTGCCGCCCGACCTGCCCGCCGTGCCTGGCTTCGACCTGGCGGCGCGCCATCGGCCGGCGGGCGACGGGGGCGCCCTGGTCGGCGACTTCTACGACGTATTCGAGTCGTCCTCGGGCTGTTGGCACGTGCTCATGGGCGACGTGTTGGGCCATGGTGTCGAGGCCGCGAAGCTTGCCGCCCAGGCGCGCTATGACGTGCGCGCGGCGGCCGGCGGCGGGACGTCGCCCAGCGACGTGCTGGAGCGCGTCAACACCGCGATGCTGGCCCGCGCCGACCTCGACGACCGCTTCATGTCGGCGGTCTTCGTGACGCTCGCGGGCCCGGGGGAGCCGCTGACGCTCGCGAACGCCGGCCACCCGCCGCCGCTGCTCGTCGAGCCCGACGGGTCAGTCGCCCCCGTGCCGACGCAGGGCGCGCTGCTTGCCTGCGTCGCGTCGCCGAACCTGCGGGACGCTGCGGTCGGACTCGCGCCGGGCGCGACGCTGGTGCTCTACACCGACGGCGTGACAGAGGCGGGCGCCGGCGCGAACCGGCTCGGCGAGCAGGGGCTCATCGAGGTCGTGCGCGCGCACGCGCGCGAGGACGTCGCCCAGCTCGCCTCGCACGTCGAGCACGCCGCCGCCAACCTGGCGGGCCCGGAGCCCGCCGACGACGCCGCCGTGCTCGTCGTGCGCCGGCGCTAGTGGATTCGGCCGTAAGTCGTGCGCCGTAGGACTTGCCGACGGGTCCACTAGCCCTCGTCGGGCATCGAAACGCGGACCCCGTCGCTGGCTGCTCGGGCCGGAGCCGTTGCGGCCGGTCGACTTGTCGCGTTCGTGTCCGTTGCCGTTGGTCGCGGGCTGGTAGTCGCCGTCCTCCCCGCGATAGGGCCCCGGCTTCTCGCGCGGGTGCCCGCCCGGGAAGGCCAGGCGCAGGATCGTGCGCTGCACGCTGCCCAGCTGCTTGGAGAACGGCCCCGTGTTGTAGGGCAGCTCGTAGCGCAGGCAGATGTCCTTCACGCCCGGGGCGATCTCGCCGTAGCGCGTGCTGGGCATGTTGGGGTAGAGGTGGTGCTCGATCTGGTAGCCGAGGTTGCCGCTGGCCACGTGGAACAGCGGGCTGCCCTGGATGTTCGCGGCCCCGAGCAGCTGCCGCACGTAGAAGGCGCCGCGGCTCTCGTCCTCGGTCTCCTCCTGGCTGAACGTGTACGTCTGGTCGGGGAAGTGACCGCAGAGGACGATCGCGTAGGCCCACACGTTGCGGACGACGTTGGCGGTCGCGTCGGCCTTCAGCGTCGCGATGAACGTGTGGCGGGCGACGTCGATCGCGGTCGTCGTCTCAGGCGCGCCCCGCCCGAGGCGCCGCTTGAAGCGCTCGGTGCGGCTGGGTCGCTGCGCCCTCTTGACCGCGAGGGCCACCGCGCCCGCGATGGCCGCCGAGACGGCAGGGAACGCGATGTAGTCCTTGGTGATCTGAAGGCGCGCCTTGCCCAGCATGCCCTTGACCTCGCGCTTGATCTGCGCCTTGCTCTTCTCGCCCCGCTTGATCGCCTCGAAGTCGAGGTCGTGGCTCGCCACGCCCCACTCGAAGAGGGCCGCGAGCACGAGGTTGTAGAACGGCTGGAAGAGATAGACCGGGTTCCACTTCTGGTGCGGGTCGATCCGCATGATCTCGTAGCCCAGGTCGCGATCCTTCCCGCGGATGTTCGTGTAGGTGTGGTGCACGTAGTTGTGGGAGTGCTTCCACGCCTCGACGGTGGCGGCCGAGTCCCAGTCCCAGGTCGAGGAGTTGATCTGGGGGTCGTTCATCCAGTCCCACTGGCCGTGCATCACGTTGTGGCCGATCTCCATGTTCTCCAGGATCTTGGCCATGGAGAGCAGGGCGGTCCCGGCGAGCCACGCGGGGGTCGAGCGCGAGGCGAAGAGCACGACGCGACCCCCCGACGATCAGCCGCCGCTGCATCTCGATCATCGAGGTGATGTACTTGCGATCACGGTCGCCGAGGTCGTCGAAGACCTCGTCGTGGATGGCGTCGAACTCCTTGCCGAGCGCCTCGATCTGCTCGTCGGTCAGGCGGGCGAGCGGGCTTTCGATCATGTCGGTGGCCATGCGGTCCTCGTCTGGTCGTAGTTCACGGTCATAGGGCGATCTCGACCGGGCCCTCGGGGGCATTCACGCAGGTGCGGACCATCTCCCCCCCGATCCGAGACCTTCCCGGTGCGCAGGTCGCGGACCTGGCCGGAACACAGGCGCCCGACGCAGGTGTGGCAGATGCCCATCCGGCAGCCGAAGGGCAGAGCCGCCCCCGCCTCCTCGCCGGCGA
>JBDTYI010000111.1:0-3545 GCA_040005775.1 Solirubrobacteraceae bacterium
TGGACGGCCCCGAGTTCTCGATCGACATCCTCTGCGACCTCGACGGCCGCTGCCTGAACGCGATCCCGCGCACGATGATCGAGTCGCGCGGCGGCGAGTCGATCAAGGGCTCGGTCATCGCCGATGCCGAGCTGGTCGAGCTGGGCCGCGCGGTGAGCGAGGCGATGGGCTTCCGCGGGCCGGCGACGGTGCAGGCGTTCCGCGACAAGGACATCGGCCTGGGCATCACCGACGTCAACACGCGCTTCGGCGGCGCGTTCCCGGCGCCGATGTACGCCGCGCGCGAGGGCCGCACCTACCCGGAGCTGATCGTCCGCATGGCCGCCGGCGAGACGATCGAGCCCCACGTCGGCGACTTCCGGTCGGGCTTCACCTTCACCCGCTACTACTGGCAGATCGAGCTCGACGAGCACCTCCGCGCGACGCCGCACGACATCGTCCCCGACGGTGCCCGCCCGCCCCGCATCGACCCGTAACCCGGGTGTGGGCCGTCCTGGCGGTCACAGAGACGAACAAGACGGCCCACGCGCGGCAAGCTACGCCGGTGGGTCCACCCAGCCGCCGGTCTCCCCCTTGTAGAGCCCGGTGCCCGTCACGGCCATCCGCGCGCTCAGCGCGAGGATCCGGAGGTCGAGGCGCAGCGAGGCGTGCTCGAGGTAGAAGATGTCGAGCTCGATGCGCTCGGGCCAGGGCAGCGACGCGCGGCCGTTGACCTGCGCCCACCCCGTAATCCCCGGGCGTGCGTCGAGCCGCAGGCGCTGGCGGTCGGTGTAGCGGTCGACCTGGACCTTCAGCGTCGGTCGCGGGCCGACCAGGGACATCTCCCCGCGCAGCACGTTGACGAGATTCGGTAGCTCGTCGACGGACGTCCGGCGCAGCAGCGCACCCACGCGTGTGATGCGCGCGTCGCCCTCGTCGATGGCCAGGCCGGCGCCGAAGTGCTCGGCGCCCGTGACCATCGTGCGCAGCTTGATGACCTCGAAGCGATGGCCGCGGAACCCGACGCGCGCCTGCCGGTAGATCGCGTGCCCGCGGCTCTCCAGGCGGATCGCCAGCGCCGCGAGGGCGAGCACCGGCGCGCTGAGGACCAGCGCCCCGCCCGCGAGGACGAGGTCGAGCAGCCGCTTGCGGCGCGAGTGCAGGTAGCGAGCCCCGGTCACGGAGCAGCAGCGTAGACACCGACGAAGTGTCGGTGCCATGACCGACGCCGGCTCATGGAGCGGTGCGCGTGCGCGAAGCCTCGAGCATCAGTGCACCGCCCACCACGGCCACGAGCGCCGCGAGCTGCACCGACGCCGTGACCTCGGTGCCAAGCGGCACGGTGAGCAGCACCGCCCCCGCCGCGGCCAGACGCAGCGCCGCCCGCCCGAGGCCGAGCGTGCGCCGGAAGAGCACGTCGCCGATCAGGTACAGCGCGGTCCCGGCGCCGAGGGCGAGCGCGTCGGCGAGCTGCAGCGCGTGCCCCGGCGCTGCGATCGCGTGCTCCTCACCCGCCGCGATCACGATGATGCCCAGCAGCAGGAGCAGGTGCCAGTAGCCGAAGGCCTCGAGCGCCAGCCGCGGGCGCGCCGCCGGAGGGGCCTCGCTGATCGCTCGTTCCACCCGCACGTCGTTGTCGACCCCGAAGTACGCCCACCACAGGCACGCGCTCAGGGCGAGGCCCAGCGAGGCGACGACCACCAGCCCGACGTCGACCGCCAGGTCACCCGCGCCGATGCCCACGGCGACGACCGACTCGCCGATCGCCACGATCACGACCAGGCCGTGGCGCTCGACGAAGTGCGCCGGGCTGACCGCGAAGCCGTCGGGCAGACTCAGGCGCGAGCCCACCCAGGCCAGGACGAACGCCGCGACCCACAGCACGTACTGGACCGTGCCGCCGGCGATCCCGCCCGCCAGGATCAGCAGGGCCATCGCGATGTTCGTGCGCGCGATCTGCGCGATCGCCCGGACGATCGACTCGGCGGTCGCGCGGCTGTAGAGCCCGGCGTGGATGAGCACGACGGCCAGGTAGGCCCCGCCGAACGCGGTGCCGGTGCCGTGGAAGACCCGGGGCACGCACAGCGCGAGCACGAGGAACGCCGCCATCGCGGCCAGCAGCAGCCCCCGACGGGCCGCGTTGTCGGCCGCGACCGAGTTCGTCAGCCACGCGTAGCCGTCGTACATCCACCAGATGAGGCCGAGGACGAGCAGCGTCTCCAGCGCCCCGCCCACGGTCATGCGATGCGCCAGCGCGCTCGTCAGCTGCGTGATGACGAAGACGAAGACGAGGTCGAAGAACAGCTCCAGCGGCGTGACCCGCCGGGCCTCCTCCGCGCCGGTCGCGGCCGCGGCGGTCAGGGCCTGACGATCCCGCTGGGTGGTGGGTCGGCCTCCTCGCGCACGGGCGGCGTGAGCTCGTGCACGGGGACCGGTGCCGACAGCCCGGGCACGCGGATCTCGTGGAGTGTCCGCGTCTGCAGGCCCGGAGGGGCGAACGTCGCGGTGTTCGCCGTGGCCAGGATCTGACCCGCGACGGCGGCGTCGCACAGCCGCGCAGCCGTGTTCACCGGCGCGCCGATGTAGTCGTCGCCCTCGAACATGATCACCGGCCCGTGGCACACCCCGCCGCGCAACGCCAGGCGCCCTTCGACCCCCACGCGCTCGCGAACGGTGGTCACGCACGCGAGCACGGAGGCGGCCTCGACGCCCGAGAGCATCACGCCGTCGCCCAGCCACTTCGTGACCCGGACGCCCTTGTCCTCGGCCTCGGCGCGCAGCACGGCGCGCAGCTGCGCGAGCACCTCGACCGCCCGCGCGTCGCCCTGCTCCTCGGTGTAGGCCGTGAAGCCGCAGAGGTCGAGAAAGGCGAAGCAGCGAACGACGCGCACGCGCCCAAAACTACCGACCTCCCCGCACCCCCCGAGTATGAGCGCCAGCGAATACTCGCCAGCTGATCCGAGCCGCTAGGCGAGGATCAGCCCCCAAAACTACCGACCTCCCCGCAACCCCCGAGTATGAGCGCCAGCGAATACTCGCCAGCTGATCCGAGCCGCTAGGCGAGGATCAGCCGTCGTCCTGCCTGAAGGCCCAGCGGATGTCCTCGACGAGGAGGCCCGCGGACAGGCACGCCAGCAGCTTCATGCGCGCTGCCTGGGGCGAGAGGAAGCCCGCGGGGATGATCCCGGTGTCGCGCAGGTCGCGCTCGGAGCCCTCGTAACCGTAGGTGCCGTGCAGCACGACGCCGCGCTCGGGCCGCGAGTAGGCGACGATCGGGATCTGCTCGGCCGCCGCGGCGAACGTGGACAGGACCGCGGGGCGCAGGTGCCCGGCACCGAGCGTGCCGATGACGAGCCCGTCCGGGTCGGTCGACAGCGCCGCCTGCGCCAGCGCGCCGTCGTCGCCCGACGCCGAGGGGACGATCAGCACGCGACGGTCGAGGTCGGGCGGATCCAGCGGCGGGTTGCGCGGCATCTGCGACCAGATCGTCGGATGGCCCTCCGTCACGCGTCCCAGCGGCCCGGTCTGCGGGCTGGAGAACGCGGTCAGCGACGTCGTGTCGGTCT
>JBDTYI010000112.1:0-3296 GCA_040005775.1 Solirubrobacteraceae bacterium
TGGACTACGCCATCCAGCTGCAGACGCGCATCCAGGAGGAGCAGCGCGGCGGCGACGGCCTGCGGGCCGCGGTCGGGCGGACCGCCCGCACCGGCGCGCCGGCCGTCGCCACCGCGGCGGCGGCGAGCGCCGCGGGCTTCCTCGTGCTGGTGCTGTCGCCGGTGCCGATGGTGCGCGGCTTCGGCCTGCTGCTCGTGGGCGGCATCGCGCTCGCGCTCGGCGCCGCGCTGACGCTCGGGGTCGCGGTTCTCGCGCTCGGCGAGCGCCGCGCGCCGGGGGCGCGCCTGCGAGCGCGTCTGGCGCCCGCGTTCAACGGCGCGACGGACATCCTCGGTGCCAACCGCCCGGTGCGGGCGGCTCGCGCGCGTGGCGGTGCGCTGGGCCGCGGTGCGCTGGCGCTCGCCCAGCGGCGCCCTGGGCGCGTGCTCCTGGTGGCGGCGGCGATCGCGGTGATCGGGTGGGGTCTGGACTCCCAGACGAGCGTCGAGTCCGACCTCACCAAGCTCGTCCCGCAGAACGGGTCGATCGCCGACCTGCAGTCGCTGCAGAAGTCCACGGGTGTCGGGGGCGAGATCGACGTGCTCGTCTCGGGGCGCAGCGTGACCGACCCGGCGGTGGTGAGCTGGATGGTCCGCTACCAGGGCGATGTGCTGAAGCATTTCGGCTACAGCGAGAAGCGCGGCTGCGGCGCCGCGGACGTCTGCCCGGCGTTCTCGCTGCCCAACCTCTTCAACGACGCGACCAACCTCACGCGCGAGCAGATCGACGGCGTGCTCTCCACGGTGCCGCCGTACTTCTCGCGCGGGGTCATCGCGCCCGACCGGCGCAGCGCGACGCTCGCCTTCGGCATCAAGCTCATGCCGCTGGCCCGCCAGAACGAAGTACTCCAGGAGATGCGCAGCCGCCTGGACCCGCCCCCCGGCGTGCGGGCCGACCTCGCCGGCCTGCCGGTGATCGCCGCCGAGGCCAACGCCGCGGTGTCGTCGCCGTGGCGGCGACTGCTCACGCTCATCGCCGGCCTGGCCGCCGTCGCGCTCGTGCTGTTCGCCGCCTTCCGGCGCGTGGAGCGCTCGCTGGTGCCGCTGCTGCCGATCGCGCTGGCCACGGGCTGGTCGGCGCTCGTGCTCTTCCTGCTGCGGATCCCCCTGAACCCGATGTCGGTGACGCTCGGCGCGCTGGTCATCGCGATCTCCACCGAGTTCAGCGTGCTGCTGTCCGAGCGCTACCGCGCCGAGCGCGCGACCGGCCTCTCGCCGCAGGATGCGCTCGAACGGACATACCGCTCCACCGGCGCGGCGGTGCTCGCCTCGGGGACCACCGCGATCGCCGGCTTCGCCGTGCTCGTCGTGTCCGACATCCGGATGCTGCGCGACTTCGGGTTCGTGACGGTCATCGATCTGAGCGTCGCGCTGGCGGGCGTCATCGTCGTGCTGCCGGCGGTGCTGATGCTCGCCGAGCAGAAGCGGCTGCGCCTGGCGACCCTGATCCCACCCGCCCTGCGGCGCCGGGGCGGCCGGGACACGGTGTCGCGCGCCGGCGGCGCGGCGTGAGCCCCGACCCGACGACCCGCCCACCGCCCGGGCCGCGCCCGCCGCGGCTGCCCGCGGGAGCGAGCCGGTACGGCTGGTTCGTCGGCGTGGTCGTCGTGCTGCTCATCGCCTACATCTCGGTCAACACCGTCCGCACGCGCGGCGTCGGCTCGGCCGGGCTGCGCACCGGCTCGGCCCTGCCTCAGTTCGCCGCGCCGATCGCGACCGGGCCGGTGCCCGACGGCGACGTCAACGTCGCCCGGAAGGCCGGTCAGGGCGGCGCCGGCGCGCGCGCCGCCTGCTCGGTGCGCGGCGCGGGGATCCTGAACTCGTGCGACCTCGTGCGCCGCTCGCCGGCGGCGATCGCGTTCCTGGCCACCCGCGGCGCGCAGTGCACGGGGGAGATCGACGCGCTCGCGCGCGCGGCGGCCCGCCACCGCGGCCTGCACGTGGCGGCTGTCTCCATCCGCGGCGACCGCGGCGACCTGCGCCGCCTCGTGCGCACCCACCGCTGGGGCTTCCCGGTCGCGTGGGACCGCGACGGCATCCTGGCGAATCTCTTCGGCGTCGCGGTCTGCCCGGCCGTGACCTACGTGCTGCCCGGCGGGCGCGTGCAGGGCACCAGCGTCGGGCGGCTGGAGGGCCCGGCGCTCGACGCGCGCCTGCGCGCGCTCGAGCGCGCCGCGCGGGCCGGGGGGTGGCGCCCATGAGCGACGACGACCCCGAGCTGGCGGCGGGGTGGATCGACCGCGGCCTGCGCGAGGAGCTGCCGGGCCTGCGGCTGGTGTCCGCCGACGCACCGGCGGTGCGCGGGCGCAGCCCCCGACCGCTGCGCCGGCGCCTCGGCTCGCTGGCCGACCGCTACCACGGCGCCCGCGCCCTGAGCGTGCGCACCGAGGCGGTGCCCGCGGCCTACCGCGTGTTCTTCCGTCACGCGGGCATGGACCCCGACGACCGGCGCCCGCCGAGCGAGGCCGCCGCGATGCGCCGCCTGGTCGAGGGCGGCTTCGTCTCGCGCAGCTGGTTGGAGGACGCGCTCCTGCTCGCCGTGCTCGAGACCGGCGTACCCGTCTGGGCGCTGGACGCCGAGCGCGTCGACGGGCCGCTGGGCATCCGTACCGCGGGGGAGGGCGAGCGCCTGGGGGAGGGTGAGCTCGCGCCCGACCTGCGCCCCGGCCGGGTGGTCGTCGCCGACGCGGCGATGCCGGTCGCGGGCCTGTTCGACGACGCCGTCGCGCCAAGTCACGCCCCCACCCG
Source organism: Solirubrobacteraceae bacterium (assembly GCA_040005775.1). Lineage (GTDB taxonomy): Bacteria > Actinomycetota > Thermoleophilia > Solirubrobacterales > Solirubrobacteraceae > JAOPZW01. Next base: position 2,787 of record JBDTYI010000112.1, read on the forward strand.
GCACACCACAAAACTGCTGCTCTTCGCGATAGCTGTCGATGGTGTGCCGGATCTGCACGTCGAGGAAGCGATGTTCACGTGCGTCGACGCCCTTGGAGGCGGCGTCGACGGTGAGTAGACTCGCCCGGATGGTCGACCTCGAGGTCCGATCCCCGCTCGCGCCCCTGCGCGACGGCGCGCTCGAGCGCGTCGCCCGGCGCCAGCTGCGTGTGCAGATCGCCACCCTGGAGGCCCAGCTCTCCGAGGCCCTCGTCACCGCGTTTCCGCACGGCCCGATCAGCACGACGGTGCCCGCCCCGGGCGGCCCCCGTGTTCTGAACCTGGGCGAGCTGGAAGGCGTGCGCGACGCGCTCGCCGACCGGGTCGCCGGCGCGCGCGCCGAGCTCGAGGCCCGCGGCGCCGCGCAGGAGCGCAAGCGCATCGCGCTGGAGAAGATCCTGCTCGAGCCGGGCCGTTACAAGTTCGCTCGCATCAGCCAGGCCGAGCTCGGCGTCGGCGGCTGCGGCGTCT
>JBDTYI010000113.1:0-13902 GCA_040005775.1 Solirubrobacteraceae bacterium
CGGCGAGGTCGGCGATCCCGACCCCTACTCCGCCACGATGGACGCGATCGCCGAGCACGACCCCGACGAGGTCCTGATCTCGACGTTCCCCGCCGCGTCCTCGGGCTGGCTGCGGCGCGACCTCATCGAGCGCATCGCCGACGCCGCGGGCATCCCCGTGGACCACGTCGTGGTCGACCTCGACGAGGAGGGCCTCCCGTTCGGCGTGACGCTCGCGGTCGCCAACCGCACCGCGGCCTCCGACGCCTTCCTGAACAAGCTCAAGGAGAAGGCGACCGACGAGCGCCATCTGTTCATCTTCGTCGTGCCCCAGGAGGGCGGCGACGGCATGGCCGCCCGGCGCGCCCGCGCCCGACTGACGCAGTCGATCGACCGCGCGCGCGCGGCTGACCTCATCTGCGCGGGGATGATCGGCGACCCCGACCCCTACACCGCGATCATGAACGCCCTGCAGTTCTTCCGCGCGAGCGACGTGGTCATCTCGACGCTTCCCGAGACGCGCTCAGGTTGGCTGCGGGCCGGGCTGATCGAGCGCGTCGCCCGGGCTACGAACATTCCCGTCGAGCACGTCGTGGCCACCGCGTCGGACTCCGAGACCGCGGCGGCCTGAGGACCTCATGGAAGCCGCCTCCGTCGCCCACGCAGAGCACGCTGAGCAACACCACGGGCCGCCGCCCGCGAACCGGTCCTCGCGCGTGGAGCCCCAGCTGCTGGGGATGCTGCTGTTCATCATCTCCGAGGTGATGGTCTTCGGGGCCTTCTTCACGGCCTACTTCTTCATCCGGGTCGTGGCGGGCGACGACTGGTTCCCCTACAAGGGCCACGACCTGCCGAAGCTCGTCGCCGGCGTGAACACGGCGATCCTGCTGTCCTCGTCGATCACGCTGCACTGGGCGCAGACCTCGGCCAAGAGCGGCAACCGCGCCGGGCTGCGCGCGGGGATCCTGGCGACGTTCCTGCTCGGGTGCACCTTCCTGTTCATCCAGATCAACGAGTACGTCCACATCGGCTTCGCGCCCCACGATTTCGCCCAGGCCTCGGTCTTCTACGGGCTGACCGGCCTGCACGGCGCGCACGTCTTCATCGGCCTGACGTTGCTGGCGATGGTCACGATCCGCTCCTTCCGCGGCCACTTCTCCCCCGAGGAGCACCGCGGCGTCGAGGTGCCCGGCATCTACTGGCACTTCGTCGACGTGATGTGGATCGTCGTCTACTTCACCGTCTACATCCTCTGATGGTCGGTTCCGTGGCCGCCGCGGAATCGGCCATCTAGTGGTCGAGGGGAAGCGGAGCAACAACCCGCTCCGTTCCGAGGACGCCGCCTTCCGGTGGCTGATGCGCATCGCGGCCGTCGTGGCCGTCCTGATCGTGCTCGTGCTCGTCGGGCGCGCGATCTTCTAGCTCCCCCGGGCCGCGGTGCAGCGCGACCCCGGCCACGACGAGCGCCAGCGCCGCCGCCTCGACCGCCGTGGGCACCTGGGCGAGCACGACCAGCCCGATGACGGTCGCTGTCGCGGGCAGCAGCGAGACGAGCAGGGCGTAGGTCGAGCGCGCGAGGCGCTCGAGCGCGAGCTGGTCGCAGACGTAGGGGATCACCGACGAGGAGATCCCGACCCCCATGCCCGCCGCAAGCGCGACCGGATCGCCGAGCGCTGGGATGACGTGCGCGGCCGCGACGGGTGTCACCGCGGCGGCCGCCACGAGCATCGAGGCGGCCAGGCCGTCGATGCCGCTCAGCGAATCGCGCTTGGCCACGCGGTCGGCCAGCACGATGTAGAGCGCGAACAGGCCGGCGTTGACGAAGGCCAGGGCCAGGCCCACCGGTTCCGCGACGATGCGCACGTCGCACAGCAGGTAGACGCCGGGGACCGCGAGCGCGAGCGCGGCGGCGTTGCGCCGCGTGCGCGCGCCCAGCGCCGCCAGCGCGATCACCGGCAGGAACTCGATCGCGGCGACGGTGCCCAGCGGGAGCCGGTCGATCGCCATGTAGAAGCAGCAGTTCATCGCTGCGAGCGTCACGCCCCAGCCGAGCAGCAGCCACCGGCCGCGCGCCTCCTGGGCGGCGAAGGCGCGCCATGGCCGGCGCCACAGCGCGAAGACCAGCGCCGCCGACGCGATCCGCAGCCAGGCGACGCCGAGCACGTCGACGCGGGCGAACAGCAGCACCGCGAACGCTGGGCCGAGGTAGTGGAACACCGCGCTGACGAGGAAATACGCGTGCGGGGGAAGCCGGCGAACGGGCACGCCGACACGATGTCCCACTGGATGCCCCGCCGATGCCCATGATCGGAGGTATGTTGGCGGCCATGACTTCGATCGTTCGGCCGACTGCCCCATCCACGCTCGATACGACCAACCGCCGGCTCCTGGCCGAGCTCCAGGCGGACGCTCGATTGAGCAACGCCGAGCTCGGGCGCCGAGTCGGGCTCTCCTCCCCTGCGGTCGCCGAGCGCATCCGGCGGCTGGAGCAGGACGGGGTGATCCGCGGCTACCGCGCCGAGATCGACCCGCGCGCCGTCGGCCTCGGGCTGAGCGTGCTCGTCCGCGTCCGCCCGGCGCCGCGGCAGCTCGCGGTGGTCGCCGAGCTCGCCCGCCAGAGCGAGGAGGTCGTGGAATGCCACCGCGTCACGGGCGACGACTGCTTCGTGATGACCGCGCACGTGCGCGATGTCGGGCACATGGAGGAGCTGATCGACCGCTTCGCCGCCTCGGGGCAGACGACCACGTCGGTCATGCAGTCCGCGCCCGTGCCCCGGCGCGGGATCCAGCTCACTTGACGGTGAGCTTGCCCTCCATGCCGGCCGCGCGGTGGCCCGGCAGCGAGCAGTAGAACGTGTAGGTCCCGGGTTGGAAGTCGGCGCTGAACTTCGACGTGCCGCCACCCTGGACGTTCGCGCCGTTCCCCTTGCCGTCGATGACGATGTTGTGCGCGATGCTGGCCTTGTTGACGCTCTCGACGGTGAGCTTGCCGGAGGGCGCGGCCGCCTTGTTCGTCACATAGGCCAGCTGCCCGTTCGGGTCGGCGTCGATCTCGAGCGTGCCGCCCTTGGCCACCGCAGGCTTGCCGGCGCCGGCCGCCTTCACGGCGGTGGCCAGCAGGCCCTTGTCCTTGCCCCCGCGGGCGACGGCGTCCGCCACGTAGGCGGCGACGTCGTAGGCCTTCTCGCCTTCGACGATCTTCGCCGGCATCGGGCTGTACGGGTTCGGGTGCAGGATCCAGCCATGGACCGCCCCGATGATGCTGTTGCGCCCGAAGCCGTCCTTCAGGGACTGCTGGAAAGCCGCGTCGAGGTTCGGGCCGACGTTGCCCTTGGTCCCGGCACGGCCGAGGACGTGGCAGGAGCCGCACTTGGCGACGAACATCTGCTTGCCCGCGACCAAGTTGGCGTTGCCCCCGCCGGCACGCGTGGAGCACGCGCTGAGCACGACCGCGCACGCACCGACGGCGGCGATCGCGACCACTGCGCGCAGGCGGCTCATGGACAGGACTGGACCCATCGGCGCGAGACTCTATCCGTTGCGGCGGACCCGTGGTCACGATGGCGCCGTGACCGCCGCCAGCGCCGATTGGGAGGGCCGGAACGCGACGCGGTGGGTCTGTTCGAACGCCGAGCGGCGTTCGGACTCGACCGGCAGCCCCGACCGAGCGCCCTGACCCTCGTCGACCTCGGGTGCGAGCGCGAGGCCGTCGGGGTCGCGCTGACCGCGCTCTCGGCCCACCTGCCCCGCTACAAACGCTCGGTCGCGCTACGCCGCCGAGCTCACCGGATAGGATTCCGCCCGATGCCCGGCCGCCAGATGTACCGCATGCGCACGCCCTCCACGGGGCGCGAGTCCCTCGTCGAGGCCGAGCCCGGCCGGGTCTACACCGACCGCGAGACCGGTGAGCATCTCGAGGTCGTGGGCCGCGTCCTCCCGCTCGCGCCGTCGGCGTCGCGGCTGCCGTGGGCCGTCGAGAACCTGCGCTTCTGCTCCTGGTGCGACCAGATGGCGCCGCGCGACCTCAACGACTGCCCCACCTGCGGGCGCCGCATGGCGCCGCTGGCGTCTCAGTAGTTCTCTAGCCTGTCCTGCATGCACTTCCGGGTCACGGCACTTCTAGGCGCCTGCTGCGCGCTGCTCCTCGGCGCCTGCGGGGGCAGCTCCGACGCTGCGCACGACGTCGCCCCCAAGGACGCTGCGACGCTGACCGTGCCGAAGGGCGCCGAGCAGCTGGCCAAGGGCGCACCGGCGGCCACGAGCACGACCGACACCACGTCGACGACGGACACCACCGCCACGACGGGCACGACGGGGTCGGCCGCCGCGGCGCCGTCCACGGCGGCCGGCGGCACGGCGGCCGGCGGGACGGCCGCCGCGACCCCTCAGGCGGCGGCGCCCGCCACGAGCGCACCGTCCACCGGAGCCGGCACCGGCGGCGCGACGTCGCCGGGCGGCACCGGCGCGGCCGCGCCGAGCTCCGGCGGGAGCAGCGGCGGCTCCAGCGGAGGCTCGACGGGCGGCGCGGGCGCGTCCCCGGGCGAGTTCAGCCAGTTCTGCCAGGACAACCCCGGCGCCTGCTGACCGAGCACCGCGACTACGACGGGCACGCGCTCGACCCGGCCGCGGTCGACCCCGACCCGCTGCGGGCGGTGGCGGCCTGGCTCGAGGAGGCGCGAAGGCACGGCGTCGTCGAGCCGGAGGCCATGACGGTGTCCACGGTCGACGAGCACGGCCGCCCCGCCAGCCGCTACGTGCTCCTGCGGGGCATCTACGACCGTGGGCTCGCCTTCTTCACGAGCTACGCGTCGGACAAGGCCCGTGCGCTGGCCGGCGACCCCCACTGCGCTCTGACGCTCGGCTGGCTGGAGCTGCACCGCTCCGTCCGCGTCGAGGGCGTCGCCGAGCGCCTTCCGGCCGCCGAGAGCGACGCGTACTTCGCCGGCCGGCCGCGAGCCAGCCGGATCGGTGCGTGGGCGTCGCCGCAGAGCTCGGTGCTGGCCTCGCGCGACGAGCTCGACGCCCGCGTCGCCGAGGCCGAGCAGCGCTTCGCCGGCGTCCTCGATATCCCGCGCCCCGAGGACTGGGGCGGGTTCCTCGTGGTGCCCGAGCGCGTCGAGCTGTGGCAGGGGCGTCCGAGCCGCCTGCACGACCGCGTGCGCTACGAGCGCGACGCGGGCGGCGCCTGGTCGCGCGTGCGCCTGGCGCCCTAGCGCCCGGCGGGCGCCGGCGTGGCCGGATTGGTGACCAGCGTCGCGCTGTAGGTCAGCCGGGCGGTGCGGTAGAGGCAGTAGTACTGCGCGAGCTGGTTGGGCCCGAGCTGCGCGGTCTGCGTCCCCGTGTCATCGCACTTGCCCTTGCCGCGGCTCGCCCGCCACGAGGTGTCGCCGCCGAGGCCGACGGCCAGCGCGGGCGCCCACGTGGGCACGCTGAGCGCGACGACCCAGCCCTTCTTGACCGGGATCGTGGTCTTCAGCGGGAACTGCACGGTGGTGCCGAAGTAGGGCGCCAGCTTCTGGAGCTCGCCCTGCCCGACTGCGCGGGAGCGCAGCTTGCGCCGCGGATTCAGCACGGTGATCTGAGCCGAGGCCGCGCCGCCGAGCTTGGAATCGAAGAACGCCGTCTGCTTCTTGCCGGGCTTGCCCAGGCCGATCGTCCACGCGACGATGCGCCCGTCGGCCGGGATCGTCATGAGCCCGCGGTTGGCGCCCACCTTGGCCTGGTAGCCCGTGGTGCGGCTGACCGCCAGGCACGGGCGGGTCGGGCAGCTCGCGGTGACGGGCGGGTCGGCCTTGCCGATCTCCATGACCTCGGCGGAGGCCGCGGCGGGCAGGGCCAGGGCCGCGCTCGCGAGGGCGGCGGTGAGCAGGGAAGTCTGGCGACGCATCAAGGGCAGGGAACACCTCCGGGTGCTGGGGGTTTCGGCGCTCCGGCGCCGGTTCCTGTCGGCCTCAATGACCTTTGTAGGTGGCGTTGCCGGGTCCGTCGTCCAGGAACGAGCGGACGGCACCCTTCAGGTCGTCGGTGGCGAACAGGGCGCCGGCCACCTCCGGGACGACGGCGTCGGCCGCGCGGGCGCCGCCGGCGATCTGGGCGCGGACGATCGCCTTGGTCGCGGCGTGGGCCTTCGTCGGCCCGGAGGCCAGCCCCATGGCAAACGCGCGCGCGGCCTCGTCGAAGCCCTCGTCGGGGAGCACCCGGTTGACGACGTTCCAGCGCTCGAGTGTGGCGGCGTCGTAGAGCGCGCCGGTCATGACGAACTCGCGGGCGCGCGCAGGGCCGGCGCGCTCGGCGAGGCGCTGCGTCCCGCCCATCGCCGGCGTCAGGCCGACGACGGTCTCGACGAGGCCGAAGCGCGCGGACTCGGCGGCCAGCAGGAGATCGCAGCCCATGGCCACCTCGAACGCCGCGGTCAGGCACAGCGCATGCGCGGCGAAGACCGTCGGGAACGGCAGCTCCTCGATCGTGTGGATCATGTCCAGCAGCTCGGTCCACAGCCGGCCCGCTTCCTCGACCGAGAGGCCGTCGAAGATATGCACGTCGACGCCGCCGCTGACCGCCCGCCCCTCGGCGCGGACGAGAAGGCCCCGCGTGTCGCTGTCGGCCAGCAGGCGCACGGCGCCCCCCAGCGCGTCCATCAGCGACGCGTCGAACAAGTTCAGCGGTGGCGCGTCGACGGTCAGGACGGCGAGCGGCCCGTCCTCCTCGAGTTTGATCGGCCCCGACATCAGAAGGCCAGCTCCGCGCCGGCGGCGGCGATCTCATCGCCGTCGCCCGGCTCCGGGATCCACGGCAGGCGCAGCGGGTCGTCGGCGTAGCGCGGAATGACATGGAGGTGGAAGTGGAAGACCGTCTGCCAGGCCTTGGCGCCGCAGGAGTTGAGCAGGTTGACCCCGTCGGCGCCGAGCGCATCCTTGGCGCGGGCGGCGACGCGCTGGGCCATCGCGGCGCACGCGGCGAGGTCCTCGGCCCCGATCGTCAGGAGGTCGGTGCAGTGCCGGCGCGGCACCACGAGGGCGTGGCCGCGGGTCGCCGGGTTGATGTCCATGAAGGCGACGGTGCGCTCGTCCTCGGCCACCCGGGTCGACGGGATCTCCCCCGCGACGATCTTGCAGAACAGGCAGTCTGGATCCCGGTCGGGCATGGCGTGACCCTATCGGTGGCCGCGCCGGTCACACCGAGCGCCAACGCACCCGTCCGGGTGCGACCGCCGTCCGACGCGCCCGTGGCGCCGCGCACCGCAGCGGATCTCTTGGCCTCCGCGCCCCAGGCCGATACGTGCACTCGATGGGGGAGCGACAGAACCTCGCGACGTTTCGTCGCATGTGGGACGCCTACGCGACCGGCCGTTTGTGGGTGATGCTCGACGAGCTGGCCGACGACGCGACGTGGCACCCGATGCAGTCCGAGAGCGTGTACACCGGCCGCGAGCAGATCCTCGCGTGGGCCGAGCGCGTCAACCGGCGCTTCAAGAGCGTCACCGTCGTCTTCGGCGAGATGTGGGCCAACGGCGAGCACTGCGTCGTCTCCACCGGCCACGCCCTGATGTACGACGGATCGGGCCGCAAGGCGGTCGACGCCGACGTGGGCTGGGTCTGCGAGTTCGGCGATGACGGCCGCGTGTCGCGGATGACCGCGCTCGACAGCCACGAGGCCGCGCGCGCGTTCGCTAACGAGCGCTCAGCGCTGCTCGCGCCAGGCTGATCGCCTCCGCGCGAGTGCCGACCTCGCCCGCGTAGCGGGCCTCGGCGATCGCCGCCAACAGCACCCCGAGCTGTGGACCGGGTGCGATCCCGACCTCCGCGGCGAGCTCGTCGCCGCGCACGAGCGGCGCCTCGCTGCCCGCGTCGCGCCGGTCGAGGGCGGCTGCGAGGAGCTGGCGGGCGAGCTCGAGGTGGCGCTCGATCGCCGCGTCGGCCTTGCGCCCGCGGGTCGCCATCCGGTCGGCGACCGACAGCAGCGTCACGTCGGCGGCGACCGGGGCGCACGCCTCCAGGTAGCGGTACTCGGCGCGCCGGTCCAGCGGCGCGTCGCGCACCAGGAAGCCGAGACGCAAGTGATGGCGCGTGAGCGCCGCTACGTGCGCCCGTAGACGTTCGCTGGCCCGTAGGCGCCCCAGCACGTCGCGCGCGAGCCCGGCCCCGGCGCTGTCGTGGCCGGGGAAGCCGACCCGGCCCTCCCCGAAGTCCGTCCGCGTCTGCGGTTTGGCCGCGTCGTGCAGCAGCGCACCCAGGCGCAGCGCGCCTCCGCGCGTCAGCTCGTCGGCCAGCGGCTCGGCCAGCAGCGACGACACGCGCGGGCCGAGGTCGTCCCCGAGGACGCTCGCGGCGTCGCGCTCGAGGTCCACGACGCGCTGGAGCACCTCGAGCGTGTGGCCGTGCACGTCGGCGTGGTGGTAGCGGCTCTGCCCCACCCCGCGCAGCGCGTCGAGCTCGGGCAGCACGTGCGCCGTGAGCGCCAGCTCGTCCATGAGCGCGAGGCCGCGCAGCGGGTCGGCGGCGCCGACGACCCGCTTGAGCTCGGCGAACACGCGCTCCGGGGCGACGTCGGGCAGGCGAGGAGCACGCTGCGCGGCCGCCGCCGCGGTGGCCGCGTCCACGTCGAAGCCCAGCTCGGTGGCCAGGCGCACGACACGTAGCGCCCGCAGCGGGTCGGCGTCGAACGCGGCGGCGGAGACCATCCGCAGGCGCTGGGCGCGCAGGTCGGCCTCGCCGCCGTGGGGATCGACCAGCGCCCCGCCGCCCACGGGCTCGGCCATCGCGTTCACGGTGAGATCGCGGGCGGCGAGGTCGGCCTCCAGCGAGCCCCCTTGGAGCGGCACGACGTCGACCTGCCAGGAGCGGTCGCGGGCGACGACGCGCCACGCCCCGTACTGATCGGAGAGCTCGAACGACGCCCCGCCGGCGGCACGGGCGAGCTTGCGCGCGGCCGTGCGGACATCGCCGTCGACGACGACGTCGATGTCGAGCGTCTCGCGCCCCAGCAGCCGGTCGCGCAGCGTCCCGCCCACCAGCCAGGCCGGCTCGTCGGCGAGCGCCGTGCGGACGAGGTCGATCACGCCGGGACCCCGTCGTGGTGGTGGGCGCGCGGCACGCGGGCGGTGATCTGGCAGGTGATCTCGTAGTTGATCGTGTTCAGGCGCTCGGCCATGGCCTCGGCGGGCAGGCCCGGGCCGATCAGCACGACCTCGTCGCCGCGCGCCACCCCGCCGCCGTCGGCGCCGAGGTCGGCGGTCACGTTGTCCATCGAGACGGTGCCCACGAGCGGGAAGGGCCGGCCGCCGACTAGGACGTCGCAGTCGTTGGTGAGCGCGCGGCGCACGCCGTCGCCGTAGCCGATCGGGATCGTCGCGAGCAGCGTGTCGCGCTGCGCGACGAAGCGCCGCCCGTAGCCGGCGCTCTCCCCCGCGGCGCACGCCTTGACCTCGGCAACCGTGCTGAGGAGCTCGAGCGCCGGCTCGAGGCGCTGCGCGGCGGCGTCGCGCTGGAAGGGGTCGAGGCCGTAGATCGCGACGCCGGCGCGGACCATGCCGAAATGCGCGCCGCGATCGCGCAGCAGCCCGGCCGAGTTCGCGGCGTGCAGCAGCAGGCCGGGGTGCGCCTCGCGCAGCGCCTCCGCCCAGGCCCGAAAGCGGTCGACCTGCTCGCCGAAGAACGTGTCGCCGGGTTCGTCGGCGGTGGCGAAATGGGTCATCGCCGCGGTGAGCTCGACGCCCGGCGCCGTCGCGGCGGCCTCGGCCACGCGGGTCGCCTCGGCAGCGTCGCGCGTGCCCAGCCGGCCCATGCCCGTGTCGAGCTTCACGTGGGCACGGCCGCCACCGCGCGCGGCCACCGCGGCGATGAAGTCCTCGCGCCAGACGACGACGTCGGCGTCGGCGGCCAGGGCGACGTCGAGCTCCTCGAGCGTGAGGGCACCCATCACGAGCAGGCGGGCGTCGACGCCGGCGGCCCGCAGCGCGGTCGCCTCCCCCGCCGCGGCGACGGCCAGCCAGGTCGCGCCCCCCGCGAGCGCCGCTCGTGCCGCGGGCGCGGCGCCGTGCCCGTAGCCGTCGGCCTTCACGACGGCGCACAGCAGCGTCTCCCCCGCCAGCTCGCCGCGCAGGCGCGCGACGTTGCGCTCTATGGCCGCGAGGTTGACGCGGGCCAGGGCGCGTGGCATCAGGCGGTGCTCGGCCTCACGTGAGCGGACACCTTGGACATCCTCTGCAGCACGGCGCGCACGCTACCGGGCGACCGGGAGCGCTTCGACGACGTCCCGGGCGAGCACGCCGTCGACGCCGAGTCGCTCCGCCGCGTGGCGCCCGGCGCGAGCGTGCAGGCGCACGCCGGCGCACGCCGCCACGAACGGATCCACGGAGCGCGCCAACAGCGCGGCGATCACCCCGCTGAGCACGTCGCCGGTTCCCGCCGTCGCCAGCGCCGGCGTCGCGCCGGGGCTGACCGCGACGACGCCGTCGGGCCGCGCGATCAGGGTGTCGTCGCCCTTGAGCACGACGATGGCGCCCGTCACCCGCGCCGCCGCACGGATCTGGTGCAGCCGGCGTGCCTGCACAGCGGCGGACTCGACGCCGAGCAGGCGCCCGAGCTCGCCCTCGTGGGGCGTGAGGACGGTCGCGCCGCCGCGCGCCGCCAGCCCGCCCGCGTCGCCGGCGAAGGCGTTCAGGCCGTCGGCGTCCAGCAGCACGGGCGGCTCGGCGTCGAGAACGATCGCCCGCACGAAGGCCACGGCGCCGTCGCTGCGCCCCACGCCAGGCCCGACGGCCAGCGCGCCGCCGCGCTCGCTCAGCTCGAGCACGGTGCGCGCGCCCGCCTCGGTGTGCGCGCCGCCGGAGTCCGGGAGCCCGCGCGTCATCGCCTCCAGCAGCCGGATCTCGAAGATCGTCTCCAGGCTCGCGGGCACGCAGGCCGTGACGTAGCCCGCGCCGGTGCGCTGCGCCGCCTCGCTGACCAGGCAGGGAGCGCCCGTGAGGCCGCGGCTGCCGCCGGCCACGAGCACGTGCCCGCTGGTGAACTTCGTCCAGCCCGCCTCACGGCTGGGCAGCAGCGCGAGCAGCGCGTCATCGTCGATCAGTCCCACGTCGGGTTCGGGCACCGGGGCGCCGGCCGGGATGCCGATGTCCACCGCCGTGATGGCGCCGCTGTGCGCGCGGCCGGGGTTGATCCACAGGCCGGGCTTGGCGCCGGCGAACGCGGCGGTCGCCCGCGCCCGCACCGCCTCCCCGGCGACCTCCCCGGAGGCGGCGTCGACGCCGCTGGGGACATCGGCGGCCACGACCGGCAGCCCCGACGCATTGAGCGCGGCGATCGCCTCGGCCGCCGCGCCGTGCGGTGTACCCGAGAACCCCGTGCCCAGCAGGGCGTCGACCGCCCCCGAGCAGCCCTCCAGCGCAGCGGCGGAGAACGCCTGCACGCCGCCGACGCGCTCGGCGTTGGCCCGCGCGTCGCCCTGCAGCTCGTCGACCGGCGCGGTGGCCAGCACGCGCACGTCGCGCCCGGCGTCGCGCAGGAGCCGGGCGACCACGTAACCGTCGCCGCCGTTGTTGCCCTTGCCGCAGACGACGGCGATCGTGCCCTCGCGGAGTTCCCCGGCGGTCACCTCGGCGAGGCCGCGTCCCGCGCGCTCCATCAGCTCAAGGCCCGGGATGCCCTGCTCCTCGATCGCCCAGGCGTCCGCCGCGCGCATGCGCTCGGGATCGGGCAGGCCCTCGAGCCAGCTGGGCAGCGTCACGCGAGCGTCGCCACCGCGGCGGCCGTCGTGCTGGTGTGCGTGAGCGAGATGTGCACGACCACCCCGAGCTCCCGCGCGCGCTCGGCGACCGGGCCGTGCAGGCGCACGCTGGGCGGCCCGCCAGTGCCCTCCACCTCGATGTCGCGGGGGCGCAGAACGTCCATCGCCAGCGCCTTGCTCACCGCCTCCTTGGCGCAGAAGCGCGCCGCCAGGTGCTGCGCGGGACGGGCCTGCGTGGCCGCGTAGGCGCGCTCGCCGTCGGTGAACAGCCGCTCGGCCAGCCCGGGGCGGCGCGCGAGCGCACGCTCCAGGCGGTCGATCTCCAGGAGATCGAGTCCGATCACTCCACGGTCACGGTCTTGGCCAGGTTCCGCGGCTGATCGATGTTCAGGCCGCGATTGCGCGCGATCTTGTAGGCGAGCAGCTGGAGCGGGATGACGGCGAGGAGGGGCTGAAGCATCCAGTTCGTCTGAGGCACGCGCAGCACCGACTCGGCGTGCTCGCCGATCTCAGTGTTGCCATCGCTGGCGATCGCGATGACGTGGGCGCCGCGCGCGCGTACCTCCTGCATGTTCGACACGACCTTGTCGAGCACCGGCGAGTCGGTGGCGACGCAGACCACCGGGGTGTTCTCGTCGAGCAGGGCGATCGGACCGTGCTTCATCTCCCCGGCGGCGTAGGCGTCGGTTGGGATGTAGGAGATCTCGCGCAGCTTGAGCGCGCCCTCGAGCGCCACCGGGAGCCCGACGTGCCGGCCGAGGTAGAGGAAGAACCCCTTGTCGGAGTGCTCGTCGGCGATCTCCTGCACGCGTGCGTCGACGTCCTCGAGCAGCTCCTCGATGCAGTGCGGGATGTGCTTGAGGTCGTCGATGACCGCTCCCAGCTGCGCGCCGTCCATGGTGCCGCGCAGCTCGGCGAGCTTGAGGCCGAGCAGGTACATGACGGCGACCTGGCAGATGAAGGTCTTCGTCGCGGCGACGCCGATCTCGAGGCCGGCGCGGGTGTAGAGGACCCCGTCGCTGTCGCGCGTGGCCTGCGAGCCCATGATGTTCGTCAGGGCCAGGACCGTGGCGCCGCGCTCGCGGGCGATCCGCATCGCGGCGAGGGTGTCGGCGGTCTCACCGGACTGCGTGATGCCGATGACCAGGTCGCCGGGGCCGACCACCGGGTTGCGGTAGCGATACTCGGAGGCGATGTCCATCTCCACCGGGATGCGCGCCCACTCCTCGATCGCGTAGCGGCCGATGAGCCCGGCGTGGTAGCTGGTTCCGCACGCGACGACGATCACGCGCTTGACGCCGCGCAGGATCGCCTCGTCCAGCGCACCGACCTCGTCGAGGTCGACCCCGTCGTGGCGGACGGTGCGATCGGCGATCGTCTCGGCGATCGCGTCGGCCTGCTCGTGGATCTCCTTGAGCATGAAGGTCTCGAAACCGCCCTTCTCGGCGGTCTCCTCGTCCCAGTCGATCTCGACGATCTCGCGGTCGAGCTCTGTGCCGTCGGGGGTCATGAAGGTGACGGCGTCGGCGCGGACGACCACGATCTCGCCGTTTTCGATGTGCTGCACCCGGCGCGTGTGGGCCAGGAAGGCGGGGATCGCTGAGGCCAGGAACGTCTCGCCCTCGCCGCGGCCGACGATCAGCGGGCACTCCTTGCGGGCGCCGACGATGAGGTCGGGCTCCTCGAGCGTCATGGCGACGAAGGCGTAGTGGCCCTCGAGGTCGTTGTAGGCCGCGCGCACCGCGTCGGTGAGGGAGCCGGCGGCCAGGTGATGGGAGACGAGGTGGGCGATGACCTCCGCATCGGTTTCGCTCGTGAAGACCGCGCCCATGTCGAGCAGGCGCTCCTTGAGCGACAGGTAGTTCTCGACGATGCCGTTGACGACGACGTGGACACGCCCGGCGGTGTCGAAGTGCGGGTGCGCGTTCTCCTCGTTGACGCGGCCGTGCGTGGCCCAGCGCGTGTGGCCGATGCCGGTGGTGGCGGGCGCCTCGGCCGTGGCGACGCCACCGCCGAGCTCGTCGCGCGCGGCGACGGCGTCGCGCAGGCGCTCGAGGTTGCCGACCGCGCGGATGGACTCGATGCCGCCGCCGGCGATCATCGAGATGCCTGCGGAGTCATATCCGCGGTACTCGAGACGGCTGAGACCGGCGAGAAGCAGGTCCTGGACGGGACGCCTGCCGACATAGCCGACGA
>JBDTYI010000114.1:0-5397 GCA_040005775.1 Solirubrobacteraceae bacterium
CATCAGAAGCGGTAGCGGGGGTGGCATGCAAACCGGTTCCTAAGCACCCCGATCTGGATGCCACCCCTCCCCGTTGTGCCGTTCCGGACAGCCCACGCGCCACGCGCAGCAGGCGTCCACCGACCTCGGGGGCGCCCGTCTAGAAGTCCTCGCGCACCTGCCGCAGCAGCGCCGCGCCGCTCTCCTGGGGCACGATGACGCGCCGCAGGGTGTAGAGCGGGTGCTCGCGGTCGAGCTTGTCCGCGAGCTGGAACGCCGCGCCCAGCTTGGCGTCGCGCAGGTGCGAGAACGCGGACGCGCTCCAGAGGCCGAAGGGGTAGGCGAACACGCCGATGCGGTGGCCGACGATCTGCTCGAGCTCGCGGGTGGGCTCGTCGATCTGCGTGGTCCAGTCGTCGCCCGCGTACTCAGGCACCGGGTGGTGGTCCCACGTGTGCGCGCCGATCGTCATGCCGGCGCGGTCCAGCGCGCGGACGTCGGAGCGTGCCATCCACCCGGGCTTGCCGAGCACCACCGTCATCACGAAGAACGTGGCCGTGAAGCGGTGGGCGCGCAGCAGCGGGAGCGCCCGGGAGGCCTGGCCCTTCGACGCATCGTCGAAGGTCAGCAGCACGGGCTTGGACGGCAGGCGCGCGCCCCGGGCGACGTGCGCGACGACCGCATCGGCGGTCACCGAGTGGTAGCCCGCACGTTGCAGCGCGTCGAACTGGGCGGCGAGGTAGCGCGGACCGACGACGTAGGGCCGGGCCTGCGCTCCGTCGCTGGCGGTGATCGCGCGGATCTGGTGCCAGCAGAGCACCGGGACGTTCGCGCGGGCGGCCATCGCGGCGACGTCGGTGCGGGCCGGCGCGCGCGCCGGCGCCCGGTCGCCGGCGGGCGCGTCGATGGTGTTCCCCGAGCCGTGGCCCCCACCGCAGCCCGCAAGGAGGATGGTCAGGACCGCGAGAGCGCCGGCGGGCCGCATCGCGTCAGTCAAGCACGCAGGTCGATTCCATCGCCCCGGGCGAGGAGCATCGTGGCGCCCTGGCGCGGGTCGCGGGGCGAGGCCCGGCGCTCGCGGAGCACCAGCGCCGACCATGCCCGGCCGGCGTCGAGTTCGGCCGCCAGCTCAGCGGCCACCTCGCGCGGGACCCAGCCGGCCTGCTCGCCGCCGGGGGTCTCCACGGCGATCGCGTTGTGATCGTGCGGGTTCTCGGGGTCGCGACGCAGCGCCAGCCGGTGTCCCGGCGCCAGCGCGTCGGACTGCAGCGCGCCGCCGTGGTGCTGGGCGGCGCCCGCGATGCTCGCCACCACCAGGCCGCGGTCGGCGAGCTCCGGTGCGTCGCGGCCCAGCCAGCGGCCGGTGGCCGGGTCGACGAGCTGGTAGCCGGCCAGCCACACCGCGCCGCCGTCGTCGGGGTACCAATAGCGGTCCTCGCGCTCGGCGTGCACCACCACCTTCGTCATGGGCCCAGGGTACGGGCTCCCGCACGCAGGGCCGGGGGTTGCCCGGGAGCACGACGCCTGCCAGCCCCGCCCCTGCACGAGCGGTGCGCTGAGAGTCTCGTGCCATGTCCACCCTGGCCCCCAGCCCGCCCCCTCCGACGCCGCGCCCGACGCGACGCTTCACCACACCGCGCATCGCCGCCCTCCTCGCCGCCGGGGTCCTCGCGGTCCTCGCCATCGGCATGTTCGCCGCGGGCGGCGCGTCCCTGTACGCGGACACCAAGAAGGACGACCGGGGCTTCATCTCGACCGCCGCGCACGGCTTCGCCGGCACCGGCTACGCCGTCGCCACCGACGACCTCGACGTCAACGGCGTCCCGAGCGGCGTCGTCGGCGACGTGAGCTACGGAAAGGTCCGCCTCCAGGTGACGCCGCGCGCCGGCAAGCCCGTCTTCGTCGGCATCGCGCGCACGGAGTCGGTGTCCGCCTATCTGCGCCGGAGCCCCCATTCGATCCTCACCGACGTGTCCTTCGACCCGTTCCGTGCGGACTACCGTGCACACGCCGGCACCGAGAAGCCGTTCTCGCCGGGGGCGCAGCGCTTCTGGGCCGTCAGCTCGGAGGGCCAGGGGCGACGCACGATCACCTGGAACGTCCGCGGTGGCCACTGGTCGATCGTCGTGATGAACGCCGACGGCTCGCGCGGCGTCGACGCCGGCGTCCGCGCCGGCGCGCGGGTCCCGGCCCTCCCGTACATCGGCTGGGGCGCGCTCGGGATCGGGCTCGTCCTGCTCGCCGGCGCCGGCGGGCTGACCGTCCTCGGGCTCCGGCGCCCGCGCTAGATCAGCGCGGAGACAAGCGCGACGACGACCGTCACCGCGAGCGCCAGCACCGCGAGGCAGGCGGCACCCGCGAGGGCGACACCCTGCGCAGCTCGCCGGACCAGGCGCCGCCCCGTCCGGCGGGCGGGCTCGGGGACGCGCCCCTCGGCCACGAGCAGCAGCAGCGTGCCGGCCACCCCGCGGCCATAGCGGTCGCGCTCGGCCTCGGCGACGCGCGCGGACCAGCGCACGGCCATGGCCCGTGCCTCGCGCCGCCGCAGGACGGCATGGCGCGGGAGCCGGTGGGCGCGATCCTCCCAGTAGGCGAGGGCATCGCGGGCCTCGTGCAGGGAGTCGTCGGCGAACAGGGCCGGGACGGCGAACGCGGGCATGGTTGCCAGGGTACCTCGGGTCGGCGAGAGTTCGCACCACATGCCCGAGCTAACGCCGCTTCAGGAGCAGCTGGCCGCCGCCAGCCCCTGGGACTTCTCCGACCTCCGCGCGCTGTTCGTCAACTGCACGCTCAAGCGCTCGCCGGCCGTGTCCAACACACAGGCCCTGGCCGACATCGCGATCGGGATCATGGAGCGCAACGGCGTGAAGGTCGAGACCGTGCGCGCGATCGACCACGACATCGCCACGGGCGTGCAGCCCGACATGACCGAACACGGCTCGGCGACCGACGACTGGCCCGCGCTCTTCGACCGCGTCATGGCCGCCGACATCCTCGTCGTGCTCACCCCGATCTGGCTGGGCGAGAAGTCCTCGGTGTGCACGCGGGTCATCGAGCGCCTCTACGGCAACAGCCACCTGCTCAACGACGCGGGCCAGTACGCCTATTACGGCCGGGCCGGTGGCTGCCTGGTCACGGGCAACGAGGACGGCGCCAAGCACTGCGCGATGAACGTCCTCTACTCACTTCAGCACCTCGGCTACTCGATCCCGCCGCAGGCCGACTCGGGATGGATGGGCGAGGCCGGACCCGGCCCGAGCTACCTCGATCCCGGCTCCGGCGGTCCCGAGAACGACTTCACCAACCGCAACACCTCGTTCATGGCCTGGAACCTCATGCACCTCGCGCGGATGCTCAAGGACGCCAGCGGCATCCCCGCCTACGGCAACCAGCGGTCGGAGTGGGACGCGGGGTGCCATCCTGGCGCGTCAAACCCCGAGCACCGCTAGCGCCCGGCTCCGCGGCGCGCAACACTGGACCGGTCATGTCACTCGACGGCCCGTCCCGCACGATCCGCGTGGAGCCCCTCGAGGTGCCGGCCGCCCCGCCGCCGCCGCGGCGCATCGACCCGCCCGCCGAGCCCGCGCCCGAGAAGGCGCCCCCTGTCCCCGCCCGCTGAGGCCCCCGACCTCGTCCGCGCGGTCATCGGCTACCGGCAGTGGCGCCTGCGCGGCACCCAGCTGCTCTCGCTGCGCGCCGACGACCGCTGGGACGGCGGCGTGCAGACCGCGCACTGCGCGGCGCACGGCCACGCTGCTCCTCAGAACGGCTGCACCTGCGGGATCTACGCCTGGTACGACCCGCCGGCACGCAGCGCGTCGGCCGCGACGGCGGAGCTCGTCGCCGGCGCGGTCGCGCTCTGGGGCCGGCTCGAGCTGCACGCCCAGGGCATGCGCGCCGAGCACGCCGTCCTCGTCGCCCTCGCGCTCCCGCTCTCGCGCGGGGGCAAGCGCCGCCGGCTGGTCGCGGCGGCCGGGGCGCTCGGGGTGCCCGCCGTAGGGGCCCGGCAGCTCGCCGCCACCGCAGGCGCGCACGGCGAGCCGATCGCGCGCTGGATGCGCCCGCCCGATCTCGAACCCAACAAGCGCAAGGCGCCGGGCACGCCGGACCCCGCGCGGCTGCACGCGGTGGCCGACGGCTACCGGCGCAGGGACTAGCGCAACTTGCCCTTGTAGGTGAACTTGTAGACGCCCTCCTTGTCCTGTGTGCCCGAGAACGTGCCCTTCAGCGTCCGCCCCTTGTACTTGCCGGTGCCCTTCGTCAGCGAGAACGTCCCGTCGGACACCGTGACCGCCTCGCCCTGAATCGTCTGCGTGGCCTGACCGACGCCGCTCATCGTCCCGCTCGGGAAGTAGATCGTGATCTTGCGCGCCTTGACGAGCACCGAGCCGTCGGGGTTCGCCCCGGGGTTCGTGATGTAGACGATCGCGCCCGGGCCCAGGAGCTTGTCCTTGAAGTCGCCGGAGACGTAGAGGTCCTTGCCGACGACGTGGGTCGTGTGAGCGTAGATCGTTCCGCTCGTGCTGCGCGCCGCAGCGCCGAGAGCGGTGGTCGTGAGGCACGTGGCCAGGACGGCCGCAAGTGCGATTGTCTTCTTCATGGCGCGACACTACGCGCGCCCGAGGCGCGGCGCTAGGGGCGGGAGCCAGGCCCGTTGCCGTTGACCGCGAAGCGCGCGTAACGCTCGGCGACGGTCGCCGGCACCCGGGCACGGACGCGGACGCCGTCGGGGGTGTCGGTGCGCTCGAGCTCGCCGGCCAGATCGTGGAGCTCGGCGAGGCTGCTGCCCTCCTCGAACGGCAGCAGCAGGTCGACGCTGCGCAGGCCCTCGAGGAAGGACTGCTCGATGCGCTCCCCGACTTCATCGATCCCCTCTCCCGTCAGGGCCGACACGACGATCCCGCCGGGGTGGGCGAAGCGCAGCTCCTCGCGGCGCTCCGGGTCCACGGCGTCGACCTTGTTGAGGATCAGCAGCCGCGGCTGGTCGCTCGCGCCGATGCCCTCCAGGACCTCGTCGACGGCGCGCAGCATGTCGTCCATCTCCGCCTCGTCGGCTGAGGCGTCGACGACGTGGAGGATCAGGTCGGCCATGCGCGTCTCCTCCAGCGTCGCGCCGAACGCATCGACGAGCTGGTGGGGCAGCTTGCGGATGAAGCCGACGGTGTCGGTCATCAGGTAGGGCCGGCCGTTGAGGCGGAACGAGCGCGTGTTGGGGTCGAGCGTGTGGAAGAGGCGGTCGCGGACGCCGACCTCGGAGCCCGTGAGGCGGTTGAGCAGCGTTGACTTCCCGGCGTTCGTGTAGCCGGCGAGCGCGATCTCGGGCAGCTGCGCGCGCACGCGCTCGGCGCGCATCGTCGCCCGGCTGGACTTCACGCCGGCCAGGCGCCGCTTGAGTGCGGAGATGCGGTCGCGGGCCAG
>JBDTYI010000115.1:0-5248 GCA_040005775.1 Solirubrobacteraceae bacterium
GCGGCGGTCACGGTGCCCACGTCGGCGAGCGTGAGCACGATCGTGTCGCGGTCACGGGCGAGGATCGCCCGGTGGGCATCGAGCACCCCCCGGCGGAACAGCGCCCCGAACGCGTCGCCGCCCACGACGCCCTCGACCGCGCGGATGATGATCGGCCGCGCCGCGATCAGGTCGGCCTCACGGCGCAGGACGATGTCGTCGGTCACCCGCTCCGCAGCGACGGTGCGCGCCCGCGGGTCGCGCAGCGCGGCGGTCGCGCGGCCCGCGAACTGGTCGGCGTCGAAGAGGGCGTGGCGCAGGTAGGCCGTGAGGGTCGTGGCGAGCAGCAGCAGCGACGCCGCAGCCACGAGCACTGTCGTGCGCCCGCGCACGCTAGCCCCCCCGCCCCGGGTCGCCGAAGGCCTCGGCGGGCAGGTGATCGAGCAGGGACACCGCGCGCGGCGGGCCGTGGCCGTCGATCACGACCGCGCCGCCCGGCCAGTACGGGTGCGGCGGCGTGACGCCGTGCACGAGCGGGGGCTCGTAGACCCAGCCGCCCGTGTTCAGGATCGCCGGGTGGCCGCCGGGTCCCTGCCATTGGCGCGGGTCGTCGCCGTCCACGGGCCCGAGGCGGTGCACGTGGCCGAAGATCACGTGGTCGGCGTCGACGCCGAGGCGCTCGGCCACCCGCGCGACGGCGGGGATGCTCGCGCGGCGCATCTGGATGCCCAGCACGCGGACGGTGAGCCACGACATGCGCGGCCGCCGGGGCGCCGTCGGCATCGTCGACGCCCGGACGAGGTCGACGAGACGATCGAACAGCGACGCGGACGGGAGCGGCAGCGAGCGCATGATGCGGCCCTCGAGGCCGGTGAGGGACGGGCCGCCGGCAAACTCATAGTCGGCCGCGGTCGAATCGGCGCGCGGCTGGCGCCCCAGGGCCCCGCGCGCGACCCCGTAGGCGGTCGCCGGCACCAGGTGGCGGTCGAGGTAATGGCCGTGGGTCGCCCACACGCGCGGCGTGAGCCAGACGCCCGGGTAGCGGACCTCCACGCGCGCGGGAGCGAGGAACGCGGTGAGGGAGGCGAGCAGCGGCGTCGCGTTGCCGGGGATCACGCCGTCGAGCACGCTCGTGGCCTCGGGGTGTGCGCGGAGCCACGGGCGCACGAACGGACGGTCGTGGTTGCCGGGGACGACGACGATCGCGCGCTCGGGCCCCATGCGCGCGCCGACCGCGCGCAGCACCGGCTCGGCCGCGGCGAGCGCCGCGCGCGGGTCGCCCTCCAGCAGCTCCACGACGTCGCCGAGCAGGACGAGGCGGTCGACGTCGTCGAGGGCGTCCAGCAGCGCGGCGAGGGCCTCCGGGCGGCGCAGGGCGTCGCGTCCCAGCCGTGCGCCGAGGTGCAGGTCGGAGACGATCAGGGTCCGGAGCCCGGCGCTCATTCCCGCACACCCTCTCATCGCCCGCGAACGCGAACGCGCCCGCCGGCGCCGGTAGCCTCGGCGTCGTGTCGGGCATCGGCGTGCTGCGCGAGGGTCCCCTCCACGCGGCGCTCAAGGACTTCTACGCGCGACCCGGCGACCGGGCCGAGGTGCCCTTCGGGCGCTTCGTGATCGACCTCGTCCGCGCCGATGGCGAGTTGGTGGAGATCCAGACCGGCGGGTTCTCGCCGCTGGGCCCGAAGCTCGACGCGCTGCTCGACCACCACCGCATACGGATCGTGCACCCCGTCGCCGCCGAGCGCCGCATCCTGCGCGTCGACGACGACGGGCAGCTGCTCTCTGCGCGGCGCTCGCCGCGCCGCGCGGGCGCGCTCGAGCTCTTCGACCGACTCGTGTCCTTCCCGTCGCTGCTGGCGCACCCGAACCTGGCGATCGAGGTGCCGCTGTGCCGCGAGGACCACGTCCGCGCTCCGGGCCCGACGCGGTCGCGCTCGGGCCGGCGCACGCGCGACCCCGGCCAGCGTCGTCTCGCCGAGGTGCTCGACACCGTGGTCCTCGAGGGTCCGCGCGACGTTGCCGCGCTGATCCCCGCGGCCCTGAACGAGCCGTTCACCACCCGCGAGCTCGGCTCCGCACTCGGCTGCCGCATCCTGCTCGCGCAACGGGTCGCCTACTGCATGCGCGCGCTCGGCGTGCTCGACGATGCGGGCAGGCGCGGCCGCGCGCCGCTTCACGTGCGCGTCCAGCGCTCCTGACCGAACTCCTCCGCCACGCCTTTCACAGTACGTTCACGCGATGTTCCGTCGCCTCCTCCTCGCGCTCGCCGCGGTGGCAGTGCTCGCGCTGCCGGCCGCCGCGCCCGCCAAGCCCACGATCCCCAAGGGCCCTTCGGGCACCGCCTTCTACGCGCCGCCGAGCCCGGTCCCGGGCAAGAAGCACGGCGACATCATCCGCGCCCATCGCATCACGGGGCAGCCCGCCGTGGAGGGCGCCGCCCGCACCGACCTCGTGCTCTACCGCTCCACCGGTGTCACCGGCAAGCCCGTCGCGGTCTCCGGCACCGTGTCGATCCCGACGGGCAAGGCGCCCAAAAGCGGCTGGCCGGTCATCAGCTACGCCCACGGCACGACGGGCGTCGCCGACCAATGCGCCCCGTCGCGCGACGCGGCCGGCACGAGCGTCCACGGCTACAACAGCTACATCTACCCGCTGCTCACGCGCTGGCTGAAGGCGCGCTACGCCGTCGTGCGCACCGACTACGAGGGTCTCGGCCCGCCCGGCGCCCACCCCTATCTGGTCGGGAAGTCCGAGGGCCGCTCGACGCTGGACATCGTCCGCGCCGCGCGCCAGCTCGACCCGCGCATCGGTAGCCGGCTGATCCTCGCCGGCCACTCGCAGGGCGGTCACGCCGCGCTGTGGGCGGCGTCGCTGGCCAAGGGCTACACGCCCGACCTCAGGCTCAAGGGCACGATCGCCTTTGCGCCCGCCTCGCACATCGCCGACCAGAGCAAGCTGCTGACCGCGCTGAAGGATCCGGGCGGCGGGCTCACCGCGTTCGCGGCGACGATCATCCGCGGCATCGACGTCGGGCGCCCCGGGCTGGGCCTCGAGGGCGTGCTCTCCGACAGCGCCAAGGCGCTGTACCCGCAGACGCTGACCGCGTGCCTGGGCGACCTCGCCAAGCCCGACTCGTTCGGAGGGCAGTCGCCCGCCAGCCTGATCCGCGACGGCGCCGACATCGACCCGCTCATCGCGGCGCTGGGCCAGAACGACCCGGAGCATCTGAAGCTCTCGACGCCGGTCCGCGTCGAGCAGGGCACGAGCGACACCACCGTGTTCCCCTCGTTCACCGACCAGCTCGTCAAGGAGTACCAGGCCAACAAGGTCCCCGTGACCTACAAGACCTACAAGGGCATCACCCACGGCGGCGTCGTCACCGCCGCGGCGAACGACTCGCTGTCCTACATCAGGCAGCGACTGCGCTAGGCGCTCGCAGGGAGCCTGCCGCGGCGCCGCGCACGAGCAGCGCCGCGAGCAGGCCCCCGCAGCCCAGCGCGCCCATCGCGGCCGCGGGCGAGACGGCATCGACGAGCGCCCCGGCCACGGTGCTGCCGACGGCGACGCCGGCGACCATGCCGGTGGACGTCCAGGTGAATGCCTCGGTGAGCGTGCCCACCGGGGCGAGCCCGTCGAGCATCGAGTTGGCGACGATGAACGTCGGCGCGATCGACGCGCCGGCGAGCAGCAGCGTGAGCGCGAGCGTCACCGGTGCGCCGGCGATCGCCACGGCAGCGTGCGTCGCGCCCCAGAGTGCGAGCAGGACCGCCAGGCGCCGCGGGCCGTCGGGCGCCGCGCCGAGGCGGCTCACCGCGACGCCGGCCAGCAGCGAGCCGACGCCCCAGACACCGAGCAGCACACCCGTGAGCTCGCGGTGGCCCATCGCGTCCAGCGACGCGGGCACGGCGACCTCGACCGCGCCGACCGCGAGCCCCGACAGCGCGAAGACGCCGACGAGCACGCGCACGCCGCCCGCGCGCAGCGCGCCCGACAGGTCGCGCTCCGGTCCGCGCGCGGAGGGCGTCCAGGATCGAGAGACGGGATGCATGGAGAAGGCGAGGTCGCCGAGGATCTGGGTGGCGGCGCACACAAGCAGCGCGGCCGGCACCGAGAGCGATCCGATCCCGGCCACGATGACCACGGGCCCGCAGATGTAGACGGTCTCCAGGGCGACGCTCTCCAGCGAGTAGGCGATGTGGCGCGCGTCGGGGCCGTCTACGAGCGTCGGCCACAGCGCGCGCATGCACGAGCCGATCGGCGGCTGCGCGGCGCCGGCGATCGCCGCGAACACGACGATCAGCCCGGTCGGCGCCGACGCGGGCAGCAGCGCAACCGCGGCGATCGCCGCCGCCGACACCGGGGCCCCTGCGCGCAGCACGAGCGTCTGCCCGCTGCGGTCGACGACCCGCGCGAGCGCCGGGTTGGAGATCCCGAGCGCGAGCGCGTAGACACCGGCCGCCAGTCCGCCGCGCGCGTAGGACCCGGTGAGCGCCTGCGTGTGGAGGATCAGCAGCAGCCCGAGGGCGCCCATCGGCAGGCGCGCGACGAGCGAGGCGCCGAAAAGGGGGAGGACCCCGGGGGTGCGGAGGACGGTGCGCACGCCCTCAGCGTCGCGGGCCGCGCTGCCAGAGCCAAAACGATTCGCTCTGAAGCGAATCCACAGCCCCAGGAACCCCGAAGGCTGGCCATAGGTTTGCGAAAGGTTCCCGACCTAGCATCCGGCGCGTCGTTTGCCTCGTAGGCCAGTTGGGCACCTTTTCGGAAGGACGTTGCGTGAGCAACGAAAAGGTCGTACAATTCCAACTGCACGCATCGGAAATCCATTGGAGGATCTTGAAGACAAGCCGCAACAGCACCACCCCCGGGTACGAGGCGACCGTGCACGCCGACGCTCTCGACCAGCTCCTGCAGCACGCGAACGAGTTCCGGCTGCTCCGCCCTGCGGAAGAAATCGAGCTGGCCAAGCGCATCGAGCGTGGCGACCTGCTGGCCAAGGAGCGCATGGTCAACTGCAACCTGCGCCTGGTCGTGTCGATCGCACGCCGCTACCAGGGACATGGCCTCACCCTCAACGACCTGGTTCAGGAGGGGATGCTGGGCCTCATTCGCGCAGCCGAGAAGTTCGACTGGCGTAAGGGCTTCCGCTTCTCCACATACGCGACGCTGTGGATCCGGCAGGCGATTCAGCGCGGTCTGGACAACTCCGGCCGCACCATTCGCCTCCCCGCCCACGTCGCCATGAAGGCGCGCAAGGTCGCGCGCGTCCGCA
>JBDTYI010000116.1:0-3299 GCA_040005775.1 Solirubrobacteraceae bacterium
TCGGGATGATCACGCTTGCGCAGTCGGCGGGACCGTCGCGCATGGGGCAGGTCATGGGCGTGATCGGCGTGCCGATGCTTCTCGGCCCGGTGCTCGGGCCGGTCCTCGGCGGCCTGCTCGTGGAGCAGCTCTCATGGCGCTGGATCTTCTACGTGAACCTGCCGATCGGGCTCGTCGGCCTCGTGCTCGCGGCGAAGCTGCTGCCCGCCGAGCGCGCCGTCGGCCGGGGCGGGGACACGCCCAGCCGGCTGGACTGGAAGGGCCTGTCGATGCTCTCGCCCGGTGTCGCGCTGGTCGTCTTCGGCCTCAGCGAGGTCTCCTCGCACGGTGCGATCACGCCCTGGCGCGTCGCGCCGATCGTGCTCGGCGCGCTGCTCGTCGCCGCGTTCGCCCGCCACGCCCTGCGCGCCGAGTCGCCGCTGGTCGACGTGCGCCTGCTGCGGGAGCGCGGGTTCGCCGCCGCCTCGGCCACGATCTTCCTCGTCGGTGGGGCGCTGTTCGGCGCGCTGCTGCTGCTGCCGCTGTACTTCCAGATCGCGCGCGGCCAGTCCGCGCTCCAGGCTGGGCTGCTGATGATGCCCCAGGGTCTCGGCGCGGCGCTGGGAATGAACCGCGCGGGCAAGCTCACCGACCGCCTCGGCGGCGGGCGCATCGTGCTCGCGGGCCTGGCGATGCTGATGGTCGGGACGCTCCCGTTCACGCAGGTCACCGCGACCACGCCCTACTGGGTGCTCGAGCTCGGACTGGTCGCCCGCGGCGCGGGCCTGGGCTTCACGATGATGCCGGCGATGGCCGCCGCGTATTCGACGCTCGAGCGCTCGCAGGTGCCGCGTGCGACCCCGATGCTCAACGTGATCCAGCGCGTGGGCGGGTCGCTCGGCACCGCGGTGCTCGCGGTCGTGCTCGAGAGCCAGCTCAGCGCCGGACTCGCGCCGGCGCGTCCGGGCGGCGTGACGGGCCCGCAGGCGGCCGACGCGTTCGCGCACACGTACTGGTGGGCCTTCGGCGCGCCGGCGATCGCGCTCGTGCCCGCGTTCCTGCTCGCCCGTGCGCAGCGGGAGACCGCGCACGCGGTGGCGAAGGACGCGCACCCGGCCTCGGTGGGCTAGGCCTCGGCGCCGCTGACGGTCCGGACCGCGTCGGCGGCGAACGGCGGCGGCCCGAGGAACTGGATGCCGAACGCGCGTGCGGCCGCCATCGTGCGCTCCATGTCGGGCGGCGGAGCGGCGTCGAGGTCGCGATCGGCGGCCGGCTCGCCACCGGCGCGGAAGAAGCGCTCCTGCGTGCCTGGGGTGTTCATGACCAGGAAGCGGGCCACGGGCGAGGTGACGATGAACGCGTGTGGCACCCCGCGGCGGACCGTGATCGTCTGGCCGGCGGGCGCCGGGTACTCGTGCCCGTCGACGTGGAAGAGCAGCTCGCCTTCGAGGACGTAGAACGTCTCGTTGCTGGGGTCGGCGTGCAGGCCGGTCGCGCGGCCGGCGGTGGACGTCACCTCGACGACGCACAGCGCATCGGCGCCCCAGGCACCCGGGAGCTTCACGTTCTGCAAGGCGCCGTTGAACCAGATGGCGTCCCCCTCGAGGGGCGCGACGCTGTGGACGGCGAGATCGAGCTGAGCTTCGGGCATGTCCTGAGACTAAAGTATCATCTTGAGCATGTCCATCTCATATTCTGAGACCGGGCGCACCGGGCAGAAGGCGCGCACCCGCGACGCGCTCGTCGCCGCCGCGCGCCGGCTGATGGACACGGGCGACACGCCGACCGTCGAGCAGGCCGCGGCGGCCGCGGCGATCTCGCGCGCGACCGCGTACCGCTATTTCCCCAACCAGCACGCGCTGCTGGTCGCGGCGTTCCCGGCGCTCACCGACGACTCGCTCCTGGGCCCCGACCCGCCCGCGGACCCGGCGGACCGCCTCGCGATCGTCGTCGAGGCGATCGCGCGTCAGTGCGTGGAGCACGAGACGGCGCTGCGGGCGATGCTGCGCGCCTCGCTCGATCCGGCGCGCCCGCGCCGCGACGACCAGCCCTTCCGGCGCGGCCGCCGCATCGTCTGGGTCGGCGAGGCGCTGGCGCCGCTCGCCGGCCGCATGGACGCGGCCGAGCTCGAGCGGCTGGTCGTCGCCATCGCCGCCTCGGTGGGCATCGACTCGCTCGTCTGGCTGACCGACATCGCCGGCCAGACGCGCGCCGAGGCGGTCGAGACGATGCGCTGGTCGGCGCGCGCGCTGCTGCGCGCGGCCACCGGCTAGGGCCGCGGACCCTCTGCACATTCGCGCTCCTACACGGCGAGTGTGGCGCGGGCGCGGGCGGCGCGAGTAATGTCGCGCGATGGGTCGAGGTGTGAGTCGGGCGGGCGTCGTGGCGATGGGGCTGCTGGCCCTCGCGCCGGGCCTCGCGGGAGCCAAGGTGCTGCGCGTCGGCACCTACAAGGGGATGCGCGGGTCGTACACGACGATCCAGGCCGCGGTGAACGCGGCGCACTCCGGCGACACGATCCTCGTCGCGCCCGGCGTCTACCACGAGCGCGCCGACCACAGCGGTCGCTACAGCGCCAGGGGCGACGCCGAGGCCGGCGCCGGGGTGTGGATCCAGACGCCGCGGATCACGCTGCGCGGCATGGACCGTAACCGCGTCGTCGTCGACGGCACGAAGCCGGTCGGGTCCGGCTCGTGCTCGACGTCGAAGGCACGCCAGGACCTCGGCCCGCACGACAAGAACGGCAAGCCGCTCGGGCGCAACGGCATCGAGGTCTTCAAGGCCTCCGGCGTGCGCATCGAGAACCTCACCGCGTGCAACTTCCTCAAGACGAACGACGGCGGCAACCAGATCTGGTTCAACTTCGGCGACGGCAGCGGCAAGCAGCGCAAGGGCAGCTTCTCGACGTCATACGTCTCGGCGACCGACAGCTACTACGGCGGTCAGCACGCGGTCGGCAGCTACGGCATCTTCGCCTCGAACTCGTCGGGGCCGGGCCGGATCGTCCACACCTACGCGAGCAACATGCAGGACTCCGACTACTACGTCGGGGCCTGCCGCGACTGCAACACCGTCGTCTCCGACGCGCACGCGCAGTACAGCGCGCTGGGCTACTCGGGCACGAACTCCGGCGGCCACCTGCGCCTGGAGAAGTCCGAGTGGGACCACAACAAGACCGCCATCGTGTCGAACAGCCAGAACAACGACGACGCCCCGTCGCCCGCCCTGGGCTGGTGCCCGGGCTCGACGTCGACATCCTGCACGTTCATCGAGAACAACTTCATCCACGACAACAACAACCCCAACGTCCCGGGCGCGGG
>JBDTYI010000117.1:0-4993 GCA_040005775.1 Solirubrobacteraceae bacterium
CGCGCCTCGGCGAGCAGGTCGAGTGGATCGTCGCCGAGATCAACGAGCCCGACCCTGCGCATTCCCCGGACATGAAGGCCGGCTACGCGGACGTCGTGCGCGTGCTCTCCGACCCGCCCGCGCCGGCGGAGCCCGCGGTGCGCCGGGTGCCGCCCGACCCGTTCGATTGGCAGGCGGTCATCGGCCGCCGCGACCCCCTCCCCTCCGTCCTCGCGCTCGACGAGCTTGTCGCCGGACGCAGCGTGGTCATCACCGGCGGCGGCGGCTCGATCGGGCGGCGCCTGGCGACGCTGCTGCTCGGCTTCCGCCCACGTCTGGTCACGCTGATCGACGCGCACGAACCGTCGCTGGCCGAGGACCGGCGCGCCCGCGCGCGGCAGAGCGTGGTGCGCGTCGAGCACGCGCTGTGCGACGTGCGCGACGGACCGCGCGTCGAGGAGGAGCTGCGCCGCGCGCGGCCCGACGTCGTCTTCCACCTCGCCGCCTACAAGCACGTGGACTGGGCCGAGCGCTACCCGCAGGAGTTCGTCGCGACGAACCTCGACGGCTCCCAGAACGTACTGCGTGCGGCTGAGCGCGTCGGGGCGGGCACGGTCGTCGTCGCCTCCACCGACAAGGCCGCGCGGGCGGCCGGCCTCTACGGGCGCACCAAGCGCCTCATGGAGCAGCTGGCGCTGCTCGACGCCGAGCGCCACGGCGGCGCCCGCATCGCCGTGCGCCTCGTGAACGTCCTCGGCACCGCGGGGAGCGCGTCGGATCTCTTCCTGCGCCAGGCGCGCGCGAGCGTGCCGCTGACGATCACCGACCCGACCATGGTCCGCTACTGGATCACCGCCGCCCACGCCGCCACGCTGCTGGCCCACGGCGCGCTGCTGGCCGGCGACGGCGCGCGCGTCGCGACCGCGGCCGACCCCGCGGAGATCTCCGTCGGGCTGATGGCCGAGCGCATCTGGGCCGGCGCCGGGCACGCCGGCGCGCCGGAGATCGCCACGCTCGGCGTGCGCCCGGGCGAGGTCATGCGCGAGATCCTCGTCGGCCCCGGCGAGACGCTCGTCCCCGAGCGCCACCAGGGCGCGGCGGCGATCGACATCGCCCCCACCCACCCCAGGGCTGTGTCCCCGGAGGCAGCCGAGGCCGTCGACCGCCTGGCCGGCGCCCGCGACGCCGCCGAGCGCCGGCGCGTGTGGCTCGACGTCCTCACCCGCGAAGGCTCGTTCGCGGGCGGCGCCGGGCCGGGTTAGCGCGCTAGGCTGCGGCGCATGGAGGGGGTGTTCGCGCACGAGCACGCGCTGGTCGAGAGCGATGCGATCGGCCCGGGCACGTGCGTGTGGGCCTTCGCGCACGTGATGGCGGGCGCCGTGCTCGGCCGCGACTGCAACGTCTGCGACCACACCTACGTCGAGGGCGGGGCCGTCGTCGGCGACCGCGTGACGATCAAGTCCGGCGTGCAGCTGTGGGACGGCGTCACGATCGAGGACGACGTCTTCCTCGGCCCGAACGCCACGTTCACGAACGACCGCTTCCCGCGCAGCAAGGTGTTCTTCGAGGAGTACGAGCGCACCGTGGTGCGCCGGGGCGCGTCGGTCGGCGCCGGCGCCGTGATCCTCCCGGGCATCGAGATCGGGGCGGGGGCGATGGTGGCGCTGGTGCCGTCGTGACCGCGGACGTCCCGCCCGGCGCCGTCGTCGTCGGCAATCCCGCACGCGTGGTGCGGCGCCTGGACTCCGACAGCGCCGACGCTGCGTCCTAGGCGGCGTTCGCGCTTCCGATCTACTGGTTGGGCAGGCTTTGACCCCGCGCGGGCAACGGTTCTCCCCCGCCGGCGTCGCCGAGGACGCCTAGCGTTGCGGCGTCGGCTTCGCGCCGACGCCCGAGCCGTCCACCCGGCGCGTCCCCCCCTGCCGGGGGCGGCCGGCGGGGGGTCCAGCAAGTTGCTGCCCCCCGCCTTGGGCGGGGGCCTGGCGGCGCCGCTCCTGTCCGCGGGACGCTCGCTCCTCCGCGATGACGACGACCGCCGGGCCCGTGTGAGCCTGGACCGCCCTCCAGCGGACGACGCGGCCGCGCGCGCGGCCGGCGGCCCGGACGTCGACCTCGAGGGCACGCGGCTCGCCCGCGAGCATCCGCGGGAGCCCGGTCCGCAGCGCGGCGGGCAGCGCGTCGGCGGCCGCCTGCCCGAGCAGGTCCTCGCGTGCACACCCCAGCAGTTCGCACAGCGCGGCGTTGACCTGCAGCCAGACGCCATTGGGCCCGACGATCCCCAGCGCCGTGGGAACGGCCTCGAACCCGTCGATGACGACCGGCGCCGCCGGCGCCTGCTCCGAGGAGGCGACGATCCGCGGCAGGTCGACGGTGAAGCGCGCCCCGCCGTGCTCGCCCGCGCCCAGGCGCACCGAGCCGCCGTGCAGCGTCACGACGTCGCGCACGATCGAGAGCCCGAGCCCGACGGCGCCGACGCCGTGGATGTCGTGGCCCTGGTTGAAGCGCTCGAACACCTCCTCGCGCAGGCGCTCGGGCACGCCGGGCCCGTCGTCGGTCACGGTCAGGCGCGCCATCGGCCCGTCGGCGACGAGCTCGACCTCTACGCCGGTCGCGGCGTAGCGCAGCGCGTTGTGCACCAGGTTGACGGCCATGCTCGCCAGCCGCCGGCGGTCCGCGCGGATCGCCACCGCGGCCTCCGCGCGCACGTCGACGCGCACGTCGCGCTCGCGGGCGAGCGCGCTCAGCCCGCGGACGGCCTCGCGGACGATCTCGGCGAGATCCTCCTCGCCCAGCGACGGCTCCACCGCGCGCTCGGAGGCGCGCGCCGCGTTCAGGAGGTCGTCGACCTGCTCATTCAGGGCGCGCGTGGTGGCGGCGATGCTGTCGAGGTCATCGCGCCCCGGGCCGTCGTCGCGGGCCTGCGCGCGGGCCGCGAGCGCCAGCAGCACCGCGAGCGGCGACTTCAGGTCGTGGCCCACCGCCTGCACGAAGCGTCGCCGGCGGGTGTCGAGCGCGCGCAGACGCTCACTCACGGCGTGCAGCTCGGTGACGTCCCGGCCCTCGGCGATCACGAGCATCGTCTCGCCCGTGCCCGAGACCAGGGGGCGCAGCTCCACGAGCAGGATGCCGCCGGCCGCCAGCTGCGCCTCGACCCGCGTCGGCGTTCCTGCCTCTGCATCGGCGACGCCCGCGCTCAGCAGTGCCGCTGTGGCGCCGTCTGCGGCCCAGTGCGGAAGCGACCAGAACGGCTTGCCCACGACGGTCTCGCGGCGCACCCCACCCGCAAGGTCCAGCGCCGCGCGGTTGAGCTCGATGGTCATGCCCTCGGGCGAGAGCAGCGCCACGAGCCCGGACATGGAGTCCAGCAGCCAGCGGGCCCTGAGAGCTCCCCCGACGCGATCCTCGACGCCCCGTCCGCTGGGTTCGAGATCGCTCCTCACGGGGTTCGCCCGGCCCGCAACGTCTTCCCCCTCACGTTGCACTCCGAGCAAGCGTGGCTGAGCCGAGGGCGATCGGGAAGGGCAGATATCTCACCCAGGTGACGACCGCTCACGGCGGAAGTGTGACCGCCCGTCGCGAAATTATCCCACACGCACCGGCGACTTTGTTCTACAGTCGTGCTCGTAACGGACCAGCATTCACTTGGGGGGCCCGGGGATGCCAGAAGTGACTGACGGCGACGCGGACGCGAAGCGCGACCACGTTCGAGTGATTATTGCCGACGACGACCCGTTTGCCCGGAGGACTGTCCGGGACGCGTTGCAGGACGCAGGGATCGTCGTCATCGCGGAGGCCAGCAACGGCCACGACGCGGTGCAGCTGAGCATGCATTACACGCCCGACGTCGTCCTGATGGACGTCGTGATGCCGGGCATGGACGGGATCACCGCGACGCGCAAGCTCGGCGAGCGTGCACCGGAGGTGAAGGTGCTCGTGCTGAGCGCGAACGCCGACGACGAGGTGGGGCTGCTCGCGCTGCGCAGCGGCGCGGTGGGCTTCCTGCCCAAGTCGGTCAGCGTGGCCTCGCTGCCGCGCGCGCTGACCGCTGCGCACAACGGCGAGGCGGTCGTGTCGCAGAGCCTGACCGCGCGACTGATCGAGGCGATGCGCAACACGCCCGTCGACGGCGTCGGGATGCGGCCTGTCCGCAGCCCGCTCACGCCGCGCGAGTGGGAGGTGCTCGACCTCCTGTGCATGCGCGCCTCGACCGAGGCGATCGCCGACGCGCTCGTGCTCTCGCACGAGACCGTGCGCTCGCACATCAAGAACATCCTGCGCAAGCTCCACGTCGGCTCGCGTCAGCAGGCCGTCGATGCGGCGCGCCGGCTGCGGTCGGACATCGTCGCACCGGAGCAACAGGCGGCATGAGGCCCGGCCCGCCGCAGGGCGGGTCGCTATCGCTGGTCGATGGAATCGATCGCGTTGCGGCGCCGCTCGCACACGAACTCGGGCAGACGGTGGCCGTCATCGGCGGCGCGCTCGGCCTGCTGCGCGCCCGCGGCGGCGCCGACGCGACCGCCATGGACTTCCTGGCGCACGAGGCCGACCGGCTGCGCACGCTCACCGACGATCTGCTCGCGCTCGCGGCGGCCGGCCGGGAGTGAATGGTCGTGCGCGTCGTGCTGTGCGAGGACCACGCCGCCCTGCGCCAGATCGTGCGCGAGACGTGCACGGCGGCGGGCATCGAGGTCGTCGGCGAGACGGACCGCGCCGAGGAGGCCGCGGCGCTCGCGGCGCAGGAGGCGGCCGACGTCGTGGTGCTCGACCTGAGCTCCGGCGAGACCCCGTCCGAGACGATCCGCCCCGTCACCGAGCTGGTGCCGGCGGCCGCAATCGTCGCCTACACGGGCGTGCCGGCCGCGGACCTCGACGCCGCCGCGGCGCGCGCGCTCGCGGGACACGTCGCGAAGACCGCGCCGCTCAGCGAGCTGGTGGCCGAGATCGAGCGCGCGGGCGGGCGCTAGAGCGCCGCTGTGGCGAGCGCCTCGTACAACGGGTGGCGCCCGGCGATCGC